>NZ_CP127409.1:959023-1278698 GCF_030291135.1 Rhodanobacter thiooxydans | reverse complement strand
TTTGTGCGTCCTGCGTGATCAGGAAGTGAACCTAGCCCTGTCTTGGGGCAAGGACGAACTGCCGGGCATCCGCATGCACCTCGAACAAGAGCAAGCGCCGGACGACGTCACTTTCCAGGCCATGATCGAAACGCCCCAGACGACACGCTGCACGATCGGACACGACCCGAACCTGGACATGGCGAACGGAGCGCGAGCCGCGCCCGGCTCACTCCCGCACCGAGTCCACCACGCCCTGCACCAGCCGGTTCACCGCGATGGCGGTGGTCAGCTGGTCGTACGCGCCAGCGGTGGTGACGATGGCAAGGTCCAGCGCCGGCAGCACGAACAGGCGTTGCCCGCCATTGCCAAACGCGGCATGCCAGGTGACCGGCTGCCCGTGCCAACGCACGCTGCCGCTCCACCACTGCGAGCCGTAGCGAAAATCGCTCACACCCGTCGCCAGGTGCGGCTGCATCGAACGATCGATCCATGCCGCGGGCACGAGTTGGCGCCCGTCCCATTGCCCATGCGCGAGCACCAGCTGCCCCAGCTTCAGCAGGTCGCGTGGGCGCATGCGCAGTCCGTTGAAGGCCATCGGCCGACCGTGCAGGTCCTGGACCCAGGCCCAGTCCGTGATCGCCATGGGCGCGAACAGGCGCTGGCGTGCATACGCATCGAGCGGCATGCCCGCGCCCCGCGTGATCAGGTCGGACAGCACCGCGGTGCCGCCACCGTTGTAGTTGAATGCCGTACCGGGCGCATGGATGACCCGGCGGGAAAGCACGTAGCCCGGCACGTCCCGCTTCCAGAACAGGCGCAGTTCGTCGTCGTGTCCGGGCTCGCCTTCGCGCCAGTCGAGACCGCTGCTCATGTCGAGCAGGTCCTGTATGCGGATGGCACGCGCTTCGGGCGAGGCGGTGTGTTCCAGGGCGGGGTACGAGGCGAGCACGCGGGCCGACGGATCCGGCACGCGCCCCTCGCTGAGAGCGGTGCCATAGAGCAGGCTGGTGATGCTCTTCCCCACTGACCGCACGTCGTGCAGCTGCTGCGGTCCGAAGCCGTGTCTGATCGAGACCAGCGCATACACCGAGCGGTCCATGCCGCCTTGGTAGGACTCGCTGACCAGCCGCCCGTGACGCTCCACCAGTACCGCATGCACGTCGAGCGGCTTATCCAGCACGCCCCCGATAGCCTGCTCCAACGCGCGCGCGTCGAACCCTTCGGCCGCAGGCGACGAGACCGTCCATCCATCCTGCAGCGGCACCGGGACCGGTCCCTGGCGCGACCCCACGGGCCGGAACCATGCCCACCACGCACTCGCCAGCACCGCCAGCAGCAACACCACGAGCCCCACCCGACGGAGGCGACCTTCCTTGATCATGAATCCCGCTCACGCAAGCCCTCGGCGGGGCGATGCGCCATTCTTCCAGACGGCGGTCGCGGCGGATATGAGTAAAAAGGTGCCAGGGGCAATGTGGCCGGGCAGCCCTAGTTCGGCAACCCCGCCAGCCACGCCAGCACCGTCTTCGACAGTTCGAGGCGCTGGTCGGAATAGGCGTGGTCGGTCGGCAGGTGCGTGATGCTCACGCGGGTGTCGCCCGCCTTGCGCAAGGCAGCGGCGAAGGCGTTGTTCTCCGCGGCGAGGCCATCGTCCGAGGTGACCACCAGCACGCTGCGGTTCTTCAGGGCGTCGACCCTGGACTGGAACGACCAGTCGGCGCCGTGCTGCAGCAACTCGCGGGCGAGGCCATCCGGGGTGCAGCCGGCCAGCGGCGCCATGCCTTCGTCGGCCAGCCCCTCGCTGGCGCGGGCGATCGCCTGGTGTTCGCCCTGCGTGGCCCGCAGCGATTGCAAGCGTCCGCCGAGGTCGGCGGCAGAAATCGTGGCGAAGGCCTTGATCGCCGGATCGCCGGCCGCTGCTTCCACCGCCATGAAACCGCCCATGCTGTGGCCGATCAGCACGATGCGGTTCGGGTCCAGCCGCAGCTTGCCGGCGACGCCGGGCTGGCGCAGGTAGGCCAGCGCCGCCGCGGTGTCCTCGATGCCGTGCTCGAATGAGAAAACGCCCGGCGTGCCCCAGGAGCCGCGGTAGTTGAAGTACAGCACGTCCCAGCCCGCACGGCGCATGTCCTGCGCCAGGTCGAGGTTGCGCTCGTTGCCGGGGAACCCGTGCAGCAGGATCACCGCCGGATGCGGCCCGGCGCCGGCAGCCACGTAGACCAGCGCATTCATCAGCTTGCCGTGGCTGGGGATCTGCATCGTCTGCATCTCCGCCCGGTCGCCCCCCTTGGCGGCGGTGACGATGGGCGTGTCCGTCGCCGGCTGCGCGTGGAGCCGCGCGGGCGCCAGGCCGAGCATGCCTGCGAGGACGAGCAGGAGGGCGGTAGCGGTCGCAGCACGATGCATGGCGGTTCTCCCCAGGTTGCCGTCGAGCGCCGCTGCACCCGTAGCACGGTTGGCGGATTGTAGGGAATAAAAAGGTGTCAGGGACAATTTGAAGGCTTGGACGGGCGGCCGCTCGGTCGGACTGCGACGAACCGGCCCGTCCGGGCCTCGACCCATGCGCGGAACCGATCGGATCCCAACGCCTTCTGCTGTTGCAGATGGCAGCGGATCTCCGTGACCAGTTCCTCGGGCAAGACATCCGCGAACAAGGCCCGGTAGCCCGACGCACGCGCCGCAGGGTCGGTGCCCAGCGCCAGGTATTCGGCATGCGGGGTCAGCAGGGGATCGGCCCGCTCGCCGACATGGGCAGCATGGCTCGACCACGGCCAGTCACCCGGCTGCGGCACCATCCACGCGCGCACCGGATTGAGCTCGATATAGCGGCTGCAAGCGAGGAAGTAACCGCCCGAGTCCACCAGGCTCGCCTTGTAGCGCCCTTCCCACAATGTTCCGGTGCGACCGTGCCGCCCATTGAACAAGCCCGCATAGTTCCGGGCGAAGGTGTGCATCAACCGCGACAGTGCGCCCGACGCGCCCGGCGTCAGCAGCAGGTGCACGTGGTTGCTCATCAGCACGTATAGGTGTGCAGCCTGCACCCGAAACGTTCGAGTGCGTGATGCAGGCACTGCAGGTAGCGCTGGCGATCCAGGTCATCCAGGAAACAAGGCAGCCGGTTGTTCCCCCGCTGCACCACATGCTGGGGAATGCCGGGAAGGTTGAAACGCGGAAGTCGAGCCATGCCCGACAGCGTCCCACCCCGCCCCGCCAACAACCATCAGCACAGGCCCAGCGACCGCCTCGTCCCAAGCCCCCAACCGCTGTCAGAAATTGTCGCTGACACCTTTTTTCCTCCCGCGCGTAGCAATTCAAACGGTTGTAGGTGAACCTGACCCCGTTTTTTGCGGCGTCGTACCTGCCGCGATTGGCGCCGGAGCGGCCACCACCCGGTTTCCGCCCTGCTCCTTGGCGCGGTAGAGCGCCTGGTCCGCACGTTGCAGCACGGTTTCCTGGTTGTCCCAGCTCTGGAGCAACGTGGCCCCAAGCGATGCGGTTACCTGCCCGACAGGCGCGACGGACAAGTCGGCGATCGCCAACCGCAGGCGTTCGGCCACCCTCTGCAAGCCGGGCGCATCGACGTTCGGCACGATCACCAGGAATTCTTCGCCACCCCAGCGCGAGATGGTTTTGCCCGCGCGCAGCAGCCCCTGGCAAGCGTCGGCCACCGCCTGCAGCACCTTGTCGCCCATCGGATGGCCGTGCGTGTCGTTGATCGCCTTGAACTTGTCCAAGTCCAGCATGATCACGCCGGCAGGGATCCGTTCGCTCAGCACCTGACGCAACATCTGCTCGCCGAGCAGGCGGCTCTGCACGCCCGTCAGCGGATCCCGGCGAAGCATGACCTCCATCCGGTCCCGTTCCAGGGCCAGTCGCCTGATCTTGCCGACCAGCGCCCGCTGCACAGGCAGCAGGACGACGACCATGATGCTCGCCGGACCATACGCCATCAGCAGATCCCGGCCCCGCGGCGACCACATTTCCTGCCCATGCAACAGCAGGTAGACCAGCACCGGCAGCGCGATCAGCACCCAGCTCAGGGCTGCCATGAGAAAAGCCAGCCGGCCGGGGAGGAAGATCATCAGCATGATCAGGAACACCACGAACAACGAAGACACGGGCGGCAGGATGTCGATCAACTGCACGCCGGGCGTCAGGGTCGCCTGCAACGTGTAGAGCCACGCCGGCGCCGCGAGGGCGACGCCCGCGGCCAGCAGGTCGATCCGCACGATGCCGAGCATCCAATCCGGACGTCGCACCAGGGTCGTGATCAGACCGACACTGAGGACGCAGATGGCTGGAGGAATGACCAGATCCAGCATGCGATGGATGGGCGCAAGCCAATGGATCAGGGTGGCGCAGGCGCTGGCGAACAACGTCAACACCAGCATGATCATGACCGCGATGCGGACGTAACGTTCGTCGGGGTCTTGCGCTTGCGTCATGGGGTTTCGGAAACCACTGGCATGCTCAACGGAAACCACCTCCCGGACGGAACTCCCGCTGGCACGCGGGCGTGCCTGCATTATCGGCCGGAAAACCGGCCACTTGAATCCTGCCGCCTAAACGGGACGCTTTGAAAGGGACGGACGGAATCAAGAGACGCGCCCTCAGGAGGAACCCTACCACAGCCGTCTCACTCCACCGGCTGCGCGGGCAGTCGCCGGCCAGCACGCTTGCGGCCATGCCACGTCGCCCGCGCCTCCAGCTTGCAGGCACTCCCCTTCACGTTACCCAGCGCGGCGTCAATCGCTGCGCGATCTTCGTCGACGACCTCGATCGCAGCCGCTTCTACGAGCTTCTGTGCGAGACGATGACCGAGCACGATATCGCCGTGCACGCCTACGTCTTCATGGGCAATCATGTGCATCTGCTGTTGACGCCTGTCGACAGGGACGCCGTGTCGCGCGCGATGCGCAACGTCGGCCAGTGCTACGTGCAGGCGTTCAACAAACGCCATCGGCGATCCGGCACGCTCTGGCAAGGGCGCTTCAAATCCTGCCTGGTCGATACCGACCGCTACCTGATGACCGTCTACCGCTATATCGAGCTCAACCCGGTACGCGCGGCCATGGTCGCGCTGCCCGAGCAGTACCGCTGGTCAAGCGTGCACGCAAACCTGGACTTGTCAGGGGACCGGTTGGTGAACCCTCACCCGGTCTTCCTGGCGCAGGATCGTGATCCTCAGACGCGCGCGGCGTGCTACCGGGCCTGGTTGCGTGAGGGTGTCGGCGAAGACGAACTGACGAGCATCCGCGCGCACCTCGAACAAGAGCGTGCGCTGGGCGACGCGAAGTTCCAGGCGATGATCGAAAAGGCCCTGGGCCGCCCGGCCCACGTACGGAACCGCGGTCGGCCGCGACGCGCAGACCGCCCGCTGGACGAGGCTTAATTCCCTCCGTCCCCTTTTGCCCACGTCCCAAACCCCCAACCGCTGTCAGAAATTGTCCCTGACACGAATGGCACTTACTTAAGCCTCTTTGGATGGCCAAATCGCCGTATTTTTTCGCGAGCGATGGCACGTGGTTGAGTGAGGAGTGGCAACGGTTTGGGTCTTCGTTTGACGGCTCGCGGTTCGATGCGTCCGGGCCTTCGGCCGACGCGGCGCTGTGCGATGAGAACCAGCAAGCATTCGATCTGTGCTTCGCCCGAAGGCATGCCGCGCTGGCTCCATGCCAGCCAGAGTTGCACGCTGTGTTTGAAGCTCAGTTGGCGCGGCAGGACGTCCGCCAGCTTGGCTGAGCGCAGCATCAACCACCGGATAAGGTTGTAGGCAAGCAGGCCGACACACCACTGCTTTTCATTCATCGAGGGCGTCTTGCAGGCCAGTCGATCCAGGCCCAAGGTAGTCTTGATGTTGCGCAAGTCCAGTTCGATGTTCCAGCGCTGGGCATACAACGCTTTCAGGCCTTGCGCACTGACCTGATCGGGGGACAGCAAGGTGCTGACCAGCACTTTGGAACCGACGCGGACTTCGCGAAGCGGCATGGTTTCAGGTAGCTCATCGAAGTCTTCCTGGCTGAGCCAGTTCGGCTTCATGGCGGGCTTGTTCCACACCATCACGTGATCGAGCGTGGCGAGTTGCTGGCCTTTGCGAAAGTCGGTGTGCCGTCGCTGGTGTTGTTGGAACACCACATCGGCACCGCGCGCCCGCAACAGGGCAATCATGGCGTAGGAGCAGTAGTACCGATCGGCAAGCAGGATGTCGCCCTCGGTGATGTTGGGCAGCAACGTGTGGAACAACGCGTGCTCGCTCCCCTCCTTTCCGGCCTGCGGCCCCAGCGCGGTATCCAGTACCGCGCCGGTGCCCAGGCACAGCAACGCGACCACCCGAGCGACAGGGAATCCCAAGCCGGGTTTCTGAGTGTGCGGTTGCGGATAACGCCACTGGTTGTCGACGGTATCGGGCATCGTGACGGTCGTGCCGTCCACCAGTTTCACGGCGCGTCCTTGCCATCGCCACGCGGTGGCACTTTCGCCCATGAGCCACGCGCCCGTGTGCTGCAGCAACGAACGCACCATGGCCAACGGCAAACGGTGTCGCGCCTTGCAATACGCACCCGTGGCCGTGCTGCACGGTGGCAGGTCGTTGGCGATCCGCTCCACGACATGGCGATCCATCGTCGCCTGGCACGACGCGTCCGCGTTCAAGGTCTGCGCCATGAATAGCGACAACGTGGTCGTCGGCGGGAACAGCCGTTCACGATGGGCGGGCAACTGTTGGTCGACGACATCCAGCAGATCAGGATCGGTCAGCGCGTTGAAGAAATCGTAGGAGTGGATCGTCTGCGAGCGCTGCCGGATTCGGCAGCGTTGCGGTCGGCTCGATCGACAATTAGTGTGCATAGCGGCTGGCGGCCTTGTGGGCCGTCTGTTTGGGTCGGACCAACAGTTTGCCCGGCCGCCAGCCACTCTTTCAAATCAGTCACTTGGCGAAGATTGGGTGGGGATGACGACGCTTAAGTAAGTGCCATTCGTCCCTGACACCTTTTGCAGCACTATGCACCACAGGGAGCAGACCGAAGATCAAGACGACAACAAGCGCTACATTAGAAGCTACGCTCTGCATGGCTTATCGGTCTCCGTCAAGGGGTTTGTCAGAAATTGTCCCTGACACCTTTTTTGGTGGGTTCAGCGCCAGCCAGGTTTACTTTTAGCCCTCTTTTCTTGGCGTACAAACTGATGCTCACAATTAGAATAGCGACCATCACCGCAGCACTCGCATTTGGGGCAAATCAATCTCCCGCATGCACAGGTTTTATGCAATCCGTATACAAGAGGCCTAAAACCGCAGTCGGCGTTGTTCATCAACTGATCTTGCCCCCCACAATGCGCCAGTAGCGTTCGTCGTATTCCATCAGGAAAAAGACCCGCAAGCACTCCATTTCCATAAACCGTAATATCCGAAATCCTAAGAAATTCAGATCTAGAAATATGTGTTTCGATAGAAGAAAGCGCATCAATCAGTACTGATAACGACCCAGAAACGTCCAAGATACCTATCTGCACACCAAGCACGCCATGCTTCGCGCTTCCAGCCACACTCATAAATGAGTGGCGGGAGAGTTCCTCCCTTAAAAGTGGACTATGCCAACCACTTGACGCCCTCTTGAGTGACACAGGAGACCACTGATTCATTGAAGGTAACTTCCACGAAAAAAGCCCTCTTATGTCCGATATATTACTAGTCTCATTATTAGCACGCCAATACGCCCAAAAGTGCAATACAAAAAGGTAAAACCAAGGGAGCCGAGGTACGCCTTTCGACCGTCCGATCGACGACGATGGATCGAGTGCAAAGCCACGCAATAACTCTAAAAATCGCGAACACTGCTGCCCAGTGACCTCTTTTCCCACGAGTGGCTGTACACCCATAATACTTAACAATATTGGCGGCATGGCCTCCAAACATCTTTTTCCCAAATTTGAGCCGCTCAAATCGGAAACCACTTCTCGCAGCCCGGCCATTGCAGCATCACGTGCGAGGTAGTGCGCACTTGGATAGTCCCAAGCCCACACCGGCAATTCAAGCAAATTACTTACTTGGTTTACATGAAAGGCATAAACCTGACTAAAGTCACCAAACAGTTTCTCAGCCTCCCCCGCGGAGGTCACACCGAGGACCACCATTGCCTCATCATCCTTGCAAGACAGCTCATTACCTTCCAGCTTTGTGTATGGGCTGCTTACACCACACAACAACACATCCGACCCCTTAGCATCATTTTTGAAATACTTTGCCTTCCACTTGCTCGAATGCATTCCACCATGAAGCATTCGCCTTAAATTCTTCACATCTACGCCATGAGAACGCTCAACCCTTAGATCCATTACCCGCCAAGCATCATCAACACCTGTTAACTGAGTTATCGCGACATCGTCAACTTCAAGTCCCAAATTCTGCAGATACCGCATCGCGCACTTTTCTGCGGCACGGGCCGTCTGCATCTGTGCTCGGACCGCTTCCACATTGCGTTGGCCAGCAGCGGGAACCCAACTCTCCGCCAACTCCCGATCCGTCTCGTCCAACCCGTCTAATAACTCTTTGGCATTAAAACCAACTCTCTCCGCCTTTTCTGTCTCTAGCTGCCTTATCGAAGCCATCAACACAGCGAGCTGCGGAAATTGCTGACCGGCGATCAACTCGATGACGTTCCATGGGGCCGCGGCAAGGGCTGGCCAGTCGTCCGAAATATTGTTGTGATGCCAAGTATTGTTGTAGGACACGAATCCGTTTTGTACGTAGGCAGCCAGCTCCGACCAGAAAAAACTAGCCTCTTGCCCCACCGCGATCGCCCGATCTATCCACTCAACCACATCCCACCGGCCCAACAAGCCCTTTGACCAGTGTTGCCGAACTAGGTCCAACATGAGTTCCCGTGATGACGGCACAGTGTCCCAAAGTTCCGCGAGCCAACTTTCGTCGCACCCCCATCCATCATCGTTGAGAACTTTATGAAGCACGGGCCAGGTAGAGACAGGCCGGTGTTCTATATGTCGTGCCACGACCAAACGCCGCAAATCGGGTGGCACGAGCCAGAGGGCGGGTAACAGGGCGGGTTGATTCCAAAGATCAAAGGAAATTTCCGGCGCCATTTCTCTAAGAACGGCTTTGGCCTCCGGCAAACTGTCCGCAAACAAGATTATGAATGGCAATATTCCTGGTAGGCCCTTGTGCAACTTTCTCAATTTTTCAGCCGACGCCACTTTCAAACGCAAGCGCGCTACGTGAGACCATAAAAGATCATCGACACCATCATCGTCGAGCGAAAGAAGCTTCACGCGGGAGGCTGCCAACTTACCTGAATCCAGATTAACCACAGACATGCGGATTAGTACTGGCTCAAAATCGCCGCCACCTAGACCTAAATCTCGAATTCGACCTTGATTAAGAAAAACATCACCCGCGTCAACCCCAGTCAAGTTTCGCGCAAATCCAAAACCTCGCGAGTGGATTTCCTTTACCAGCCCTATGTCATCAAGTTGTCGGTCACTCATGCGATCCGTTCGCCCGAGATCTGAAACGCATTAGTTATATCCGACGACTGCTTCTTCCGACGCATTGTGCAAATTCCCCTACGCACTACAAAGGTGCCGTGACCCACAATTAGTCCGTCAACCGGGAAGCCGAGCTGTCGCGTGGCCTATAGCCCGCAAACACAAATGTCTACATATTCCTCCGATACTCCCCCCCCACCTCATACAACGCATGGCTAATCTGCCCCAACGAGTTGTACTTCACTGCCTCCATCAACCGCTCGAACACATTCCCCCGCTCCCGCGCCGTGTCCTGCAGCGTCCGCAAGCTCCCCGGCACCAGCGCGTTCCGCGCCTCACCATACATCTTCACATGCGCAATCTGCGCCCCCTTCTCCTCCTCTGTCGACCGAATCAACTCGATCTCGGTGGCAATCTCCCCGCCATGATCCTTCGGCAGGAACGTATTCACGCCAATCAACGGCAGCGACCCATCATGCTTCTTGTGCTCGTAATACATCGACTCTTCCTGGATCTTGCCGCGCTGGTACATGGTGTCCATCGCGCCGAGCACGCCGCCGCGCTCGCTGATCGCCTCGAACTCCTTGTACACCGCTTCCTCGACCAGGTCGGTCAGGGTGTCGACCACATAGCTGCCCTGCCACGGATTCTCGTTGAAGTTGAGGCCGAGCTCCTTGTTGATGATCATCTGGATCGCCACCGCGCGGCGCACGCTTTCCTCGGTGGGCGTGGTGATCGCTTCGTCGTAGGCGTTGGTGTGCAGGGAGTTGCAGTTGTCGAACAGCGCGTACATCGCCTGCAGCGTGGTGCGGATATCGTTGAACTGGATTTCCTGCGCGTGCAGCGAGCGGCCTGAGGTCTGGATGTGGTACTTCATCATCTGGCTGCGCGGGCTGGCGCCGTAGCGCTCGCGCATGGCGCGGGCCCAGATGCGGCGGGCGACGCGGCCGATCACGGTGTATTCCGGGTCCATGCCGTTGGAGAAGAAGAAGCTGAGGTTGGGCGCGAAGTCGTCCACCTTCATGCCGCGGGCGAGGTAGTACTCGACGATGGTGAAGCCGTTGCTGAGGGTGAAGGCGAGCTGGCTGATCGGGTTGGCGCCGGCTTCGGCGATGTGATAACCGCTGATGCTCACCGAGTAGAAGTTGCGCACCTTGTGGTCGACGAAGTACTGCTGGATGTCGCCCATCATGCGCAGCGCGAATTCGGTGGAGAAGATGCAGGTGTTCTGCGCCTGGTCTTCTTTCAGGATGTCGGCCTGCACGGTGCCGCGCACCTGGGTCAGGGTTTCGGTCTTGATGCGCGCGTAGGTTTCGGCATCGACCAGTTCGTCACCGGCCACGCCGAGCAGGCCGAGGCCGAGGCCGTCGTTGCCCTTGGGCAGGTCGCCGAGGTATTGCGGGCGCTGGCGGCCTTCGTAGAGCTTGGCGATCTTCTTTTCCGCTGCTGCCCAGCGCGCGTCGTCGGCCTTGAGGTACTTCTCCACGTTCTGGTCGATGGCGGTGTTCATGAACATCGCCAGGATCATTGGCGCGGGGCCGTTGATGGTCATCGATACCGAGGTGCTGGGCGCGCTCAAGTCGAAGCCGGAGTACAGCTTCTTCATGTCGTCGAGCGTGGCGATGTTGACGCCGGAGTTGCCGATCTTGCCGTAGATGTCCGGGCGCGGCGCGGGGTCTTCGCCGTACAGGGTGACCGAGTCGAACGCGGTGGACAGGCGCGTGGCGGCGCCGCCCTGGCTCAGGTAATGGAACCTTCGGTTGGTTCGCTCGGGCGTGCCTTCGCCAGCGAACATGCGGGTGGGGTCTTCGCCGCTGCGGCGGTACGGGTAGACGCCACCGGTGTACGGGTAGTGGCCGGGCAGGTTTTCCTTGCCGAGGAAGGTGACCAGTTCGCCCCAGTCCTTCGACTTCGGCGGAGCAACTTTCGGAATTTTCTGGTGGCTCAGCGATTCGCGGTAGTTGTCGACGCGGATGACCTTGTCACGCACCTTGTATTCGTTGACGTCGGCGGTGACCGAGGCGTACAGCGCGGGCCATTCGCGCAGCTGGTGGATGGCTTCGTGGCTGAGTTCCTTCAGCGCGGCGTTGTAGCGCTGGCGCAGGAGCAGGAGGCTGCGGTCCATTCCGTGCTCGTCATTCCGGCGCAGGCCGGAATCGCTCTTTTGCTGGTCGTTCGCAGGTGATGCGATCCCGGCCTGCGCCGGGATGACGGACTGGGAGGTCGGCGGCATTTGCAGGTCGGCGCTGCGGTACAGCTCCAGCGGGCGCGGCAGCTTGTCGTCGCCCAGTTCCTTCAGCGCCTCGTAGTAGTGCTGCGCCTTGCTGGCGTATTCGGCCTGGGTCTCGATGCCCTTGTTGATGGCGCGGCCCTGCTCGGCGATCTCGGCGAGGTAGCGCACGCGGCTGCCGGGGATCAGCACGGTGGCGCGGGGTTCCTTCAGCGTGGTGTCGAGCTGCGGGGTCCAGTTACATCCGGCTTCGGCTGGGGCTACCCCACCCTGCCCTCCCCTGGAAGGGGAGTGTTCAACAGCGCCGAGATGCAACTTTTCGCGCATCAGGCGGCACAGGTTGGCGAACATCCAGGTCACGCCCGGGTCGTTGAACTGGCTGGCGATGGTCGGGTAGACCGGCACGTCCTCGTCGGCCACCTTGAACGCGGTGTGGTTGCGCTTCCACTGCTTGCGCACGTCGCGCAGCGCGTCTTCGGCGCCGCGCTTGTCGAACTTGTTCAGTACCACCAGGTCGGCGAAGTCGATCATGTCGATCTTCTCCAGCTGGCTGGCCGCGCCGTAGTCGCTGGTCATCACGTAGACCGGGAAGTCGACCAGGTCGACGATCTCCGAATCGCTCTGGCCGATGCCGGCGGTCTCGACGATGACCAGGTCGTACGGCTGGCTCTTCAGGAAATCGATGCAGTCGTGCAGCACCACGCTGGTGGCGGCGTGCTGGCGGCGGGTGGCCATTGAGCGCATGTAGACGCGATGAGACCGCAGCGAGTTCATGCGGATGCGGTCGCCCAGCAGCGCGCCACCGGAACGACGGCGGGTGGGATCGACCGCGAGCACGGCGATGCGCATGTGCGGGAACGCGTGCAGGAAGCGCAGCAGCAGTTCGTCCACCACGCTGGACTTGCCCGCGCCGCCGGTACCGGTGAGGCCGAGCACGGGCGTGTGCTTGCCGGCCAGCTTCCACTGCTTGCGCTGGTGTTCGAGCTCGCTGTCGCCGAGCTTGCCTTCCTCGATCGCCGAGAGCATGTGGCCGATCGAGATCTCGTCGTCGATGTCGACCTTGGGCAGTGCGCTGGTCTCGGATTCGGCGCGCTTCGCGGCGCCCGCGCCGGCGCGCTGCATCACGTCCTCGATCATCTCCACCAGGCCGAGCTTCATGCCGTCGTTCGGGTGGTAGATGCGCTCGACGCCGTAGGCCTGCAGCTCGCGGATCTCCTCCGGCGTGATGGTGCCGCCGCCACCGCCGAACACGCGCACGTGGCCGGCGCCACGCTCGCGCAGCATGTCGACCATGTACTTGAAGTACTCGACGTGGCCACCCTGGTAGGACGACAGCGCGATCGCGTCGGCGTCTTCCTGCAGCGCGGCGCGCACCACGTCCTCGACCGAGCGGTTGTGGCCGAGGTGGATCACCTCCGCGCCCTGCGACTGGATGATCCGTCGCATGATGTTGATCGCCGCGTCGTGGCCATCGAACAGGCTGGCCGCCGTGACGAAGCGCAATGGGGTGGTTTCCGTCTGCGGGGCGCTGGCGGGGACGTGCTTGGCGGGGGAACTCATGGCAACTCCGGACATCGGTGCTTGAACCCCGTGATTCTAGTGGGAATCGGCATCAAGAGCTTGTTGCGACGCGCTTGCCGGGAGGCATGGCCCCGAAGCCCCGGACGAAGTCCACTGCGCAGGATCGTGTTCCGCGGGTAACTGTTTGACCGCATACTGGGCGCCAGCAAGGGGACACATGACGAACAGGAATGGACGGCCACCGATCCCGGGATCGCGCTGTCGAAAGGGCAAGGGCTGACGCATGACGGATGGAAGCCGACTCGATCGACTCATGCCGGCCGCGCCGAACCGTATCAACTTCAACGTAACTTCAAGGACAGCACGCATGAAGAAGGTCATATTCGCCGCATGCCTTGCCATGGCTACGCTGGCCGCCCAGGCCAGTTCCCGTCAGGACGTCGAATCTTCCGCCGTCGTCAGCGGAACCATCGTGCTGGCCAAGGACGGCACGGTGCAGACTGCCGTCGTCGACGACGGGGCCAGGTACGGGCAGCCCGTCGCGGACATGGTGCGCAAGGCTGCATTGCAGTGGCGCTTCCAACCTGTGCTGCGCCATGGCGAACCCGTGGTCGCCAAGAGCAGCATGCATGTCCGGGTGGTGCTCAGGAAAATGCCTGACGGCAACTACAATGCACGCATCAAGGGCGCCACGTTCGGCGACAGCAGCACGGACTCCACCGACTCGCTGCGCGATATCGAAGGCCGCAAGAAAATCCCGCCGCAATATCCCCAGCGCGCGATCCAGGCCCGCGTGCAGGGAACGGTGTACCTGGCGCTGCGCGTGGACCGCAGCGGCCACGTGGTCGAAGCCGTCGCCGAGCAGGTCAACCTCGGCAGCATCGGCCCGGACAGCCTACTCGAGCAATACCGCAAGATCCTGGCCGAATCGGCCCTCAGGGCGGCGCGCCAGTGGAACTACGCGATCCCCACGACGGGCCCGCTGGCACGGCAGGACAGCTGGACGGCGCATGTTCCGATCAACTACACCCTGAACGAGCTGGGTGCGCCCAAGCCCGATCGCACCTGGGTGAGCTACGTCCCCGGGCCTTACGTGCCGGCCCCCTGGGTCGACAAGCCCGACATCAACACGGCCGATGCCCTCGCCGACGATACCGTGCGGACCGACGGCGCAGGCCCGACCCTGCTCTCCCCGTTAAACCACGGCTGAGTCGCCGATGCGCCCGCCGACGGCGGGCGCATCGGCATGTGCGGCAGCGCGCCCACTGGCCGGAAGTGTATGCCTGGCTCAGGCCACGCCGTATGGCAGGTTTGGCGAACCGACCACGCGCTCGCCTACCAGCTCGCCGCGCATGAAGGCGAGCGCGGCGTCGATCACCTCGGGCGCATCGAGCACGCGCCGATGGCCCAAGCCCTGCGTGGTGTACAGCCGCGCGCCGGGCCAGTGCTGGGCGTAACGTTCGCCCTCGGCCCATGGCACGTCCGCGTCCTCCAGGTCGTGCACGATCAGCGCAGGCTGACCCAGCGCCGGCAGCCGGCGTTCCACCCGCAGCTCGTCTATATGCACGCCGGTGCGCCGATGCAGCCATGCGTAGAACGGTTCGCGCAGATAGCCGGCCAGGTGTACGAAGCGGAAGAAGCGCCCTGCCGCCGCCTTCATGTCGGCGGCCGGCGCCACCAGAATCAGCCGTCCGGCCTGCCA
The DNA here is from genome assembly GCF_030291135.1 of Rhodanobacter thiooxydans. Lineage (NCBI taxonomy): Bacteria > Pseudomonadati > Pseudomonadota > Gammaproteobacteria > Lysobacterales > Rhodanobacteraceae > Rhodanobacter > Rhodanobacter thiooxydans. The sequence continues at coordinate 1,263,765 of NZ_CP127409.1, read as the reverse complement.
GTGTTCGTCCTGCGCAAGGGCGAGCGCGGCGCCGCCGAGCGAATGGCCAATCGCCAGCGCGGCGTTGCCGTAGTGCGCGCCAACCGCGCGGATCGTGGCGATGAACTCCGGCAGGGTGCACAGCCTGCCGCTGCTGTGGCCGTGGCCGGGCTGGTCGAACGTCACCACGGCGAATCCCTGCGCGCGCAGCTGCGCCACCCACGGCAGGAAGCGCAGGCCGAAGCTGGACCAGCCGTGCGCCAGCAGCGCATACGGCTGGGTGGCGGGGTTGCCCCAGACGTAGGTGGCGATGGTTTCGCCGTCGACCTGCAACGCGCCGCACTGCATCTCAGCGTCGCCCTGCGCCGCCTGCGCACGGCTGCGGCTGCTGGCGAACGGGGTGGCGAACAGGCGCGCGGCGCGGTTTGCCGTGCGCTGCGGCGCGAGCCGGCCGCCCAGCACGAAGCCGGTGCGTACGGTGGTGAGCTTGAGTCGGTCGATCATGGTGGACATGGGTGTTGTCTCAGGGTTGCCAGCTGCGCCACAGGCGCTCGAAGGCCGCGCGGGTGCGCTGGCCAGCTTCGTCGAATCCGAACAGCCCGGCGTCGTGGTGCAGGCCGAGCATCAGCGCATAGATCTCGAAGGAGAGCTGGGCGACGTCGGTGTCGGCGCGCAGTTCGCCCAGCCCGACCGCCTGCGTGATCGCCTTCTGCAACTCGTCGCGCCAGCCGGCCTGCTGCTGCACCACGCCGTCGTGCAGCGCCCCATCGCGGCCGTCGTACTCGCTGGCGGCGGACAGCAGCACGCAGCCGCTCTGGTGCTCGCGGCCCCATTCGAACCAGTTCGCCACGATCGCGCGCAGCCGCGGCAGGCCGCGCGGCTGCTTCAACGCGGGCAGCAGCACCCGGGTCAGGAAACGCTGGCGGCCGGTGTCGAGCACGGCCAGTTGCAGGTCTTCACGCGAGCCGAAGTGGGCGAACACGCCGCTCTTGGACATGCCCACGTCGCTCGCCAGGCCGCCGATCGACAGGCCTTCCAGCCCGTCGCGACGGGCCAGCGCGTAGGCGTGGTCGAGGATAGTGTCGCGCGTGGCTGCGCGCTTGCCGGGGTGAGTGGCGATCGTCATGGTACCAAAAATAGCACGACCGTTCGTTCTATATCAAGCGCGAGCTCACGCGGTCTCGGCAGACCCAACGGGTATGCTCTGCCACTGCAAGCCAAGGAGGATCCCGCATGAACATCCGCAACCTGACCATCCCGCTCGCCACCGCCCTGCTGGCCGCCTGCGTCACCTCGCCGACCGGCCGCTCGCAGCTGATGATGGTGTCGGACAGCCAGATGAGTCAGATGGGCCTGAGCGCGTTCAACGACATGCGCAAGCAGGGCAAGTTCGTGGACGCGCCGCGCGAACGCGCCTACGCCACCTGCGTGGCCAACGCGCTGATCGCGGTGCTGCCGCCGCCGTGGAACACCCAGCAATGGGAGGTGCAGATCATCGGCGACGACACGGCCAACGCGTTCGCCCTGCCCGGCGGCCGGATCGGCGTGAACCGGGGCATGTTCAAGGTCGCCACCGACCAGGACCAGCTGGCGGTGGTGCTGGGCCACGAGTTGTCGCACGTGGTCTCGCGCCACGGCGCGGAGCGGGTGTCGGACAACATGGCGACCCAGGCCGCGGTGGCTGCCGGCACCATCTACGCCGGTTCGCGCGGCAGCGATGCGGGCAACGCCGCGGCGCTGCTCGGCGTGGGTGCACAGGTAGGCATCCTGCTGCCGTTCTCGCGTACCCAGGAAAGCGAGGCCGACACGCTGGGCCAGCGCTACATGGCGCAGGCCGGTTTCGATCCGCGCGCGGCGGTGACGCTGTGGGACAAGATGGGCGCGCAGGGCGGCAGCAAGCCGCCGGCGTTCCTGTCCACCCACCCCTCGTCGGGCAACCGCGCGCAGGCGCTGGACCGGCAGGCACAGCAACTGCTGCCGGTGTACCAGCAGGCGCGCGCCAGCGGCCACGCGCCGAACTGCCGGATGTAGGCCGGCCCGGACGTAATCGCCCGCTGAACGAGGGGCGGCACGCCGTCAGCTGCGCGCGCAGCCCCCTCGTTTTCCGTCCTGCCTGCCGCAGTTCGCGGCGCTGACGGAGAACACGATGACCCGCACCCCTCTCAAGCTGGCCCTGTTGGCCGGACTCGGCCTGACATTCGCCGGCGCCCTGTACGCGCCGCCCGCCGCGGCGCGCACCCAGGTGGCGGTCGGCATCGACATCGGCGTGGCCCCGCCGCCGCCCCGTTTCGAGCGGCTGCCGCCGGCACGGCGCGGCTATGCGTGGGCGCCCGGCTACTGGCGCTGGGATGGTTATGCTCACCGCCACGTATGGGTCGGCGGCTCCTGGGTCAGGATGCATCCGGGCCGCCACTACCGGCCGGCGCATTGGGTGCATCACGGCCGCCAGTGGCGCTTCCGGCCCGGTTACTGGGGTCGTTGAGCACTCCGTACGCCGCTGGCTTGTTGCGTCGCGTCACCACCTGCGGGAGCGACGTATTAAACTTGACACTTTGATTCATCGCCCCGACCCCGGTCGGGGCGATGAGTTTCAGGCGTTTTCACACCCTCCGGCGGATTCCCGCGATCTCTTCCGCCACCCTCTTGCAGATGCCCACCGGCACCGTAAATCATGGAGTCACTGTTCCAATGATCTTTGAAACCATCGCCAACACGGGTCACGAAGAAGTCGTCTTCTGTCACAACAAGGACGCCGGCCTGAAGGCCATCATCGCGATCCACAATACGGTGCTGGGCCCTGCGCTCGGCGGTCTGCGCATGTGGCCGTACAAGACCGAGCAGGAGGCGGTGAACGACGTGCTGCGCCTGTCGCGCGGCATGACGTTCAAGAACGCGGTGGCTGGCCTGAACCTGGGCGGCGGCAAGGCGGTGATCATCGGCGACCCGAGCAAGGACAAGTCCGAGGCGCTGTTCCGCGCGTTCGGCCGTTTCGTCAATTCGTTGAACGGCCGCTACATCACCGCCGAGGACGTCGGCATCGACGTCAACGACATGGAATACGTGTTCCGCGAAACCGAATACGTCACCGGCGTGCACCAGGTGCACGGCGGCTCGGGCGACCCGTCGCCGTTCACCGCCTACGGCTCGCTGCAGGGCCTGATGGCCGCGCTGCAGTTCAAGCACGGCAACGAGGACGTGGGCAAGTACAGCTACGCCGTGCAGGGTTGCGGCCACGTCGGCGGCGAGTTCATCAAGCTGCTGCGCGAACAGGGCGCCAAGGTGTTCGTCACCGACATCAACAAGGAAGCGGTGCAGCGCTGCGTGGACGAGCTGGGTTGCGAGGCGGTGGGCCTGGACGAGATCTACGACGTCGACGCCGACGTGTACTCGCCGTGCGCGCTGGGCGGCACCGTCAACGAGCAGACCATCGACCGCATCAAGGCCAAGATCATCTGCGGCCCGGCCAACAACCAGCTGGCCACCGATGCGATCGGCGACGAGCTGCAGCGCCGCGGCGTGTTGTACGCGCCGGACTACGCGGTCAATGCCGGCGGCGTGATGAACGTGTCGCTGGAGATCGACGGCTACAACCGCGAGCGCGCGATGCGCATGATGCGCACGATCTACTACAACCTGGGGCGCATCTTCGAGATCTCGAAGACCGAGAACATCCCGACCTACCGGGCCGCCGACCGACTGGCCGAGGAGCGCATCAACGCGATCGGCAAGCTGAAGCTGTCGCACATGGGCAACGGCGGCACCCGCTTCCAGGGTCGCATGCGCGGCCAGTAAGCCACGCCGTTACGGGCATGCCGGTTTTTGCCCGGCTACACGAAGGCCTGCCGCCACCCGCGGCAGGCCTTTGCTTATGCGGGGCAGTAATCGAATAATCGGGCGTCGGAGGTGCCACGGGTGCGCACGATGATGATCTGGCTGGGCTGGGGTTTGTTCGCGCTGGTGTTGCTGGTGATCAGCGGGCTGCTGCTGGCCGACCGCCTGACCCCGCGTGCCACCGGCGTACCCAGCACCGCATTGCCGCCGCAGCCCGCGCAGACCCCGATTGACCGCGAGCTGGCCCCGTACCTGGCCGCGCACCCGGGCGAGACGGCGGCCACCCTGCTGCCCGAAGGCCTGGATGCGTTCGCCGCGCGCGCCACCTCCGCACGCCTGGCCGGGCGCAGCCTCGACCTGCAGTACTACATGTGGCACGACGACCTGGTCGGTCACCTGCTGGCACGCGAGGTGTACGCCGCGGCCGAGCGCGGCGTGCGCGTGCGCCTGCTGCTGGACGACATCAACACCAAGGGACTGGACCCGGCGCTGCTGGCGCTGGACGCACACCCGAACATCGAGGTGCGGCTGTACAACCCGTTCCGCAACCGCAGCGGCGTGTGGCGATTGCTGGAGATGGTGCAGCGCTTCTTCAGCGTCAACCACCGCATGCACAACAAGGCGTGGATCGCTGACGGCCGGGTCGCACTGGTCGGCGGCCGCAACATCGGCAACGAGTATTTCGACGCCGACCCCAGCGTGAATTTCCGCGACCTGGACATGCTGCTGCTCGGCCCGGCGGTAGCCGACGCCAGCGCGATCTTCGACGATTTCTGGAACTCCCGCGCCGCCGTGCCGATCGAGGCGCTGAACCCGCAGACACCGCAGCGCCTGCACCAACTGATGGCCGGGTTCACCCACGAATCCAGCAGGCCGGAGGCGCAGGTCTACCTGAGCCGGGTCGCCGCTTCGCCCTCGGCGCAGCGGCTGGTCAACCACGACCTGTCGCCGCACTGGAGCACGAACATCACGGTGGCGTCCGACCCGCCACTGAAGACGAAGTCTGCCGACCGCAGCGATTGGCTGCAGCCGCGGCTGGCCGCCCACCTAGGCGGCGTGCATGGCGAGGTGCTGCTGATCTCGCCCTACTTCGTTCCCGGCAGGAAAGGCACGGCGACCCTGCTGGGACTGGTGCGCGGCGGCACCCGCGTCGGCGTGGTCACCAACTCGCTGGCCGCGAACGACGTGCCCGCCGTGCACAGCGGCTACGAGCGCTACCGCAGGCAGTTGCTGAATGGCGGCGTGAGCCTGTTCGAGATCCGCCGCCACGGCCCGGTCACCACCCACGGCCTGTTCGGCAGCAGTGGCGCCAGCCTGCACACCAAGGCGTTCGTGATCGACGGCACGCGCGGTTTCGTCGGCTCGTTCAACCTCGACCCGCGCTCGGCCAACCTCAATACCGAGATGGGCGTGTTGTTCAACGACCCCGGCCTGGCCCGCGACCTGCGCCAGGAATACTTGCGACTGGCCGCGCCGGCGCTGAGCTACCAGCTCCGCCGCGGCGCGGACGGCTCGCCGCAGTGGCTGGACCACACCACGCAGCCGCCGCAGGTGCTCGAACACGAGCCCGACACCGGCTGGTGGCTGCGTGCGGTCACCCGCGTGATCAGCTGGCTGCCGATCGAGTCGCAGCTGTAGCGTTTTTGCAGGGCGGACACTGGCCGCCACCCGACGCCGGTGCACGCGCCAGAAGCGAGGGACAATGCCCGGGCTGCAAAAGCCGGGCGTTCCAGACACCTGCGATTCACCGGCGCTGCCGGGCAACGTAGGCTAAAATCGCCGGCCTGCATCCAAGGAGTTCGCCATGCGTCCGTTTCCGCTCGGAGAAGACATCGACCTGCTGCGCGAGTCCGTGCATGCGTTTGCGGAAAAGGAGATCGCCCCGCGCGCGGACAAGATCGACCGAGACAACCTGTTCCCGGCCGACCTGTGGCGCAAGTTCGGCGAGATGGGCCTGCTTGGCGTGACGGTTGCCGAGGCATACGGCGGCAGCGGCATGGGCTTCCTGGCGCACATGGTGGCGATGGAGGAGATCTCGCGCGCGTCCGGCTCGGTCGGCCTGTCCTACGGTGCGCATTCCAACCTGTGCGTCAACAACATCTTCCACAACGGCAACGAAGCGCAGAAACAGAAGTACCTGCCGAAGCTGTGCAGCGGCGAACACGTCGGCGCTCTGGCGATGAGCGAGCCGGGCGCCGGTTCCGACGTGGTCGGCTCGATGAGCTGCAAGGCCGAGCTGCGCGGCGACGTGTGGGTCGCCAACGGCAACAAGATGTGGATCACCAACGGACCGGATGCCGACGTGCTGCTGGTCTACATGCGCACCGCGCCGCGCACCGCCGGCAGCCGCTGCATGACCGCCTTCATCGTCGAGAAGGGCATGAAGGGTTTTTCCACCGCGCAGAAGCTGGACAAGCTGGGCATGCGCGGCTCGAACACCTGCGAGCTGGTGTTCGACAACTGCGAGATCCCCGCCGCGAACATCGTCGGCGAAGTCAACGAAGGTGTGCGCGTGCTGATGAACGGGCTGGACACCGAGCGACTGGTGCTGTCCGGCGGCCCGATCGGCCTGATGCAGGCGGCGATCGACATCACCCTGCCCTACGTGCGCGAGCGCAAGCAGTTCAACGCGCCGATCGGCACCTTCGAGATCATGCAGGCGAAGGTCGCCGACATGTACACCGCGCTGCAGAGCTCGCGCGGGTTTGCCTACATGGTGGCGCAGCAGTTCGACAGCGGCGTCAAGTCGCGCATCGATCCGGCCGCCTGCCTGCTCAACGCCTCAGTCAACGCGGTGAAGGTGGCATTGGAGGCGATCCAGTCGCTCGGCGGCAACGGCTACATCAACGAGTTCCCCGCCGGCCGCCTGCTGCGCGACGCCAAGCTGTACGAGATCGGCGCCGGCACCAACGAGATCCGCCGCATGCTGATCGGCCGCGAGCTGTTCCACGGCAAGGCTTGAGGTACATACACCGACAAAGGCATCGGCGCCGGCACATCGAACCGAATTCCGCCGCATGCTGATTGGCCGCGAGCTGTTCCACGGCAAGGCGTAATTTCGCCACATCGGAAAACAAAAGGCCCGCACCATGCGGGCCTTTCGTTTGTGTGCACCGATATGCTCAGAACGCCCAGCTGAAACTGGCGCTGGCCATCTGCGCCTGCCGGCCCTGCCCCAGGTAACGGTCGTAGCCGAACTGCAGGCTGGCGCGCGGCGTCATCTTCCAGTCCAGCGTGGTGCCGATCATGCCGCCGTAACGTGACAGGCCGATACCACCTACCGGGGCGAACTGGTTGATCCCGCTGAAGCTGGCATCGAAGGCCTCGCCGCGCAGGCCGAACGATTGCTGCCACAGCATGCGCCCCTGCAGGCTGAGGCTGCCGCCACCGGCCAGCGCCCATTCGTGGCTGGCACGCAGGCCCGTGCCGGCCTGCCAGCGCGCCGTGCTCTGCGCCGCCGACTTCAGGCCAAAACCGTAGGCGCCCAGCTCGTCGAAACCATCGCGCCGGGTTTGCGCGTACTGCAGGTTCATGTACGGGGTGAGCTGCGTGCGGCCCAGGTCGAAGCGGTAACCGCTTTCGCCATAGGCCACGCCGTAGCGGCCATGGACGTCGCTGGCGACCCCGGCGAACTGGTTGCCCAGTTGCAACTGGCGACGCATGGTTTCCTGATAGCTGCCGACGCCGAAGCGGCCCATGGCGTACCACGAACCATGCACCATGCCGCCGTAAAGCATGCCTTCCAGCGCGCGACTGCGGCCCTGGTCTGCGCTTTCGGCCAACCGCCCCAGGCCCTGGCTCTGGCTCAGCGCATAGCCGGCGATGCCGTTGCTGCCGACGCGCAGGTCCTGCCCGACCAGCGCACCGCTGAGGTCGTAGCCGACGTTCCCGTAGCCGCTGCGCGACATGCCGCCGTGATAGCCAAGACCCTGCGTCCAGGCACCAACCTGCGGGGCATCGAGCAGGCTGTCGAAACGGTCGGACAGTGCCCGCGTACCGGCGTCGATCGCCTCGAAGGTCATCGCCGCGCTGGCCGCGTGCAACTGGCCGGAAAGGCTTTCCAGCGAACGCTGCATGACATCGGTGGACACCGCGTGCTGCAGACTTGCGGCGCCGGCGACAAAGCCTGCGCCGGTGGGTGTTCCGCCGGCGACACCCTGCAACTGGCTGTTGATCTGCTGGAACGCGCTCTGCGTGCGCAGCGCGGCGCCGAAGCTGGCGGCGGTGTACGGCAGGCCCTGGATCTGGCTCAGGTTCACCTGCTGCACGTCGAGCCAGGCGCTGCTGGCGTCGTAACCCAGCGTAGCGGTCAGCGCCACGCTGGGCGCCGCGCTCAGCGCCGAAAAAGTGCCCGTCAAACCACCATAAGCGGACAACACCGTCGTATGCGAGTTGAGCGTGTAATTGGCATTGGCGCCGTACACGTAAAGATCGCCGCCGGACAAGGTGGCCGTGCCGTTCACGTACAGCTGCGAGCCCAGCGATACCGCCATTCGCCCGTTGCCCTGCTGCACGTAGTTGCCACTCAGATGGACGTCGCCCTGGCTCACCACCAGAACGCCGGCATTGGTCACGTCGTTGTAGACCGAGAAGCCGGTGGGATTCAGCTGTGTGGAAGCGGACATCAGCGTGCCCGCCGCGCCAATCTCCACCGGGCTGTGCAACCCCGCCACGGCGAGCGTGCCGCCCTGCACCTGGGTGAGGCCGGTATAGCTGCTTTCGCCGCCCCAGAGGTTCAGCCGGCCCGACCCCTGCTTGATCAACCCGCCGGCACCGGAGATCGGATTGCTCCAGGTCGAGGTACCGCTGAAATTCACAGTGACATCGCCCCAGTCGAACTTTGCCGGCCCCTGGACTGCCGCGAACACGTCCAGGGCTCCGTAGCCGAACGTGGGGTCGGGACCGGGCGCGCCGAGATCGCGCGCGGTGCCGAGCAGGGTCTGCCGCACCAGGTCGTTGCTGAAATACGGAAAAGCCTGCCACACCAGCGCTGCCGCGCCCGACACCTCCGGCGCCGCGAATGAGGTACCGCTGACGACCCAGTAGGTGGGGTTGGTGGTGCTGGCCGTGGTGTCCTTGTCCAGCACGATCACGTCACCCGGCGCGGCCAGGCAATAGTTCATGGTCCGCCCGCAGGCGTTGGAATAGCTCGCCAGCTGGGTGGGATGGTTGCTGTCCAGCGCCACCGCGACCAGCCAACCCTGGTCCAGCCCCAAGCCCGGCGCCACCGTGGGCAGGCTGGCGATGTCGCTGGGACTGGTGCGTGATTCGTTGCCCGCCGCGAACACCACCAAGCCGCCATGCTGCACCACGAACGGCTGGTAGGCCTGGCCGAAGGCCTGGTTGATCGAGGCGTTGGTGGTGTCCCAGTAGATGCCGCCCCAGGAGTTGTTCATCACCTGCACGCCGGCACTGATCAGGGCCGGGTTGAGCGTCTGTGCGAAGAAGGCCGCGTCGGCGGCGGTCACCGCGTTGCCCTGGCCGGAACCGTCATCCTTCGGTGTGACGTCGCTGATGATGCGTGCCGAGACCAGGCTGGCACCGGGCGCGATGCCACCGGGAAACTTGTCGAACGCCCGGCCGGCGGCGATCTCCGACACCCAGGTGCCGTGGCCGACCACGTCGTCGATGGACGTGTTGTTGACCGTGGGGTCGACGTAGATCAGTTCCTGCGTGACCCGCCCGGTCACGGTGGGATTGCTGCGCATGATGCCGCTGTCGACCACGCCGATGGTCACGCCGACGCCGGTGTAGCCCAGGCTTTGCGCGGCGTTGGCCCGGGTGATCGAGAGCTGGGCATCCAGCGGTGGTTGGGTACTGGGCGGCGGTGAGGGTGGTGGCGCCGGCGGCGGGGAAGACGGCACCGCTGGCGGCGGCGTGGGCTTGCTGCCGCCGCCCCCGCCGCAGGCACTCAGCCCCAGTGCCATGGCCACCAACCAAGCCATTTCGCGACATCGCCAACCCGAGTCGAGCATTTTCATTCCTACCCCTGACCACACCATCCGATCCCATGCAGCGACGGCGCGATGGATACGCCGCCGCTTGCCCCGACGCGTATCTTGGCACAACGAAAATCCAATGAAACAGGGTGCAAATCCAGGCGCCGCAAGGACTTGCGGCTGTTTGCCGAGCTTTGCGGCAGGCTGCGATAATTGTGCGGTTGTCTGTCAGGCGTTCGCGCCCCTCAAGTCTTGCAAGCGGAGTTACCCATGTCGGATGTCAGCGTCGTCATCGTCGGTGCCAAGCGCACCGCCATCGGCTCCTTCCTCGGCCAGTTCACCGGCGTCCCCACCCCGAAGCTCGGCGCCACTGCGATCCGCGCCGCGCTGGAGCAGTCCGGGGTCGCCCCGGCCGACGTCGGCGAGGTGATCATGGGTTGCGTGCTGCCGGCCAACCTCGGCCAGGCGCCGGCGCGCCAGGCGTCGCTGGGCGCCGACCTGCCGGCCGGCACCGGCTGTACCACGATCAACAAGGTGTGCGGCTCGGGCATGAAGGCGATCATGCTGGGCCATGACCTGATCAAGGCCGGCTCGGCGAGCGTGGTGGTAGCCGGCGGCATGGAGTCGATGACCAACGCGCCGCACATGGTGCAGGCGCGCACCGGCATCCGCTACGGCGACGGCCAGCTGGTCGACCACATGGCCTGGGACGGCCTGACCAACCCGTACGACGGCAAGGCGATGGGTGTGTTCGGCGAGCTGTGCGCCGACAAGTACCACTTCACCCGCGAAGCGCAGGACGCGTTCGCGATCGAGTCGGTCAACCGGGCCAAGGCCGCGCAGCAGAACGGCGCGTTCGCCGGCGAGATCGTGCCGGTGACAGTCAGCGGCCGCAAGGGCGACGTGGTGGTCGACACCGATGAGCAACCCGGCCGTTCCGACGTGGCCAAGATCCCCTCGCTGAAGCCGGCCTTCCGCAAGGAGAACGGCACGATCACCGCGGCCAGCTCGTCCAGCATCTCCGACGGTGCCGCCGCCGTGGTGCTGCTGTCGGCCGACGATGCGAACAAGCGCGGCCTGAAACCGCTGGCGCGCATCGTGGCGCACGCCACCCATTCGCAGGAACCGGAGTGGTTCACCACTGCGCCGGTCGGCGCGATCCAGAAGGTCCTGGACAAGGCCGGCTGGAAGGTGGGCGAGGTCGACCTGTTCGAGATCAACGAGGCGTTCGCGGTGGTCGCAATGACCCCGATGAAGGAACTCGGCATCCCGCACGACAAGCTCAACGTCAACGGCGGCGCCTGCGCGCTGGGCCACCCGATCGGCGCCAGCGGCGCCCGCCTGGTGGTGACCTTGTTGAACGCGCTGAAGACGCGCGGCCTCAAGCGCGGCGTCGCGTCCCTGTGCATCGGTGGCGGCGAGGCAACGGCAATCGCCGTGGAGCGCGTCGACTGACGCCGATCCATGACCAGCAGGTGATATCCACATGACGGCCGGATAAATCGGTTTTTAATACGCACTGAAGCACCACGACAAAAATGTGGCGCAATTAACGCGAAAGCGCTATTAATACACGGCCAAACGGCATTCCACGGCAAAGGAGATCCACCATGAAATTTACGCGTACCCTACTCGCCGCCGCGCTCGTCGCGCTGTTGGCGGCATGCAGCAACGGCGCGCAGGATTCCGCGCAAGAAGCCCAGAAGTCAGCCGACACCGCTCAGCAAGCTGCCGATACCGCGCAGAAGGCTGCTGAGGCTCCGGCTCCGGCTGCTGCTCCGGCTTCTACCGCCGCGGCTCCGGCTGCTGCTCCGGCGTCCACCGCTGCGGCTCCGGCTGCTGCCGGCACCGCCGCCCCGAGCGCTGCTGACAGCATGAAGAGCGCTGCCAGCAACGCCGCTGACGCCGCCGGCAAAGCTGCCGCCGCCGCCAAGGACGCTGCTGCCGCCGCCAAGGACGCCACGAAGGGTCATTGATCCTTCCGGCCATGGCTCCAAAAAAACGGCCGCCTCGTGCGGCCGTTTTTTTGGCCCGTGCCATCCGTTTGCAGGCGCCTGGGTGCCCGAGCGCGGCCACTGCCGATGATTCGATTGGCATCGAATGGAAGGAAGCGATCCCTCCACGAAAATCCGCCTGCTCATCCTGCAGGGTGCCGTCCACCCATGAAAAGCCCCGGCTCGCGCCAGGGCTTTCCGTCCTGCATGACCAACAGTCGATCGCCTAGAATTCCTGCTTGAAGCGGATGCCGAACGTGCGCGGCTGGCTGAAGCCCGTGTACACCTGCCCGTTCGGATACTGCGGCACCACATTGTGGGCACCGCAGATCGTCACGCCGCACTCGGTGAACTTGTACAACGCCGCCCGCTTGTCGAACACGTTGTCGACATAGGCGTTGAGCGACCAGCTGCCCTTCTGGATGCCCGCGGAAAAATCGACCGAGTTGTACGCCGGCAGGTCACCGAGCAGGCTCCGCTCGAGCAGGCGCAGGTCGGTCGTCCGCCGGCCCACGTGCACGAACGCGGCCTGGACGAACGCATCGTTCTCGCCCAGGCTGAAGGTGTAGCGTGCCACCAGGTTGGCCTTGAAGCGGGGCGTGATCGGCAGCTGCGTACCCTTCGGGGCCAGCGGTCCGCTCACCACTGCGCCGGTGGACGGGTTGACCGTGCCGGCAGGGCAATAGGTGACCGTGTTGCCGTTGGCGTCGGTGAAGCCGCAGTAGTTCGCGGTCAGCTTGGCGTCGTACAGCGCGATGCCCGTACTGAGATTCAGGTTGTAGGTGGCCTGCCAGACCAGTTGCGACTCCAGTCCGTCGATGCGGGCCGAGTTGGCGTTCTTGATCTGGGTGAGGCCGTTGGCGCCGAGGATGTTGAACTGGAAGTCGTTCCATTTCTCGCGGAACACTGCGCCGTTGAACGACAAACGGTTGTCGAACCAGGAGGTCTTCCAGCCCAGCTCCAGGTTGGTCAGGAAGTCCGCCTGGTAGGGCGGCAGCTGGCCGGCACGGTTGACGCCGCCCGGGCGGAAGCCCTCGGAGCGGGTGGCATAGATCATCTTGGTAGGCGAGATGTTCCAGGTCACGTTGACCTTGCTGAGCGAGCCGCTTTCCTTCACGTGCTTGTTGAAGTCAAGGCACGGCGCATCAATGAACGGCTGCGGCGAGATGCAGCCGGCCTCGCCGTAGCTCGAATTCGGCGAGAAGCCCTTGCTGAAGCCGTAGAAGCCGTACAGGTCGTTGCTGGTGCGGAAATAGCGTTCGCCGACCGTAGCGGTGAGTACCTCGGGAATGAGGTCGTAGGACAGTTCGCCGAACAGCGCCTTGTCGTAGTCGTAGCGCATCTGCCGGGTCAGCCAGATCGTGTTGGGCCAGCCGGCGACCGACAGCGAGGTGGCCAGGTTGTTGATCTGGTAGTCCTGCATGATGTCGTGCTTCTGCTTCTGCCAGAACACGCCGCCGACCACCCGCAGCCGGTCCTCGCTCGGCGAGACGATGCGCAGTTCGTGGCTGCTGTTGGTGTAGCGATCGCGGTCGCTGATGAACTCGGACGGGTTGATCAGGTTGCCGCTGTTGTCGTTGAGATAGGCGCCGTAGGACAGCAGGGTGTCGTACCAGAACGAGTAGTCGTTGTAGTCGGTCGCCTCTTCCTGGTTGCGCTTGAGATGCGCGTAGGCGTAGGTCAGGTCGAAGTTGCCGATCTTGCCCTGCACGGTCAGCGCCCCCTGCCACCAGCGGTCGTTGACGCGCTCGGGATAGAAATGAGTGACCGCCAGGTCGCCGACGGAGGGGTCGCTGGCGAAGGTGCCGTGCGAGATGGTCTGCTGCCCCATCAGGGTCGGGCTGATCGACCAGTTGTCGTCAAGGTTGACCTTCAGCGCGGCGCGGGCGCCGTTGGTGTTGACGTCGTTGTAGTGCTTGCGGGCGTGCCCGAAGCACTCCAGCATCGGGCCCGGCGTGCAGTTGTCGGCATTGCTGACGGTGATGCCGGACACCGGGAAGGTGCGCGAGCCGGCCTTGTTGTCGATGTAGCCTGCGTCGTGCTCGCGCCAGCCGACCAGGCGCACCGCCGCGTTCTTGCTGATCGGCAGGTTGAGCATGCCTTCGGCGGTGAAGCCGACACCACCATGCGCCACCTTGTTGACGCCGAGTGTGTAGTTCGCCGCAAAGCCGCTCGGATCGGGCTTGTTGGTGATGATGCGCAGCGCGCCTGCCTCGGCGCTGGCGCCGTACAGCGTGCCCTGTGGTCCGGCCAGCACCTCGATGCGGGCGATGTCGTACATGTGGATGTCGAGCGGGCCCTGGATGGTGGTGACTGGCTGGTCGTCCAGATACACGCCCACGCTCGGCTGCGAGCCGGAGTGGTTGGTGTTGCCGCCGCTGGCGACGCCGCGCATGTAGATGCTGGCGAAGCCGGGGCCGGTGGCGATGCCGCCGCCGCCCTGCTGGAAGGTGACGCTGGGCAGGTACTTCACGTAGTCGTTGAAGTTCTGCACGTGCAGCGCTTCGAGCTGGTCGGTCTCCAGCACGTTGATGCTGATCGGCACCTTCTGCAGGTTCTCGGTGCGCTTCTGCGCGGTCACGTTGACCACGCTGAGCGTCGTGGTCTTCGCCTTTGGCGCCGGCGTGGCGGCCTGGCCCGCATCCTGCGCGAAGGCCGGTGCGGCCATCGCCACGCAGATCGCCGCCGCGAGCGGCAACCTGACCAGCCTGACCCGCTGTGTCCCCGTGATCTTTCTGAATCTACTCGTGTGCATAAGCCCTCCCCTCGCAAGTCCACGAAAATCCATCGAATTCAACCGTCACTCCCATACCGGTACTGCCGGATAGCTCTCCAGCACCGCCCCCAACGCCGATGCCAAAGGTTCCAGCCATGTTTCGTAGTGCCGCCAGTGATCCACGCCCTCGCGATAGATCGGCTGGCGCACCTGTTCCGAACTGGCCGTGCGCACCGGCCGCGGATTCCGGAAAAACTGCAGGCACGATGCCTCGAACGGCAGGCCGCAATACTCGAGCAGGCGGCGCACCTCGCCCTCGGTGTCGTCAACCATGCGCTCGTACACCACGCGATGGATGCGCCCGGGCAGCACAGCGTCGAAATGCGCCATCAGCGCCACGTAGTCGCGGTAGTAGCGCCCGATGTCCGTGAGGTCGTAGCTGAAGCCCTGCCCGCGCGCGAAGTGCTGCTTGAAGGCCGAGAAGCCGCAAGCCAGCGGGTGCCGGCGCGCGTCGATGATCTTCGCGTTCGGCAGCATCAGCTGGATCAGGCCGATGTGCATGAAGTTGTTCGGCATCTTGTCGATGAACAGCGGCGCCGCGGTCTTGCGCTGGATCCGCGTGTGCGCGAGGTAGCGCTCGCCGAGCGCGCGCAGGGCACCGGCATCGAGTGCCGCCAGTGCGCCGTGATAAGGCATGGCCTCATCGGCGTCGCCCTGCAGGCGCAGCAGGCGCGTGATCGAGGTGATCTCGGGCAGTTCCATCGTGCCCTCGACCTGGCTGTGGCTGGACAGGATCTGCTCGATCAGGGTGGAGCCGGCGCGCGGCAGCCCGACGATGAAGATCGGGTCAGGCGACGGGCTGCCGGCACCCGCACGCGCCGCGAAGAACTCGCGCGTGTAGTGCTCGCGGATGTGCCGCACCCGCGCGCTGGTGTCGTCGGCGCTGTAATGCACCTGCGCGCGGCGGATCGCATTGCCCCGCGTGTAATGCCGGAACGACGGTTCGTAGTCGCCGGCATCTTCCAGTGCCTTGCCGACGGCGAACTCCAGGTGCAGGCGATCGTCCTCGGCGAGATCCGTGCGTGCCAGTTGCCCGCACATCGCGGCCAGCTCGGCGGCGCTGAAGCGGAAAGTCTTCAGGTTGGCCAGGCTCCACCAGACTTCGCCGAACGATGGCTCCAGCTCCAGGCTGCGGCGATAGGCGGCGATGGCGCGCTCGGTGTGCCCCGCGGTTTTCAGCGCGTGGCCGTAGCTCACCCACACTTTCGCATGGCGCGGGTAATGTTCCAGCAGATCGGCATAGATGCGGATCGCCGGCTCGTAGTCGCCGATCCGGCACAACACCACCGCCTTGAGATTGCGGTTGCCCAGGTGTGCCGGATCGACCGCCAGCAGTTGTTCGATCTGCACCAGTGCCTGCTCGGGCTGGTTGCTGCGATGCAGGAGCAGCGCGTAGTTCTGGCGCGCTTCGTGGAAGCTGGGAGCCAGCTCCAGGCAGCGCTCGAGCAAGTGCAGGGCGTCCTCATTGCGACCCAGCCGGGCAGCGACCTCGGCGAACATGCGGATCGCCGCCACGTCGGTCGGCGCCTGCTTCAGGTGGTCGCGCAACAAGGCCTCGGCCTCGGGGATGCGGTTCTCGACCAGGGCGACGGCAGCCGACAGCAGGCGTGGATCGCGCGTGGAATGACGCACGTGGCTGGCATACGCCGCATCCGCCGCCTCCTGTTCGCCGGCAGCCATCAGATGGTCGCCGAGCGCACGCCAGGCCTGCGGCAGCTCGGGCTTCAGCGCCACCGCGCGACGCAATGCCTGGATCGCCTCCTGCCCGCGTCCGCAGCGGCCCAGGGCCAGCCCCAGGTCGAGATGGATCATGGCCCAGTTTGGCTGGGCCTGCGCCAGCGGCATCAGGATGTCGAGCGCGCCCTGCAGGTCTCCCTGCAGCGAGCGCGCGGCGGCCAGCAACTGCAGCGCGACCGGATGACCCGCGGCCACCTGCAGGATTTCGTCGAGCTGTTCGACGGCCAGCGCCGGCTCCCGCTCCAGCAGGCGTGCCGCGTGGGCCAGCGCCTGCTCCAGCGTGCCGGTGGCCGACGCGTTCGTCATGGCCGTCCCCGCCGTGACAATGCGCCCTGCCCATGCGGGTCGGGTCTCGCGCGGCAGCACAGCCGGAACACAGCGCGTTGCATGGACGGCAGCAGCTCCTCACGGGTATCGCTGCAATCTACAACCGAACCCGGCCGGTAGATAGTAGGTCCGCAAACACGCCGGGCGCCGGCATCACCGGCACCGGTTGCCCCGGCTTCGGCGGAGGCGCTAGGCTGGATCGGCGAACACTGCTGCGGGCACGCGGCGGCAGGCGGGACACGGAAGCTCCGCAAGACGACTGCCCGCCGCGTCCATCCATCCGGGGACCACACCTGCTCATGCCAGACGACACCATGGTCGAGGAACTCAACCGCGCGCACGCGCTGCCCGCCCGCTACTACGCCGGCGACGCGACGCTGGCGATGGAACAGCGCGCGGTGTTCGCGCGCAGCTGGCAGCTGGTGGCGCAGCAGGGACAACTGGCCGGGCCGGGCGACCATGCCGTCGGGCAGATCGCCGGGGTACCCATCCTGCTGGTACGTGGCGCCGACGGCGTGCTGCGCGCCTTCCCCAACGTCTGCCGCCACCGCGCCGGACCGCTGGCGCTGTGCGACGGCAAGGGCGCGCGCGCGCTGCACTGCAAGTACCACGGCTGGACCTATACGCTGGAAGGCCAGTTGCGCAGCGCGCCGGAGATGCAGGACGCCTGTGACTTCAAGGTCGAGGACATCCACCTGCCGCCGCTGCGCGTGCACGAATGGCAAGGCCTGGTATTCGTGGCGCTCGACCCGGAGGTGCCGGCATTCGAGGAGGTCTACGGCGGCATTGCCGAGCGCATCGCGCCGATCGACCTGTCGGCGATGCGCTACCTGCGCCGCGACAACTACGACATCGACTGCAACTGGAAGGTCTACGTCGACAACTACCTCGAGGGCTACCACCTGCCACACGTGCATCCCGGCCTGTCGCGCGTGCTCGACTACCGCGCCTACGACACCGAGCTGTTCCCGTGGCATTCGCTTCAGTCCTCGCCGCTGCGCAACAGCGCCGACATCTACGGCGACGGCCAGGCGTTCTACTACTTCATCTACCCCAACGTGATGCTCAACATCATGCCCGGCCGGCTGCAGACCAACCGCATCCTGCCGCTGGGACCGAACCGTTGCCGCATCGTGTTCGACTACTACTACGCGCAGGACGAGAGCGCGCAGGCGCGCATCGCCGCCGACCAGGCCTTCAGCGACGAGGTGCAGAACGAGGACATCGCGATCTGCGAGGCGGTGCAGCAGGGCCTGGCCTCCGGCCATTACATTCCCGGCCGCCTAAACCCGAAGCGCGAGAGCGGCGTCTGGCATTTCCAGAACCTGCTGCGCGCGGCCTATGCCAGCCCCGCCGGCGAATCCGCATGAGCCCGCACCACTCCCTCCGGCCACAGCCCTGAACCGAAACCTGGCGGAAGCCGACATGCGCAATGGCAACACGATCGGCTTCTGGACCTGCACCGCGCTGGTGGTAGGCAACGTCATCGGCATGGGCATCTTCGTGCTGCCGGCATCGCTGGCACCGTTCGGCTTCAACGCACTGATCGGCTGGATCATCGTACTGGCCGGCTGCCTGGTGCTGGCCCACGTGTTCTCGCACCTGGCCCGCGCCCTGCCCGATGCCGAAGGCCCATACGGCTACATCCGCCGCACGCTGGGCGAGTTGCCGGCGTACCTGGCGCTGTGGGCGTACTGGGTGTCGCTGTGGCTCACCAATGCCGCGCTCGCCACCGGCGTGGTCGGCTACATGGCAGTGGTGTTTCCGCCGCTGGGCACGCTCCAGCCGGCGCTGTTCGCGCTCGGCCTGCTGTGGGCGGTGGTGGCGATCAACCTGTTCGGCGTGCGCACCGGCGGCGGCGTGCAGATCGTCACCACCGCGCTGAAGCTGCTGCCGATGCTGGCGATCGCCCTGCTCGGTGGCTGGCTGCTGCTGACCGCGCCGGCGAGCTACACCGCGCACCCGCCGACCACGCCGGTCACCCTGGGCGGCGTGATGGCGGCCTCGACCATCGCCCTGTTCGCGATGCTCGGCATCGAGTCGGCCAGCGTGCCGGCAGCAAGGGTGGACGACCCGGCGCGCACGATTCCGCGCTCGACCATGACCGGCACCGTGCTCACCGCGATCATCTACATCATCGTCTCGACCGTGCCGCTGCTGCTGATCCGGCAGCAGGAGCTGGCCGAGGCAAGCGCCCCGTTCGCGCTGCTGATGGACCGCTTCGCCGCCGCCGGTTCCGGGCGCTGGCTGGCGTTGTTCGTGGTGATCAGCGGGCTGGGCGCGCTCAACGGCTGGACCCTGCTGGGTGGCGAACTGACACGCACGATGGCCGGCAGCGGCGTGCTTCCCGCCGTGCTCGCGCGCAACAACCGTCACGGCGCACCGGCGGTGGCGTTGCTGGTCACCGGCACGCTCGCCTCGGTGATGATCGCCATGAGCTACAGCAAGTCGCTGGTGTCGGCGTTCACCTTCCTCACCCGCGTGGTGACCGCCGCGAACCTGCCGCTCTACCTGTGCTGCGCGCTCGCGCTGATCGTGCTGTGGCGGCGGCGCAGCGCAACGTGCGCCACCTGGCGGGCGCTGCTTGCCGGCGTCACCTGCGTGGCGTTCGTGATATTCGCTTTCGTCGGCATCGGCCACGAGCCGTTCGTGTATGCGCTGGGACTGATCGCGGCGGGCCTGCCGCTGTATGCGCTGATGCGCCTGCGCCGCCGCGCCGCGCCGTCTATCGAGGTCATTCCGGAATGAGAGATCCGCGTTACGACATCCTGTTCGAACCTGTGCGGATCGGTCCGGTCACCGCGAAGAACCGCTTCTTCCAGGTGCCGCACTGCAACGGCATGGGCCACGCGATGCCGCTGGCGCACGCGGCGATGCGCGAGACCAAGGCCGAGGGCGGCTGGGCGGTGGTCTCCACCGAGGAATGCGAGATCCACCCCAGCGGCGACCTCACGCCGTACGTCGAGGCGCGGCTGTGGGACGACCGCGACATCCCGGCGCTGGCGTTGATGTGCGACAAGGTGCATGCGCACGGCGCACTGGCCGCGCTGGAGCTGTCGCACAACGGCCCCACCGCGTCGAACCTGTATTCGCGCGAGGTGCTGATCGCGCCCTCGCACCAGCCGACCAAGTACGGCTACCCGCACCAGGCGCGCGCGATGACGCTGCACGATATCCGCGAGTACCGGCGCTGGCACCGCGAGGCGGCGATCCGCGGCAGGCGCGCGGGGATGGACATCATCTACGTCTACGCCGCGCACGACCTGTCGCTGGCGATGCACTTCCTGCAGCGCCGGCGCAACCAGCGCAGCGACGAATACGGCGGCTCGCTGGAAAACCGCGTACGCCTGCTGTGCGAAGTGCTGCAGGACACGAAGGACGCGGTCGGCGATACCTGCGCGGTGGCGTTGCGCTTCGCCACCGAGGAACTGCTCGGCCCCGGTGGCGTGGAGCTGGCCGAGGCCAAGGACATTGTGGGCTTGCTGGCCGAGCTGCCCGACCTGTGGGACGTGAACCTCGCCGCCTGGTACAACGACTCGGTGCCCTCGCGCTTCGCCGCCGAGGGCGCGCAGGAACCGTTCATCGACTTCGTGAAGAAGACCACCAGCAAGCCGGTGGTAGGCGTGGGCCGCTTCACCTCGCCGGACACCATGGTGTCGCAGCTCAAGCGCGGCGTGCTGGACATGATCGGCTGCGCGCGCCCCTCGATCGCGGATCCCTTCTTGCCGGAGAAAATCGAGCAAGGCCGCGTCGACGACATCCGCGAGTGCATCGGTTGCAACATCTGCGTCTCCGGCGACATGACCATCTCGCCGATCCGCTGCACGCAGAACCCGACCATGGGCGAGGAATGGCGCAAGGGCTGGCACCCGGAACGCATCGCCCCGGCGCGCACGCCGGCGCGCGTGCTGGTGGTGGGCGCCGGTCCGGCCGGACTGGAGGCCGCGCGCGCGCTCGGCCAGCGTGGCTATGACGTGAGCCTGGCCGAAGCACGCAAGGAGCTCGGCGGCCGCGTCACCCGCGAAGCGCGCCTGCCCGGCCTGGCCGAATGGGCGCGCGTGCGCGACTGGCGCGTCGGGCAGATCAACAAGCTCGCGAATATAGCCGTCTATCTCGATTCGGTCCTGACCGCGCAGGATGTGCTCGACTTCGGCGCCGAACACGTGGTGCTGGCCACCGGCTGCCACTGGCGCCGCGACGGCTACGGCCGCAGCAACGGATTCGCCATCCCCGGCTTCGTCGACAGCGCGCGAATCCATACGCTGGACGACCTGATGGACGGCCACCTGCCGGAGGGACACGTGGTGGTGTTCGACGACGACGGCTTCTACTACGCCAGCGTGGCGGCCGAACTGCTGCGTGCCCACGGCTGCGACGTGACCTACCTGACCCCCGACGACAGCATCGCGCCGTGGAGCCAGCACACGCTCGACTACCGGCATATCCGCAAGCGCATGGCCGAACTGGGGATCGAGTCGCTGGTGTCGCACGACATCGCCGGCTACGACGGCACCACGCTCAGCGTCGAAGACGTCTGGAACCACCGGCGCCGCGAACTGGCCTGCGAGGCGGTGGTTACCGTCACGGCCCGCCTGCCCGACGACGCGCTGCACCAGGCACTGCGGCAGCGCGAAGCGGAGTGGGCCGATGCCGGCATCCGCTCGCTGCGCTGCATTGGCGACGCCGAAGCGCCGGGGCTGATCGCGCATGCGGTCTACGCCGGCCACCGCCATGCCCGCGAACTGGAGGAACCAGCCACCGGCGAGGTCGCGTTCAAGCGGCATTTCCACACCGCGCACGCCGACGACCTGCGGCGCGATCCACCGGCGCAGGGTTCCCGCACGTAGCACGATCGGGAGGACCTGCCGCAGCCCATGGTTCTGGCGAACAGCCGTCAACGCTATCATCGGCGTTCGATTCCTTCCGGCCAGCACGCACCATGAGCATCATCGCCTCGCAGATCGACCCGCGTTCGCCCGAGTTCCAGGCCAGCAGCAGCCAGCTGCGCGCCGTGGTGGACGACCTCCAGCGCGAACTGGTACGCAGCGCGGAAGGCGGTGGCACGAAAGCGCGCGACAAGCACGTCGCCCGCGGCAAGCTGCTGCCGCGCGAGCGCATCCGCGCCCTGCTCGATCCCGGCTCACCGTTCCTGGAACTGTCGCCGCTGGCCGCACACGGCATGTACGACGATGCCGCGCCGGCCGCAGGCTTGATCACCGGCATCGGCCGGGTCAACGGCATCGAGGTGGTGGTGGTCGCCAACGACGCCACGGTCAAGGGCGGCACCTATTTCCCGATGACGGTGAAAAAGCACCTGCGCGCGCAGGAAGTGGCGCTGGAGAACCGCCTGCCCTGCATCTACCTGGTCGACTCCGGCGGTGCCTTCCTGCCACTGCAGGACGAGGTGTTCCCGGACAAGGAACACTTCGGCCGGATCTTCTACAACCAGGCGCGGATGAGTGCGTTGAACATCCCGCAGATCGCGGTGGTGATGGGCTCGTGCACCGCCGGCGGCGCCTACGTGCCGGCGATGAGCGACGAGACCATCATCGTGCGCGAGCAGGGCACCATCTTCCTCGGCGGCCCGCCGCTGGTGAAGGCCGCTACCGGCGAGGTGGTCGATGCCGAGACGCTGGGTGGCGCGGACGTGCACACGTCGATCTCCGGCGTGGCCGACCACTACGCCGAGAACGACGCGCACGCGCTGGCGATCGCGCGCGACATCGTGGCCAGCCTCAACCGCAAGAAGGACATGCCGCTGGCGCTGCGCGCGCCGGTCGAACCGAAGTACCCGGCCGAGGAACTCTACGGCGTGATTCCGCAGGACACCCGCCGCCCGTTCGACATCCGCGAGGTGATCGCGCGCATCGTCGACGGTTCCGAGTTCCACGAGTTCAAGGCGCGCTACGGCAAGACCCTGGTCTGCGGCTTCGCGCATATCCATGGTTACCCGGTGGGCGTCGTTGCCAACAACGGCATCCTGTTCGCCGAGAGCGCGCTCAAGGGCGCGCATTTCATCGAGCTGTGCAACCAGCGCAACGTGCCGCTGGTGTTCCTGCAGAACATCACCGGCTTCATGGTCGGCAAGAAGTACGAACAGGCCGGCATCGCCAAGGACGGCGCGAAGATGGTGACCGCGGTGGCCTGCTCGCACGTGCCGAAGTTCACCGTGGTGATCGGCGGCAGCTTCGGCGCCGGCAACTACGCGATGTGCGGCCGCGCCTACGGCGCCCGTTTCCTGTGGATGTGGCCGAACGCGCGCATCTCGGTGATGGGCGGCGAGCAGGCCGCCAGCGTGCTGGCCACGGTCAAGCGCGACGGCATCGAGACGGCGGGCAAATCCTGGAGCGCGGAGGACGAGGAAGCGTTCAAGGCGCCGATCCGCGAGCAGTACGAGCGCCAGGGCCACCCCTACTACGCCAGCGCGCGGCTGTGGGACGACGGCATCATCGACCCGGTGGACACCCGCCGCGTGCTCGGCCTGGCGATCTCCGCCTCGCTCAACGCGCCGATCGAACCGCAGCGCTACGGCGTGTTCCGCATGTAACGCCGCGGTGGCCGATGGCTCAGAAGAACTCGTATTCGAGCTGGACCAGCCAGGTGCGACGCGGAGCCGCCGCGTTGATGCCCAGCAGCACGCCGAAGCGGTATTCCAGGTTGCCGCTGCTGTGCGGCACATGCCATTCGCCAGCGACGACCGGGCCGGCCTGGTACGCATCGTCATCGGGGCGACCATAGGCCTCGATACCCGGGCGGAACGCGCTCGACACGGCGTAGGTCCCTGCGTAGCTGTAGCGGAACTCGGTTCCGGACGCGGCACCCGCGCCGACGTGCTGCTCCCAGATCAGGTTGACCCGGTGGTCGAAGCGGCCCACGGTCTTCTCGATCAGCGGACCGAACTCGATTTCGCCGGGCCCGCCATCCTTGGGGCGGCCATAGGATGCGAGCAAGCCGAAGTCCGCCCAGTAGCGCCCCGGTTCGGTGAGCTGAAAGGTGTTTTCGAACTCGTAGCCCACCAGCCTTCCGCCGGCGCCCGGCTCCTTTTCGTATTCGGCGAGATAGAGCTCGGGCTTCCACCAGCCGGTGAAGGCGTGCGCCACGGACAATTCGGCGGCGCGCTGGCCACCCATGTCCGATCGGCCGTCGTCGAAGCTGTAGCCGCGCAACTCGACCTCGGTCTGGGTCGCGATCACGTGCGGCGAATACACGATGAAATCATCGGCATGCGCACGCCCGGCACCTGCCAGCGTGACGGTAGCGAACAACATCAGGCAGGCGCCGCGGGAGAATCGGAAGTAGGTGATCACGCAGGAGCTTCCTTGGCATCAGGTTCGGGGAAATCGGGCGCGCACCGCACCCGCTTGAGAGGACAAGCCGCGACGGCGTGGCCGGTATGCGGAATCAGGACTGGGGTGCTGCAATCGCCGCGGCCGCATGGCCGGCACGCGGGGCGGCAGCGCGAGCGACCCAGCGCATGCCGCCCAGCAGGAGCAGCAGGGTGGCGGTGTAGAACACCAGCATGATCCCGGACGGGCGGGCGTCGTAACCGATCAGGATATGCAGCGTCTGCCCCGGCAGCGAGTCATTCGACAACAGCCAGGAACTGTCCCACAGCGGGTCGGTGAGCGCCGGCAGCAGATCGGCCTGCACCAGATATCGCGCCGCTGACGACGCCAGGCCCGCAGCCAGCAACATCAGCATCGCATTGGTCGCATCGAAGAAATGCCGCAGCGGGATCCGCAACAGACCGTAATACAGGGCGAAGCCCACTGCGGTACCCGCGATCACGCCCAGCGCCAGCCCGCCGAGTACGCCCACCGCGCCGCCGGCCACCATGCCATACAGAAACAGCACCACTTCCGAGCCCTCGCGCAGCACGGCCAAGGCCACGACCAGCAACAGCATCATCAACGAGCTTGAGCCGCTCTGAACGGCGCCTCCCAACGCCTTCATCTCCGCCGCCATCGCCCGTCCATGGCTGGACATCCAAAGCACATGCCAGCTGATCATGAGTACGGCGGCCAGCAGCACGCCAGCGTTGAAGACTTCCTGGCCGACGCCGCTGAAGGCGTTCGCCAGCGAAGCAGCGGACAGCGCGACCAGCAGCGCGCCCAGCACGCCAAGGATCAGGCCGCCGCCGACAAACAGCCCGCGCCGCGGTACCCCGCGGGTGGCCGCACAAACGATGGTGATGATCAGGGCAGCTTCCAGGACTTCCCGGAAAACCAGCAGTGCGATACCTGGCATATGGCTACTCCACCACCAGCGTGCCTTGCGCCGTGTCCTGATGGAAGTCGCCGAAGAACTTGTAGTGTCCGGCGGCAAGCGGGCCTACGTAGATATGGGCCGAGCTGTTCGGCATCACGATCTTCTCGCGATTGAACTCGGTGCTCTCGAACTCCTCCGGCGAAGCGTCGCGGTTCTCGATCACCAGCTTGAACTTGGTGCCGGCCGGCACCTTCAGTTCGGTCGGCTGGTAGACGTGGTTCTGGATGACCAGCTTGTATTCCTGCAGATCTCCCGCCATTGCCGCCACACTGGCCAGCATCAGGCCGAGAACGATGAGAAACCGCTGCATGTGACCAACCCTCTACCCGTCGAGAAGGTCTATATGATAATCATTCTTATTTGTGTCCGCAATACATCCGGCTGCCGTTCCGGCCGGGTTGCGTCAACCGGCACGCCTCGCCGGATTCAGCCTTGCGGCGCTTCCCCGCGCAGACGCACGTCGTTCGGCAGCATGTCGATACGTTTCACGCTGGCCTCGCGCTGCGATTCGAAGAAACGCTGCACCTGCTGACACACGGCCATGGTGTTCTCGCGCGCGATCGCCGAGACCAGGAACCACGGCTCGGACCAGCCCAGCTCGGCGATGATCTTTTCCGCCACCGCCTGGCGCTCGTCCGCGGCCAGCATGTCGGCCTTGTTCAGCACCAGCCAGCGCGGGCGTTCCAGCAGTTCCGGGTTGAACTTCTGCAGCTCCTGCTCGATCGCGCGCACCTGGGCGGCCACGTCGGAACCGTCGATCGGCGCAATGTCTACGATGTGCAGCAGCAGGCTGGTGCGCGCCACGTGACGCAGGAACTGGATGCCCAGCCCGGCGCCCTCGGAGGCGCCCTCGATCAGGCCGGGGATGTCGGCGATCACGAAGCTCTGGTCGGTGCCGAGGCTGACCACGCCCAGGTTCGGGTGCAGCGTGGTGAACGGGTAGTCCGCCACCCGCGGCGTCGCCGCCGACACCGCGCGGATGAAGGTGGACTTGCCGGCGTTGGGGAAACCGAGCAGGCCGACGTCGGCCAGCAGGCGCAGTTCCAGCTTCAGCTCGCGCACCTCGCCCGGCGTGCCCGGGGTGGCCTTGCGTGGCGCCCGGTTCACCGACGTCTTGAAGTGGATGTTGCCCAAGCCACCCTTGCCGCCCTGTGCCACCAGCATGCGCTGGCCATGGGCGGTCAGGTCGCCGATCACCTCGTCGGTGTCGACGTTGGTAATCATGGTGCCGACCGGCACGCGGATCGTGGTGTCCTCGCCGCCCTTGCCATACATCTGGCTGCCCATGCCGTTCTCGCCGCGCTTGGCCTTGAAGCTGCGCTGGTGACGGAAGTCGACCAGGGTGTTCAGGCCCTCGTCGGCGACCAGCCAGACCGAGCCGCCGAAACCGCCATCGCCGCCGTCGGGGCCACCGAACGGGATGAACTTCTCGCGGCGGAAGCTGATGCAGCCATTGCCGCCGTCACCGGCCTGGACCTTGATGTTTGCTTCGTCGACGAATTTCATGGGGGTGCCGGGAATGGGGAATGGAGAATCGGGAATGGGAGGGGCGCACAATCAGGATAGGGTACGGGACTTGTGGAAACCCCGCTTTTTACCGTTCCCCCTTCCCCATTCCTTGCCGCAAACGAAAAACCCCGCCGAAGCGGGGCCTTCGCTATCGCGTCGCGGAAGGCTTACGCCTGGACGACGTCGACGAAACGGCGGTTCTTGTCGCCGCGCACGGCGAAGTGGACCTTGCCGTCGACCAGCGCGAACAGCGTGTGGTCACGACCCAGACCCACGCCGGTGCCCGGATGGAACTGGGTGCCACGCTGACGCACGATGATGTTGCCGGCTTCGATGGCCTGGCCACCGTAGACCTTGACGCCGAGGTACTTCGGGTTCGAATCGCGACCGTTGCGGCTGGAACCTACGCCTTTTTTATGTGCCATGACTCAATGCTCCAGTTGCTCAGGCGTTGATGCCCGTGATCTCGATTTCGGTGAAATGCTGCCGATGGCCCTGCTGGCGCTTGTAATGCTTGCGGCGGCGGAACTTGATGATGCGGATCTTGTCGGCACGGCCGTGCTTGCGCACGGTGGCGCTGACGGTGGCGCCCGCGACGACCGGCGCACCGACGGTGACCGACTCGCCGGAACCGACCAGCAACACCTGGTCGAAGCTCACGCTGGCGCCTTCTTCGGCGGTCAACAGCTCCACGCGCAGCACGTCGCCCTGCTGCACACGGTACTGCTTGCCACCGGTTTTGATGACTGCGTAACTCATGGGAATGCCCTTCTGTCGTTATTCTCTTGGGTATCGCCATGACCCATTCAGGTCTGGCGAACTGCGGATTGTAGCGGCGCACCCATGCACTGGTCAAATACTAAGCAGCCGGCTAGGACCGGGCCGGGGCCGGCGTTCCGGACTTTGCCGGAACCGGCGTGGCCGACTTGGGCCGGGGCTTGGCCGCCGGCTTGTGGTGGTGCGTCGTTTTGTGCCTAACGTGCTTTTTCACTGGCCGGGTCGCCGGCCTGGTCTCGCTCTTGGCAGCCTCCGGCGCGGCCGGACAGCGGCCCTGCGCGTCGAGGCTGCCCTTCTTCTCCAGCTCCTGCAGCATCGTGCGGGTGCGCTCCTGCCCCCACTGCTGGCCCACCTGGGTCGCCTCGGCCATGGCCGCAGGCATCTCGGTCAGCACCTTCTGGCCCAGCGGCGAGCGGTAGAACTTGAGCAGCCCGTCGATCTCCTCGCCACTGAAATGGCGCTGGAACACCGGGACCATGCGCTGCATGACGGCCGCGGCGCCGTCGCTGTCGACGAACCCCTGCCAGTAGGCCGCCGGCACGCAAGGCAGCTTCTGCTGCATCAGCGTGGCCATCTGCGTGTTCATCTGGCCGAGGGTCTGCTCCATCCGCATCACCTTGAACAGGTCGCGCACCTGCTGCTCGCTGGGTGCCACAGCCGCCGCGGCCGCTCCGCAGAAAACGAGCAGCCACAGCAGGGCGCCGATCCGGATCCGGGTGCGCATGGGCGGTGATCTCCGACGTGGCGGCCTCGTGGCCGGGAAGCCATGCATTAGGCCATACGCTGCCGCCCACCGGAACTTTCCGGCTGAAGCGGCAATAACTGACCTGCCCAGGTTGGTATAGTGCACGTTCCCCCCCATATCCGGCGTCCATGGACACCATTCGCATCCGCGGCGCACGCACGCACAACCTCAAGAACATCGACCTCGACCTCCCCCGCGACCAGTTGATCGTGATCACCGGCCTGTCCGGCTCCGGCAAATCCTCGCTGGCGTTCGACACCATCTACGCCGAAGGCCAGCGCCGCTACGTGGAATCGCTGTCGTCCTATGCACGGCAGTTCCTGTCGATGATGGAGAAGCCCGACGTCGACCACATCGAAGGCCTGTCGCCGGCGATCTCGATCGAGCAGAAATCCACCTCGCATAACCCGCGCTCCACCGTCGGCACCATCACCGAGGTGTACGACTACCTGCGCCTGCTGTATGCCCGCGTCGGCACGCCGCGCTGCCCGGACCACGGCATCCCGCTGGAGGCGCAGACGGTAAGCCAGATGGTGGACGCCACGCTCGCACTCGACCCCGAGCAGCGCTACATGCTGCTGGCGCCGGTGATCCGCGAGCGCAAGGGCGAGCACGTGCAGGTGTTCGAGCAGCTGCGCGCGCAGGGCTTCGTGCGCGCCCGCGTCGACGGCGCGGTGTACGACCTGGACGCGGTGCCGCCGCTGGGGTTGCGCATCAAGCACACCATCGAGGTGGTGGTGGATCGTTTCCGCCCACGCGAAGACATCAAGCAGCGCCTGGCCGAATCGTTCGAGACCGCGCTGCGACTGGGCGACGGGCTGGTGATCCTGGCCAACATGGATGCAACCGACGCGCCCGAACAGATGCTGTCCTCACGCTACTCCTGCCCGGTCTGCGACTACTCGCTGCCGGAGCTGGAACCGCGCCTGTTCTCGTTCAACTCGCCGGTGGGCGCCTGTCCCACTTGCGACGGACTGGGCGTGACCCAGGTGTTCGATCCGGCGCGCGTGGTCAGCCATCCGGAGCTGTCGCTGGCCAGCGGCGCGGTGCGCGGCTGGGACCGGCGCAACGCGCACTATTTCCAGCTGATCCTGTCGCTGGCCGCGCACTACGGCTTCGACGTGGACACGCCGTGGAACAAACTCCCTGCGGACGTCCAGAAGGCCGTCCTGTACGGCAGCAGCAAGGACAAGATCGCCTTCCGCTACCTCACCGAACGTGGCGGCAAGGTCACCCGCGAGCACGCGTTCGAGGGCATCCTGCCGAACCTGGAGCGGCGCTACAAGGAAACCGAATCCGCCGCGGTGCGCGAGGAGCTGGCCAAGTACATCAGCGACCAGCCCTGCCCTGCCTGCGAAGGCCAGCGACTGAACCGCTCGGCCCGCAACGTGTTCGTCGCCGACCACGCCTTGCCCGCGCTCACGCATCGTTCCATCGACGACGCGCTGGCGTTCTTCGAGGAGCTGAAGCTCACCGGCTGGCGCGGCGAGATCGCGGTGAAGATCGTCAAGGAGATCCGCGAACGGCTGAGCTTCCTCAACGACGTGGGCCTGAACTACCTGACCCTGGACCGCCAGGCCGACTCGCTCTCCGGCGGCGAAGCGCAACGCATCCGCCTCGCCTCGCAGATCGGCGCCGGCCTGGTCGGCGTGATGTACGTGCTGGACGAGCCGTCCATCGGCCTGCACCAGCGCGACAACGAACGCCTGCTCGGCACGCTGACCCGGCTGCGCGACCTCGGCAACACGGTGATCGTGGTCGAGCACGACGAGGACGCGATCCGCATGGCCGACCACGTGCTCGACATCGGCCCCGGCGCCGGCGTGCACGGCGGCGAGATCGTGGCGCAGGGCTCGGTGCAGGACATGCTCGACTCGCCGCGCTCGGTCACCGGCCAGTTCCTCTCCGGCGCACGCGCGATCGAGGTGCCGAAGGAGCGCCGCCAGCCGATCGACAACGATTCGTGGCTGCAGCTGAAAGGCGCCAGCGGCAACAACCTCAAACACGTCGACCTGGCGATCCCGGCCGGGCTGTTCACCTGCGTCACCGGCGTCTCCGGCTCCGGCAAGTCCACCCTGGTCAACGACACCTTGTTCCGGCTCGCTGTCGCCGAACTCAACGGCGCCGGCACGCAAGCCGCTCCGTACCAGTCGGTGCAGGGCTTGCAGCTGTTCGACAAGGTGGTCGACATCGACCAGTCGCCGATCGGCCGCACGCCGCGCTCCAATCCTGCTACCTACACCGGCCTGTTCACCCCGCTGCGCGACATGTTTTCGCAGGTGCCGGAAGCGCGCTCGCGTGGCTACACCCCCGGCCGCTTCAGCTTCAACGTGCGCGGCGGCCGCTGCGAGGCGTGCGAAGGCGACGGCATGCTCAAGGTGGAGATGCACTTCCTGCCCGACGTCTACGTGCCGTGCGACGTCTGCCACGGCAAGCGCTACAACCGCGAGACGCTGGAAATCCTGTACAAGGGCCACACCATCGCCGACGTGCTCGACATGACGGTGGAGGACGCGCTGAAGCTGTTCGAGAACGTGCCGACCATCGCGCGCAAGCTCGACACGCTGCGCGCCGTGGGCCTCGATTACATCAAGCTCGGCCAGAGCGCGACCACGCTGTCCGGCGGCGAGGCGCAGCGCGTGAAGCTGTCCAAGGAGCTGTCCAAGCGCGACACCGGCAACACCTTGTACATCCTCGACGAGCCCACTACCGGCTTGCACTTCCACGACATCGAGCAGTTGCTCGATGTACTACACCAGCTGGTCGACCAGGGCAACACCGTGGTGGTGATCGAGCACAACCTGGACGTGATCAAGACCGCCGACTGGGTCGTCGACCTCGGCCCCGAGGGCGGTGCCGGCGGTGGCCGCATCCTGGTTGCCGGCACGCCGGAAACCGTGGCGGCCACAGCCGAATCGCACACCGGCCATTTCCTCGCGCCCCACCTGAAGCCGGCCAAGCCGAAACAGTCCGGCGCCCCCAAGCGCATCAAGGCCGCCACCAAACACATCGCCTCGGCCGACAAGTACAAGCCGATGCGCGGAAGCGGAAAGAAAAAATCCTCATGAGCACCCACTCACCCGGTACCACCGAAACCAGGACCGACACCTCAGACGTGCCGCTGTTCGTCGCCTCGCTCGGCGTGCGCTGGCGCGACCTCGACGCGTTCAACCACGTCAACAATTCCAACTACCTCACCTACCTGGAAGAGGCGCGGCTGCAGTGGCTGAGCCACGTGCCCGGGCCGTGGTTCGACGAGCACGCGATGCCGGTGATGGCCGCCAGCCAGGTCAACTACCGCCGCCCGATCGCCTGGCCCGCGCAATTGCAGGTGCAGCTGTTCTGCGAGCGCATGGGCAACAGCTCGATGACGATCGCGCACCGGGTGATCGATGCCGAACGCCCCGACCAGCTGTACTGCGACGGCCACGTGGTGATGGTGTGGATGGACCCGGCCAGCGGCAAGCCGGTGCCATTGCCCGAGGCGATCCGCAGCACCGCGGGATAAACCGCCCACGCTCCTAGGAGTCGCCCGACTCCAGTTCCAGCGACATGTACCAGGTACCCGGCACCGGGTTGTCGTAATACGGCGCCACCGGACGAAAACCCAGTGCGAGGTAGAGCTGCCGGGCCGCCTGCATCGAGGCCAGCGTGTCCAGCAGCATGCGCACGTAGCCAGCTTTGGCGGCCCATGTGATCACCGCCTCGGCCAGTCGCCGCCCCAGCGCCTGTCCGCGCGCCGCGGGCCGCACGTAGAGGCGCTTGATCTCGCATACGCCCGCCTGCCGCCAGGGTCGCAACGCCACGCAACCCTGGGTCACTCCTGCGCCATCACGCGCGATCAGGATCACGCCCCGCGGAGGCGCGTACTTGCCGGGCAGCTGTGCCAGCTCCGCGTCCACGTCCTGGAAGGAAAGGTCGATGCCGAGGCTGTCGATGTATTCGGCGAACAGCTCGCGCACGACCTCGATATCGTCCGGCAGTCGGACGGGCGCGATATGGATCGTCGAAGATGCAGACATGGTCGGGGCGCCCACAAGGAATCCGCACACCACGATAATGAATCCGCACCAGCGACGCTTGGACAATCCTGACCAACGGCACGGGAAGCGGCGCGAATGTCGCATTCCCCGGTACGCAGCGACGCAGTCGGCGCACGGCAGACACGTACCGTCGCTATGATGACGATCCGGTCCCCACGATGGAAGGCGCCTCATGACGACAGCACATCGCTCCGCACTTGCCCTCGCCTGCATCGCTGCCTTGGGCGGCGCATGGCCGGCATATGCCGCCGACACCACCGCGCTCACCCTGTATCGCAACGACAGCGCCGCCCTGTACGCCAGCAAGGGAGGCGGCGACGTCGATGATGGCTACGCGGTGGTACGCGAGCAGCGTTCGCTGAGCCTCGCCGCCGGCACCCACGACGTGGTGATCGGCGACCTGCCGAATTCGCTCGACGCCGAGGCACTGGCACTGGGTTTCCCCGACGGCAACGCGAAGGTGATCTCGCAGCGTCTGTTGCTGGCGCAGGGCACGAGCGCAGCGCTGACCGGGCTGGTCGGCCACACCGTGGACGTACTCGGTGCCGGCGGCCTGCCGCTGGCCAGTGGCACCTTGCTGCGGGCCGGCGACGGCCTGCTGGTGCGCGACGACAACGGGCATGCCACCCTGGTCAGCAACTATGCCGCCGTGCGCAGCAGCGGCGCGGATTTCCCCAGCGGCTCCAGCCTGAGCCTGCGCGTGGATGCCACGCGCACCGGCCCAACCCGCGCCGTGCTCAGCTACCCCACCGCCGGCCTCGGCTGGCGCGCTGCCTACGTGGCCACGCTGCAACCTGGCACGGCCTGCCGCATGCAGTTCGAGTCGCGCGCCAGCATCGCCAACCGCAGCGGCCGCGACTGGCACGACGCACGAGTCACCCTGACCGCCGGCGAACCGAACATGGCCAAGGCGTCGGGGCCGCGGCCGATGGCGTCGATGGCGCGCGGCTTCAACGCGAAGGCCGAAGCCATGCCGCAGCAGGACAGCCTCGGCGACTACCGCAGCTACACCCTGTCCGGCGCGGTCGAGCTGCCCGACGGCAGCATCAGCCAGGTGCCGCTGTACGCCACGCGCACGCTGGATTGCGTGCGCACCGCGCTGTACGAGAATGGCAACAGCTACCAGCCGCCGCGCCCGATCCTGGAACGCGACTACAATCCGGGCGGCGGCAGCACGATTGTCAGCACGCTGCAGCTGCAGGCGTTCGACAGCCTGCCGGCCGGCTACCTGCGCGTGCTCACCGCCGACAGGAACGGCGCGCCGCAATTCATCGGCGAGGGCCGCATCGAGGACACCCCGAAAGGCAGCGACGCCACCATCACCCTGGGCACCGCGTTCGACCTGCGCGCCGAACGCGCACGCACCGCCTTCCACGTCGACAAGGCCGGCCACACGCTGGACGAGGCGTTCCGTATCAGCCTTACCAACGCCAGCGACAGCACCCGCACAGTGACCGTGCGCGAGCATCCCGGCCGCTGGCGCCAGTGGACACTGGTTTCTTCCAGCAGCAAGCCGGGCAGACAGACGCCAGACACGCTGGAGTTCCGCGTCGACGTGCCGGCCAACGGCAAGGCCGTGCTGGACTACGCGGTGCGCTACCAGTGGACCGCCGACGAACAACCGCAATAACCCGACCGGAGTTTTCCATGCTCAACCTCGCCAACCACGACCACGGCATCCGCGAGATCCAGCTCGCCCGGCCGCCGGTCAACGCGCTGAACCTGGAACTGCTGCACGCGTTGCACGCCGCCATCGACGACGCCGTGCAGGGCGGCGTGCGCGGCATCGTGCTGTCCGGCGCGCAGGGGCTGTTCTCTGCCGGCGTCGACGTGCCTGCCCTGCTGCAGCGCGACCGTGCCGGCGTGCGCGAGTACTGGCGCGAGTTCTTCGCGCTGTGCGGCAGCCTGGCCCGCGCGCCGATCCCGCTGGTCGCGGCGATCACCGGCCACAGCCCGGCTGGCGGCGCGGTGCTGGCGCTGTTCTGCGACTACCGGGTGATGGCCGAAGGCCCGTACCGGATCGGCCTCAACGAAGTGCAGGTCGGACTGATCGTGCCCGAGGCGATCCAGCTGGCGCTGCGCCGCGTGGTCGGTACCTACCGCGCCGAACGCCTGTTGGTCGCCGGCGCGATGATCGAGTCCGCCGAGGCGCTGGCCTGCGGTTTCGTCGACGAACTCACCGGTGTCGACCAGGTCGCGACCCGCGCGATCCGCTGGCTGGAAAATCTGCTGGCGCTGCCCTCGCACGCCATGCTGACCACCCGCGCACTGGCCCGCGCCGACCTCGCCGCCGCCTACGCCGACATGGACGCGCTGCCGCTGGACGATTTCGTCGAGGCGTTCTTCCACCCGCAGACGCAGGCGGTGCTGCAGCAACTGGTCGCGCGGCTCAAAGAGAAGAAATGAACGTGCTGCAGGAGCGCACAGGGTGCGCTCCTGCACGTCAGCCGGTTGCCACCGGCCGCGACGGGTCGCTGACCCAGCCGCTCCACGACGGCGCGTACAGGCGCGAGCCATGCAGGCCGGCGTGTTCCATCGCCAGCAGGTTGTAGCAGGCGGTGACGCCAGAGCCGCACATGTGCACGACCTGGTCGGGCGTGGCCTCGCCCAGCACCGCGGCGAATTCCTCGCGAAGCTGCGCCGGCGGCTTGAAATGGCCGTCGGCGAGCAGGTTGTCGACGTACGGCCGGTTGCGTGCGCCGGGCACGTGGCCGGCGGCACGGTCCAGCGGCTCGACGTCACCGCGGTAGCGTGCGGCGGCGCGGGCATCGAGCAGCAGCGGCGCCGGCACGGCATGCAGGGCGGCATGGTCGACGATCACCTGCCGCGCATCCCAGGCCAGCGTCACTTCGGTCGGCGCGCGCGGAGGGACCGCCGTTTCCAGCGGCTGCCCGGCCGCCTGCCATGCGGCGATGCCGCCGTCGAGTACCGCCACGTCCCGTACGCCGGCCAATCGCAGCAGCCACCACAGGCGGGCGGCTGCCAGCGCACCCGGCCCGGCGTCGTAGCTCACCACCTGCAGGCCCGGCCTCCAGCCCCAGCGGCCGAGCACGGCGCCGAACGCCGTCGCCAGCGGCAGCGGATGCCGGCCGAGCCCCTCGGGCACGCGCGACATGTCGGACAGGTCGCGTGCCAGGTCGGCGAACACGGCACCGGGGATATGCCCAGCCAGATACTGGCGTTCGCCCTGCGCGCGATCGGCCAGGTCGACGCGGCAGTCGACGATCAGCACGTCGCTGGCCGGCAACGCGGCCAGCGCGGCAACGTCGATCAGGGTGGTCTTCAGCGTCATGTGCGTCCCATCCTCTGCAGCAGGTTGTACAGCATCGCGGCGGTGGCGCCCCAGATGCGATGGCCACCGTGGACGAATTCCACCATCGGCCGCTGCTGGCCGCGGAATTCCATCGTATAGCGGCGCAGGTTGGCCGGCTCCAGCAGGAACGCCAGCGGCACTTCGAACACTTCGGCCACCTCGTCCGGCGCCGGGTACAGCCGGGCCGCGGCGGCGATCTGCGCCACCACCGGGGTAATGCAGTAGCCGCTGATCGTCTCGAAGCGGTCGAGGTAGCCGAGCGGCGTCACCAGCGTGCGGTCCAGGCCGATCTCCTCCTCGCTCTCGCGCAGCGCGGTGGCCACCGCGTCGCCGTCGCCCGGGTCGCTGCGCCCGCCGGGAAACGCCACTTGGCCAGCATGCGCCTGCAGGCTGTCGTTGCGCACGGTAAGCACCAGCCGCGGCTGCACGCCTTCGCGAAAGCCCACCAGCACCGCGGCCGGCAAACGCTGGCTGTTGCCGAGCAACAGGGACATGTCCGCGTGGTTCCAGCCCGGCCCGGTCGGCGGCGTCGACAACGGCCGCAGCGCTGCCACCAGTGTGTCGATCATGGCGACGGTCGCAGCGGCAGGATGTCGCGCATCACGCGCAGCCGTTCGGCGTCGCTCATCCCGCGCCAGCGGCCGATTTCCTCGCCAGTGCGCCGACAACCGACGCAGTAGCCATCCGCATCCAGGCGGCAGATGCCGATGCAAGGGGTCAAGGGCGGAATGGGTGCGGGATCGGCGGCGTTCGACATGCCCCGCCATGCTACCACCGGAGCAACTTACGGCTGGCCGGAACCGGGCTTGATCGCGAGCAGTTCGATCTCGAATACCAGCGCCTCGTTCGGACCGATCCGCGGCAACGCGCCGGTTTCGCCGTAGGCCAGCTGCGGCGGGATCACCACCTTCCAGCGATCGCCTACGTGCATGCGCGGGATCACGTCCTGCCAGCCGCGGATCACCTTGTCGACGCTGAAGCTGACCGGTGCCCCACGCGCCCAGGTGCTGTCGAATTCGGTACCGTCCACCAGCATGCCGCGGTAGTTCACGGTGACCGTGCTGCTGACGGTGGGGCTGACCTTGCCGCTACCCGTGCTCAACACCGCGTACTGGATGCCCGACGGCAACTGCACCACGCCGGGCTGCTGGCGGTTTTGCGTCAGGTACCGGGCGCTCTTGCGCGCGTTGATGGTGGCGATCCGCTTGAACTCGGCCAGTGCATCGGCGTGCATCTGCTGGTCGAGCCGCTGCAACTGCTGATGCATCTCCTGCATCGACACACTGGGGTGGCGCTTGGCGTACGCGTCCTGGATCGCTCGCACCAGCACCGGGATCTCCACGTCAGGCTTGCCGTCGGCGAACTGGCTGCCGATCTGGTAGCCGATCGCGTAGGACAGCTTGGCCTTGTCGGGCTTCGGTGCCGACGTCGATACGGCACTCTGCGCGTGCGCCACGCCGCCCAGCAACAGCACTGCACCGAGCAGACCGCAACGCAGATGTGTGATGCCTTTCTCCACCGGGCCTTTCCTTATCGCGACAGTCGATCCTGACGGATCATCCTAAGCGGTTCGCGCGATTCGTGCAGCGCTGGCGCTCGTGGCTTGAGAAACCCTGCGGCGACAAAGGTTCCCGCTGCTACCATCGCGGGCTTGCACCTGTCAGGAGCCGCTCATGGCCTATCGCAACCTGGAAATTAGCAACCGCGGCGCCGTCCGCACGATCGTGGTCAATCGTCCGGACAAGCTCAACGCGCTGAACCGCGACACCCTCAACGAACTAACCATCGCGTTCACGCAGGCCGCGCAGGACGACGCCGTGCGCGTGGTGGTGTTGACCGGCGCCGGTGAGAAGGCGTTCGTCGCCGGCGCCGACATCGCCGAAATGAACGGCTACACGCCGGTGCAGGCACAGGGTTTCTCGCGCGCCGGCCAGCGTCTGATGACGTCGATCGAGCGGCTCGGCAAGCCGGTGATCGCGCGGGTGCAGGGTTTTGCACTCGGCGGCGGCATGGAGCTGGCGATGGCCTGCCACCTGCGCGTGGCCAGCGAGAAGGCAAAGTTCGGCCAGCCGGAAATCAATCTCGGCCTGATCCCGGGCTTCGGCGGCACCCAGCGCCTGCTGCGCCTGGCCGGCCGCGGCGCGGCGCTGGAGCTGTGCCTGACCGGCGCGCCGATCAACGCGCAGCGTGCGTACGAGCTGGGCCTGGTCACCCGCGTGGTGGCGCCCGAAGCGCTGGACGAAGCAGTGAACACGCTGGCTGACCAGCTTGCCGAGGCCGCGCCACTGGCCGCCGCCGGCATCCTCGACGCCGTGCTGCAAGGTGGCGAGACCGCGATCGACCAGGGCCTGGAGTTCGAGACGCAGGGTTTCGCGCTGGCGTTCTCCACCGAGGACATGCGCGAGGGCACCACGGCGTTCCTGGAAAAGCGCAAGGCCGAGTTCAAGGGACGCTGATCGCAGGAGCCCGCTAGTCGTTAGGGTGGCCGCGGAACTTCATCTCACCCGCGGTCACCGACAGCTTCAGCCGATTCTCCGGCGGCGCCAGCGGGCAGACCACGTGCGGGGTGATCGCGCACGGCGGGTTTTCGGCCAGGTTGAAGTCCAGCAGCACCTTGCCGTCCTTCGGCGCCGCGGCGTACAGGAAGCGCGCGCCACCGTAGGTCAGCCGCCCCGCCGTGCGGTCGCTGAACACGAAGAACAGCCGGCCGTCCTCGTCGATCGGCAGTAGCTCCCAGGTGTGGCCATCCCGGCGGAACACCGCCTTGCCCGCGATCGGCGTATCGCTCACGGTGCCGGTGACGTAGGCAATCTTCAGCATGTGCGGCGTGGGGAACAGTACCCAGTCCGCCTCGATCCGCCAGGACGGGTCGATCGGGAAATAGTCGAAGCCGGGGAAATGCGTGCGCAACGGCGCGTCATTGTTCTTCGCGCGCAGGCCGCGCTGCGTGCCGTTCTCGATCACGTACAGGTAGCTGCTGCCGAAGCCCGCGCGGGTCGGCTGCTGCTTGCCGTCGGGACCTTGCGTACGCAATACGTTGACGATCGCCGCGAGCTGGCCGTCGATGGTGATCCCGCGGGTTTCCGCCAGGTGCAGGCTGACCTGTCCATCCGCCGTCAGCTGCAGCGTCCCCAGGTGCGCGGGTGCGCCGGGAATCTCGAAGCGATTGTCTGCCGCGCTGCCCACGCTGTTCGCGCCTGGCTGCAGCCAGCCCGAGGCGGTGAGTGCCAGATAGCCGTCCATCTGCTTAAGCTGCTCGACGCGCTCGGCACGTGCCTGAGTCACCGCAGCCGCATAGTCGGCCGGCGTGGTGGCGCGCAGCGGGAACGCGGCCAGCAAGCCCAGCGCGACAACCGCACAGCACTCAGTGATGCGAGCCACGATAGTTCTTCTCGCCGGCGGTGACGCGCAGGTCCAGCCGGTTTTCCGGCGGCGCCAGCGGGCAGGTGGCGAACGGCGTGAACGCGCACGGCGGGTTGTACGCCTTGTTGAAGTCCAGCACGACCTTGCCGTCTTTCGGCGGGTCGATGTACAGGAAACGTGCGGCCCCGTAGGTTTCCTTGCCGCTGGTGCGGTCGGCGAACACAATGAAGTATTGCGCGTCGCCAGGCACCTCGATCACCGGCAGGATCTCGAAGTGCTTGCCGTCGCGGCTGAACTCCAGCTTGCCCGGCACCGGGTACTTGTCGATGGTGCCGATCGCGGTGCCCATCTCCAGCGTCTCGCCCGGCTGCGCCGGTACCCAGGTCGCCTCGATCCGCCACGACGGGTCGATCGGAAACGCATCGATGCCGGCGAAGTGCTTGCGCGAGGGCGCTTCAGTGTCCTTGACCCGCAGCCCCTTGCGGCCGTCGCGGTCGATCACGTAGAAGCTCGCGCTGCCGAACGCTACCCGCGTGGGCGCGGCGTCGCCGGCAACGTGGGCGTCGTCCAGCAGCGGCGCTTCGGCCACGGCCTTGCCGTCGATCGTCGCGCCGCTGTCCTTGTCCAGCACGATGCGCATGCTGCCATCGCGCGCCAGCGTGACCACACCCAGATGCGCCGGCCCGGTACCCAGCACGATGTCGTTGTCGGCGGCACTGCCGACGCGGTTTGTCCCTTCCTTCAGCCACTCCAGCCCGATCAGGCTCAGCCAGCCGTCCGGCGCGGTCAGCCGTTCGACCCGACCAGCCCGCCACTGCTCGATGCTGTGCTTGTAACTATCGACGTCGGCGGCTTGCACAGTAGCGACTCCCAGGATGGCGGCAACAAACAGGCTGGCACGTATCATCACTATCTCCAGCGAAACGTTTCTTGAAGGCGCGTCAACGGCCGCGCATGAACAACTTGTCGAGCTCGGCCACGCTCAGCTGGACCCAGGTCGGACGCCCATGATTGCATTGTCCGGAGCGTTCGGTCGCCTCCATCTCGCGCAGCAACGCATTCATCTCCGGGATCGTCAGGCGCCGGCCCGCACGCACCGAACCGTGGCAGGCCATTGTGGAGAGCAGTTCGTTCTCCAGCTCCTGCAGTCGGCGCGAACTGCCGTGCTGGGCCAGTTCGGACAACACGTCGCGGCTGAGCTGGCCCACGTCGGCGCCTTCCAGCAGCGCGGGAATACGCCGCACCACGATCGTCGCCGGGCCGCTGCGCGACAGCTCCAGGCCCCATTCGGCCAACGCCTCGGCGTGCTCCTCGGCGGCGGCGGCTTCCTTCGCGCTGACTGCGATGGAAAGCGGCACCAGCAGCACCTGCGAGCGCAGGTTGCTGGTAACGCGGCCGGACTTCAGCTTCTCGTAAGTGATCCGCTCGTGCGCCGCGTGCATGTCGACCAGCACCAGGCCGTACGCATTCTCGGCCAGCACGAAGATGCTCTTCAGCTGGGCGATCGCGAAACCGAGCGGTGGTGCCTCGCCCTCTGCCGTTTCCGGCAACGGCGCG
Source organism: Rhodanobacter thiooxydans (assembly GCF_030291135.1). Classification (NCBI taxonomy): domain Bacteria; kingdom Pseudomonadati; phylum Pseudomonadota; class Gammaproteobacteria; order Lysobacterales; family Rhodanobacteraceae; genus Rhodanobacter; species Rhodanobacter thiooxydans. The sequence goes on along the minus strand of NZ_CP127409.1, from coordinate 1,223,607 downwards.
GGCGCACTGGCGATGGATGGCGCAGCACCGAGCAAGGCCGCGTAATCGGCCAGCGGCGCCTCGCGCGTGCCCAGGCTCAGCCGGCTCTGGCTGGACGGGCTGGGCCACGCCGCGCCACCGGATGGAGCGGAGCTCGCATAGGTGTAGCTGGTCATCGGCGCCGGCTCCGTCGCCGGCAGCGTGCCCAGTCCCGCGCGCGTCTGTGCCAGTGCCTCGTGCAGGGTGCGAAACAGGAAGTCGTGCACCAGTCGCTGCTCGCGGAAACGCACCTCGTGCTTGGCCGGATGCACGTTCACGTCGACGCCGGCCGGGTCGAGTTCCAGGTACAGCACGAACGCGGCGTGGCGGCCGTGGAACAGCACATCGGCATACGCCTGGCGCACCGCGTGGGCGACGATGCGGTCGCGTACCAATCGTCCGTTGACGTAGAAATACTGCGCGTCGGCCTGCGCCCGCGAGGCAGTGGGCAAACCGACCCAGCCGGACAGGTGCAGCCCGGCCGCGGCGTGGTCGATGCGCAGGCTCTGCGCCGGGAACTCGTCGCCTAATACTTCGGCCACCCGCTGCAGCTGCGCCTGCTCGTCGCGCGCGGCCTTCCAGATGCGCACCGGCTTGCCATTGTGGCTGAGCCGGAATTCCACCGAACCGCGCGCCAGCGCCAGCGATTTCAGCAGGTCGTCGATGTGCGCGAATTCGGTGCGTTCGGCGCGCATGAACTTCTTGCGCGCCGGCACGTTGTAGAACAGGTCGCGCACCTCGACGCTGGTGCCCGGCGGGTGCTGCGCCGGACGCGCCGCCTGCAGCTTGCCGCCGTCGACCTCGATGCGGAACGCGGCGTCCTGGTCGCGCGCACGCGAGGTCAGAGCGAAGCGCGCCACCGACGACACCGAGGCCAGCGCCTCGCCGCGGAAACCCATGCTGGCGACGTGCTCCAGATCGTCGAAGCTGCCGATCTTGCTGGTGGCGTGCGAGGCCACCGCCAGCGGCAGCTCGTCGACATGGATGCCACCGCCGTCATCGCGCACGCGGATCAGGCGCGCGCCGCCAGCCTCGATCTCCACCTCGATGCGCGTGGCGCCGGCGTCGAGGCTGTTCTCGACCAGCTCCTTGACCACCGAGGACGGCCGTTCGATGACTTCGCCGGCGGCGATCTGGTTGATGAGTTCGGGGGGAAGCAGGCGGATGACGGTCATCCGCGAACTTTAGCAGCGAACGCCCAAGTGCCGCCGCGAAGTCAGCCGGCGGGAATGGTCAGCGTGGTGCCGGCGCGGACCGTGTTGCTGTTGATCTGGTTCGCGTTCTTCAGTGCGCCGACGCTGACGCCATACTGCTTCGCGATGCTGCTCAGGCTTTCGCCACGCCCGACCTTGTGCACGTCGCGCACGGACGCCTGGCCGGATGACTGCCTGGTGCTGGAAGCCAGCTGCACGCCATTGCGTCGCGCCGCCTCGGCAGCGAACCAGGTGCCCGGCGGCGGTGTGGATTCGAAATAATTCCTGACGCCGCCCATGACCGCTTCGGCGAGCTTTTTCTGGTGCGCCGGATCGCGCAGCTTGCGCTCCTCGGCGGGATTGCTGATGAAGGCGGTCTCGACCAGGATCGACGGCACGTCCGGCGAACGCAGCACCACGAAGTTCGCACGCTCGACATAGCCGCGATGGGTCGGCCCCAGCTGGGCCAGCGCCTTGAGCACGTTGCCGGCGACCACGTCGCTGGCCTGCATCGCCCAACCCTGCTGCAGGTCCAGCAGCACCTTGGCCAGGCTGTCGTCCTTGTCGTCCAGCGAGGTGCCTCCGATCAGGTCGGCGCGGTTCTCGCGATCGGCCAGCCAGCGCGCGGCCTCGCTGGTCTTGCCGCGCGGCGACAATACCCACACCGACGAACCCCTGGCATCGTCGCTGGTGAAGGCGTCCGCGTGAATCGACACAAACAGGTCCGCATTGTGTTCGCGGGCGATCCGGTAACGTTGCGCGAGCGGGATGAAGAAGTCGCTGTCGCGGGTCAGCACTGCCTTCATGCCGGGCTGACGATTGATCTGCGCCGCGAGCTCGCGCGCCACCGCCAGCGTGACGTTCTTTTCCAGCGTGCCGCCGGGGCCATGCGCGCCCTGATCCTTGCCGCCATGCCCGGCGTCAATCGCCACCACCACCTGGCGCTGGCCGTTGAGCATCGCCGCAGCCTGCTCGGCGGCGACCCGGCGGCTGTGCGTGGGATTGCTGTAGGACGCGGCGGCCACCGGCCTGGCTGCCGGCGCTTGCGCGACCTCGGCTGTGGTGCTTTCGGTGGCGGCAACGTCACCGGCGACCTCGGCCGCGTGGCTGGCCGGGTAGAAATCCAGCACCAGCCGGTAGTTGCCGTCGTCGTTCGGCTTCAGCAGGAAACTCTTCAGACGGCTGGCCGGGTCGACCTTGGCGGTGACCTGCATGCCGCGACCCAGCCGCGAATGACTCATGCCGCGAAGCAGGCCCTGCGCGGACGGATCGGAAAAATCGCGGCTGGGGCTGCTGTCCGGCAGTTCCACCACGACCTGGCCATTCTTCTGGCTGATCGTGTACTGCAGCGGACCGGAGGCATCGAGCACCAGGCGGGTGTACTCGGGACCCGCCCAGACGCGGGCATCCTTCACCTGGGCCGCACTGAGCGCAGCCACGGGCATCAGCGCCGCGATTGCGACGACAAAACCGCCTGCCCACTTGTTCAGGTAGCCCCTCATGCCCTGCATTGAAGCGCAGCCCCGTCGGCATTGCAAGACTTTTCCCTTGAATATCCATAACCTGCGAATCATTCATCAGGTGAGATCAAGTTACGGGATGCAACTCGCGTATTCCACTGGAATCGTTTCCTGAATGCCGTCCGGCAAATTTTCCAAGGGAAATAATTACTTGGCGAGCCGGTCGAGCAGGCGCCTGCCACGCGGGCCCTGTGCGCGCAGCAAGGCATGACGGCCGGCGCCGGCGTAATCGAGCAGCAGTTCCGCGTCCGCTGCCGGAAGCGCTCCGGCGCCTCGCTCGGGCCATTCCACCAGTACCACGGCAGCCGGATCGGCCAGCGCGTCCAGGCCCAGCCACTCCAGCTCGGCAGGATCGGCGATCCGGTACAGGTCCAGATGCCAGGCCGGGCGATCCTTCGCCAGGTAGCCTTCGATCAGGCTGTAGGTGGGACTCTTGACCCGCTCGCCGACGCCGAGGGTGGTCAGCAATGCGCGGGCAAAACTGGTCTTGCCGGCACCCAGCGGGCCATGCAGGTAGAGCACCAGGCCCTCATCCAGCGCCCCCGCGACCTGCGACCCGAATGCCACCGTGGCAGCTTCGTCGGCCAGCGACCAGCGGAGTCCGTCATCGACTTGCTCAATCATGTTCACGCTCATAACCGGTCACGCCATTGCCCAGCGCACGAATCGGCGCCAACAGATCACTGGCCAGCAAGCCACGCTCACCCTGGCGGGCGGCAAGATCGCCCGCACGGGCGTGCAGGCCCGCGCCAAGACAGGCCGCCTGCCATGCACTGCAGCCTTGCGCCAGCAGCGCCGCCACGACACCGGTGAGCAGGTCACCCATGCCGCCACTGGCCATCCCTGGATTGCCCCACGGACAGACGTCCAGACGTCCACCCGGATCGGCAACAAGACTGCCTGCACCCTTCAACACCACGACGGCGTGGTAGCGGCGCGCGATTTCGCGTGCCGCGGCGAAGCGATCCTGTTCGACCTCTCCGGTGGTGATTCCCAGCAAACGTGCCGCCTCACCCGGATGTGGCGTCAGCACCGTCGGCGCGGTGAACCGGCGCGGCTCGCGTGCGAGCAGGTTCAGTCCGTCGGCATCGAGCACCAGCAGCTTGTTCGCATCCAGCGCGGTCAACCACAGGGCATGCCCCCAGCCCGCCTGTCCCAGGCCGGGTCCCAGCGCCAGCACGCTGGCCCGTTCGAGCAGCGGCGCCAGTGCTTGCGGCCCGTCGACACCGTGCGCCATCAGTTCCGGCCGCGCCGCATTCAGCGCGAACACATGTGCCGCCCGCGTCGCCACGCTGACCAGGCCAGCGCCGGCGCGCAACGCCGACTCCCCGGCCAGGCGTACGGTGCCGGCCATGCCGTGCTCGCCGCCAATCACCAGCACGTGGCCGTAGTTGCCCTTGTTCGCGTAGCGCGCGCGCGGCGGCAACGCCTCGGCAACCAGCAAACGTGCGTCGGGCAGCGTGTCGGCATAGACGCTGTCCGGCACGCCCAGGGTCGCCAGTTCGAGCACACCGACCTGATCGGCCGCGCGTCCGGTGTGCAGCCCGCGCTTGCCGGCGATGAAGGTCACCGTGACATCCGCGCGGATCGCCGCGCCGGGACAGCTGCCTGTATCCGTATCCAGGCCGCTGGGCACGTCCAGCGCCAGCACCGGGCGGCCGCTGCGATTGATCGCCTCGATCAGCCTGGTCACGGCCGCCTCCGGCGCGCGGTTGAGTCCGATGCCATACAGCGCATCCACGTGCAGCTCGGCGTCGGGCAGCGCTCCTTGCGCATCCCACAAGCGCACCCGGCCACCGCCCGCTTCCCACGCCGCGCGTGCCGCTGCGGCGTCGCCGTGCGAGGTCGCCGACAGCGCCACCAGCTCGACCTGCATGCCGGCCTCGCGTGCCAGCACGCCGAGCAGGAAACCGTCGCCGCCGTTGTTGCCGGGGCCGCAATGGATGCAGACCTGCTGCAGTTGCGGCCAGTGCCGGCGCAGGCTGTTCAGCGCGGCACTGGCCGCGCGGCGCATCAGCTCGGGGCCGGAGATGCCCAGCGCCGACAACGCCGCACGCTCCATCGCGCGCAACTGTTCGACGGTATGCAGATGGCGGCTGTAGGGATGGGCGGGCATGCGCGGATTATAGGCATGGGCCGCCTCTACAATAGGCGGATGTCCAGCACCACCTCGTCCGCTTCGCCCGATTACGCCGCGCTCGCGCGCGACATCAAGCGCTGGGCGATCGAACTGGGTTTCGCTGACGCCGGCATCAGCGGCACCGACCTCGGCGACGACGAGCAACACCTGCAGCGCTGGCTCGAGGGCGGTCATCACGGCGAGATGGAATACATGGCGCGGCACGGCACCAAGCGCACCCGCCCGGCCGAACTGGAGCCGGGCACGCAGCGGGTGATCTCGGTGCGCATGGACTACATTCCGCCCGGCACCGCGAATGCGTGGGACGTACTCGGCGACGCCGAAGCGGGTTACGTATCGCGTTATGCGCTGGGGCGCGATTACCACAAGCTGATGCGCAACCGTTTGCAGAAGCTGGCCGAGCGCATCCACGGCGTGGTCGGCGACTTCGGCTATCGCGCCTACGTGGACTCCGCGCCGGTGCTGGAGAAGGCGCTGGCACGCAACGCGGGACTGGGCTGGATCGGCAAGCACACCGTGCTGATCAACCGCCATGCCGGCTCGTACTTCTTCCTCGGCGAGCTGTACACCGACCTGCCGTTGCCGCTGGACGAACCGGCCAGCGCGCATTGCGGCACCTGTACGCGCTGCATCGAGGTGTGCCCGACGCAGGCAATCCTGGGGCCGTACCGGCTCGACGCCAAGCGCTGCATCTCGTACCTCACGATCGAGTTGAAAGGCAGCATCCCGGAAGAACTGCGCACGCCGATGGGCAACCGCATCTTCGGCTGCGACGACTGCCAGCTGGTGTGCCCGTGGAACAAGTTCGCGCAGGCGACCGCCGAGCCGGATTTCGCGCCACGGCACAGCCTCGATGGCGCGAAGCTGGTCGAGCTGTTTGCATGGAGCGAGGACGAATTCCTCAAGCGCACCGAAGGCATGGCGATCCGCCGCACCGGCTACGAAGGCTGGCTGCGCAACATCGCGGTGGCGCTGGGCAATGCGCCGAAGTCAGTGGCAGCGATCAAGGCGCTCAACACACGCGCCGACCACCCGTCGGCGGTCGTGCGCGAGCACGTGGCGTGGGCGCTGGCGAAGCAGCGCGGCTGACAGCTCAGGCCGCGGCCATCTGCTTGGGGATGGAACGGTTGGTGTGGCTGATGCGGTTGCCCGCGCCCGCCGCAATGTAGACGCAAGTGGGCTGGTACTGTTCCAGTTCCGCCTCGCTCAGCTGCACGAAGGCCGCGATGATGATGACATCGCCTGCCTGCGCGCTGCGTGCCGCGCTGCCGTTGACCGAGATGATGCCCGAGCCTTCCTCGGCGCGCAGCGCATAGGTGACGAAGCGCTGGCCGCTGTTGACGTTCCAGGCGTGGATCTGCTCGTACTCGCGGATGCCCGAGGCATCCAGCAGCAGACCGTCGATCGCGATCGAGCCCTCGTAGTGCAGCTCGGCATGGGTCACCGTGGCGCGGTGGATCTTGGCCTTGAGCATGTTCAGGTGCATGACATTCTTTCCGGCAGGGACAGCCTGCAAAGTCCGCAATTATCGAACCGATGACGTTGCACCGCAACATCAGCGGCAACGCCCCCGATATGCGGGCAACTCAGTCGAGCAGCAAGTTGTCGATCAGGCGGGTATGGCCAAGGCGGGCCGCGACCAGCGCCACCAGGCCTCCGCGCTCGCCTTCGGCCGGTTCGGCCAGGTCCTCGGCACGGCGGATTACCACGTAATCGGGGACGAAGCCCGCCCGTTCGAGGCGCGCGGCGGCGGTCTGCTCGATGGCCTGCCACGGATGCCCCTGCGCCAGCAGTTCACGCATCTTCTGCAGGCTGTCGTGGATCAGCGGCGCGCGTGCGCGCTCCCCGGCGCTCAGGTACTGGTTGCGCGAGCTCAGCGCCAGGCCGTCGTCGGCGCGCAGGATCGGCGCTGCCACTACCTTCACCGGCAACCCCAGGTCGCGCACCATCCGCTCGACCACCTTCAGCTGCTGGAAGTCCTTCTGCCCGAACACCGCCACGTCCGGCTGCACCAGGTTGAACAGCTTGCACACCACGGTGGCCATGCCGTCGAAATGCCCGGGGCGATGCGCGCCTTCCAGCGTGTCGGTGATCTGCGGTACGCGCACGCTGACGCTGTGCGCGGGACCAAACGGATACATCGTGGCCACGTCCGGCGCGAACAGCAGGTCGCAATCCTGCTCGGCCAGCGCCGCCTGATCCTGCACCAGGGTGCGCGGGTAGCGGTCGTAATCCTCGTTCGGCCCGAACTGGGTGGGGTTGACGAACACGCTGGCGACCACCCGCTCGGTGCGCGCGCGCGCCAGCCTGATCAGCGACTGGTGGCCCGCGTGCAGGTTGCCCATGGTCGGCACGAAGCCCACCGTCTGGCCCTGCGTGCGCCAGCCGCGGATCGCGGCGCGCAGGGCCGGGACGTCTTGTACGGTCTGCATGGGCAGGCTCGCTCAGGTCAGTTGAAGCAATGCTCGGGGGCCGGGAAGGCGCCGCTGCGCACGTCCTCGGCGTAGGCGGCGATTGCCGCGCCGACAGAATCGCGCCCGGCCAGGAAATCCTTGCTGAACTTCGGCCGCTTGCCCGGGGTGATGCCCAGCATGTCGTGGATCACCAGCACCTGGCCGTCGCAATGCGGGCCGGCGCCGATGCCGATCACCGGGATCGTCAGCGCCGCGGTCACCCGCTGGCCCAGTTCGACCGGCACGCCTTCCATCACCAGCAGGTCCGCCCCGGCCGCCTGCACCGCCAGCGCCTCTGTCAGCACGCGGTCGGCGGCGGTCTGCTCGCGGCCCTGGATCCTGAAGCCGCCGAACTTGTGCACCGACTGCGGGGTGAGCCCGAGATGGGCGCAGACCGGGATGGCGCGCGCGGTGAGCGCCGCGATCGCCTCCAGCACGTGCGGCGCGGCGCCCTCGATCTTCACCATCGCCGCGCCGGCCTCGCCGACCAGCCGCGCGCCCGCTTCCAGCGCATGCGCCACGTCGCGGTCGGCCATGAACGGCAGGTCGGCCACCAGCAGCGTGGCCGACAGCCCGCGCGCCACCGCGGCGGTGTGGTAGACCATGTGCTCCAGCGTCACCGGCAGCGTGCTGGCATGTCCCTGGATCACCATGCCGAGCGAATCGCCGACCAGCGCGATGTCGACGCCGGCCGCCTCCAGCTGCCAGGCGAAGCTGGCGTCATAGGCGGTGAGCATCACGATGCGCCGTCCCTGCGCCTTCATCGCAAGCAGGCCTGGCACGGTCACCGGCTTGCGGTCGGGGACACTGGCGTTCTGCACGTACACGGCAATTCCTGGGATGGGGTGGCCGCCGATTATCCGGCGCGCCGCGGTGATGGCTCAAGCCACGCGTTCACAGCCGGCCAGATCGAGCCGGGCGAGCAGCTCCGCTACCGTAGTCTGCCCGGACAAGCGCAGCGTGGGCGCAATATCGTGCAGGGGCAACAGCACGAACGCCCGCTCGGCCATGCGCGGATGCGGCAGGGTCAGCTGCGGGTCGTCGAGTTGCACGCCGTCGACGTGCAGCAGGTCCAGATCCAGCGTGCGCGGCCCGTTGCGCTCGCCGCGCACGCGGCCGGCGTGCTGCTCGATCGCCAGCAAGGCGTTCAGCAAGGCGTGCGGCGACAGCACAGTGTCCAGTTCCACCGCGGCATTGATGAAGGGTGGCTGCTCCAGCACGCCCCACGGCAGCGTGCGGTACAGCCGCGAACGCTGCAGCAGGCGGGTGTCGGGCAGGTTCGCCAATGCCTCCATGGCGTCGAGCAACTGTTGCCGCGGGTCGCCGAGATTGCTGCCCAGCGCGACGTAGGCCAGGGTCACACGGAGCCCGATTTGTCGACTGACCGGCGCCGCCGGCGGCGCGGGCGCGGCGGCCTGGCGGCTACCGGCGGTGCCACATGATCACTGGCACCGCTGCCGCCGCCGGCCGGCAGCGCGGCGGCCAGCACATCCTGCGGCAGCTGCTGCGCATGCGCCCACCACTGACCCAGCTCGCGCATTGCCGGTGATTCGTCGCCGCGCAGCAGCAGGAAATCGAACGCGGCGCGAAACCGCGGGTGCGTCATCAGGCGGAACACCCGCTTGCGCTGGACCTGCTCGAAGCGCGGCTGCAGTGACCATATCTCCTCCATGGTGAAGGTGAACCGGCGCGGGATCGCCACCCGCTGACACTGTTCACCGACCACCTGCGCCGCGGCGCGCGACCATGCCTCGTTGCCTTCGACGCCGCGGCCGATCAGCTGGTGCGCCACGTCGCGCACCTCGCCCCACAGCAGCACTGCGAACAGGAACGCCGGGGTCACCGACTTGCCCTCGGCGATCCGCGCGTCGGTGTTCGCCAGGCCATGCTCGACCAGCGCCCGCAGCGCCTCGTCGCCGCGCTTGAGCGCACGCGCGGTCGCCGGGAACAGGAATTTCAGCAGGCCGCTCTGCTCCAGCATGCGGAAACTCTTCAGGCCGTTGCCGGCCAGGAACATCTTCAGCGACTCGTCGAACAGCCGCGCCGGCGCGGCGTCGGCCAGTAGCGGCCCCAGCGTCTCGAACGGCGCCATCGCGGCCGCGTCGATGCGCATGCCAAGCTTCGCCGCCAGCCGCGCCGCGCGCAGCATGCGCACCGGGTCTTCGTGGTAACGGGTGTCCGGGTCGCCGATCAGGCGCAGCACGCGGTCTTGCAGGTCCTGCATGCCGCCGACGTAGTCGCGCACGGAGAAGTCGCTGATGTCGTAGTACATCGCGTTGACGCGAAAGTCGCGGCGCAGCGCGTCCTCCTCGATCGTGCCCCAGATGTTGTCGCGCACGATGCGGCCGTCGATGATGTGGCGGTCGCCCTCGCCGCCCTCCTCGCCGGTGCCGCGGAACGTGGCCACCTCGATGATTTCCGGGCCGAACACCACGTGCGCCAGCCGGAAACGGCGGCCGATCAGGCGGCAGTTGCGGAACAGCTTCTTCACCTCGTCCGGGGTGGCGTCGGTGGCCACGTCGAAGTCCTTCGGCTGCAGCCCCAGCAACAGGTCGCGTACCGCGCCGCCGACCAGGTAAGCGGCGTAGCCGGCCTCGTTGAGGCGGTACAGCACGCGCAACGCCGCCTTGCTGATGTTCTTGCGCGAGACGATGTGCTGGTCGCGCGGAATGACCCGCAGCGTCGGCGTGGCGTCGGTCCTCGATTCGGGATTCAAGCGGTCGGAGTCCTTGCAGGGCGAAGCTGCCCGTGGGTTGCAATATATCGCGACGTGGCGCATCGCGAACCGCCCCGCAAGACGCGGGCGCCCGATGGTTCCTGCCTTGTGACAGCGCAGACCCATGCGCTGCAGGCATTGCCGGGCGAAACAATTCCGCTATACTAGCGCGCCTCGCTGCATAACGCTCCCTTCGTCTAGTGGCCTAGGACACTGCCCTCTCAAGGCGGGAACACGAGTTCGAGTCTCGTAGGGAGCACCATTTGCTTTTGCAATCTTCCGTGATTGCTCCAGTTGGGCCGACCAGTGCCAACGTACAGCTCGGCGCCACTGGCTGGATCAAAAGCGGCCATCCATGGCTGCATTTTCCACAAAAACCGACGCGCTGATTTGCCGGGTCGCCTGACACACTTCCCACAAGCAGGCCAAAACCGCCCATGACCTTTGTCGTCATCGACAACTGCATCAAGTGCAAGTACACCGACTGCGTCGAGGTCTGCCCGGTCGACGCCTTCCACGAAGGCCCCAATTTCCTGGCGATTGATCCGGATGAGTGCATCGACTGCACGCTGTGCGAGCCGGAGTGCCCGATCAACGCGATCTACCCGGAAGACGACGTGCCGGCCGGCCAGGAAGGGTTCGTGGCGCTGAACGCCGAGCTGGCCAGGAGCTGGCCGGTGATCACCGAACGCAAGGACGCCCTGCCCGACGCCAGGGACTGGGAAGGCAAGCCGGACAAACTCGAACTGCTGCAGCGCTGAAGTCCATCTGCAAAAAAGAACGCCGCCCCGAGGGCGGCGTTCTTTTTGGTGGCTGTGCACCGGCGATCAGCCGCCCAGGCGCGACTTCAATGCATCGATCACCTTGCCTACGGCGGCAGCGTTGCCTTCGGCGCGGACTTCGCTGGCCGCCGTGCCGCTGCCATTGACGCTGATCTGCACCTGGTGCGAGCCGGCGCCCGGAGCGGATGCAGAACCGCTCTTGTCGCGCCCGAACAGGCGGCCGAAGAAGCCTTTCTTCTTCTGCTGAGCCACGGCGTCGGAAACATTCAGCGTGTAGCTGTGGGTGGCGTCGTCGTGACCGGCCAGTTCGCCCAGGCTGCCGCTCTCCAGTACCTGGCCGACCCGGCGATAGGCGTTGTCGACGCTGTCGGCCAGCACGAAGCCATCGCTGATCTGGCCGCCGGCCGAACCGACGCGGGCGGTGGCGCCATTGGCGGTCGGCTGGTTCGCACCCGGTGGCGGGATGACCAGCGCTTCGCTGGTCGACGGCCGGTCGAGGCTCGGCGGGATCTCCAGCGGAGCTTCCTGCACGGCCCTGTCCCACGCCTTGTGCGAGCGAAACGCGCCGCAGCCGGTAAGCAGCAGGCCACCGAGGGCCACGGCCGGCAGGGCCACGAGGAGCGAGGTTTTCTTCATGTAATCGGATTCCGTGAGGTAAGTCAGGCAACCGTCAACCGGCTGCAGTCGCCAAGGATGCCAGACTGGACAGCGCTTGGTGCAATCGGGCGCGATCCGGACCGTCGTTCAGTTCCACCAGCGGCAACCGCGGCAGGCCCAGCCCCAGTCCCAGCACGGGCAGGCCGGCCTTGACCGCGATCGGGTTGGGCGCGCAGTTGAGCGCCTGCACCAGCGGCTCCAGCGCGGCATGGCAGCGCGCCGTCGCCACCTGGTCGCCGGCAGTGGCCGCATCGCACAGGGCGCGGAACGCCTGCGGCACCAGGTTGGCCACCACCGAGATGGTGCCGGCGGCGCCGGCCAGCATCGCCTCGCCGGCGCTGCCGTCGTCGCCGGACAGATAGACGAAATCTTCGCGCACAAGTTCCGCCAGCGCCAGAATCCGCTCGCGATCGCCGCGTGCCTCCTTGATGCCGATGATCGCCGGGTGCCCGCGCAACGCGGCCACGGTCGACGGCAACAGGTCGCAACCGGTGCGGCTGGGCACGTTGTACAGCAGCACCGGCAGGCCGCCGTGCTCGGCCACTTCCAGGAAATGCCGGCGCAGGCCCTCCTGGGTCGGGCGCACGTAGTACGGCGTCACCAGCAGCGCCGCATCGGCGCCCAGGGTCTTCGCGCGGCGGGTCAGCGCCACCGTCTTGGCGGTGCCGGCCTCGCCGGTGCCAGCGATCACCGGCACCCGCCCGGCCACGCGCTCGAGCGCGAACGCCAGCAGGCGATCGAACTCGTCGTGCTCCAGCATGTGTGCTTCGCCGGTGGAGCCGGCCACCACCAGCGCCTGGGTACCGCCGGCCAGCTGATGATCGATCAGCCGACCGAACGCATCCAGGTCGAGCGCGCCGTCGGCCGCGAACGGCGTGGCCAGCGCGCAGATGCTTCCGCGAATGTTCAAGACACGATTCCGCTACAAGGCTAGCTGTCCATGTTACTTGCCGCCTCGCGAGGCGGGCAAGTAAGCTCGACCGGAGTAGTCTCATGACCCCGCACCGCGCGGACAGACGTCCACAGGCAGACCCTCTTGAAACCTTCCCCCGGCCCTTCCTCCGCTGCCACGCGCTCGGGCAATGACAACCAGTTGCTGATCCACGCGCTCACCGCGACGACCAAATCGCCGCTGCTGGCGCTCGCCCGGCGCATCGCCGACGCCGGCTGCAACCTGTCCGAGTCGCGCGTATCCACCATCGGCACGGAAATCTCGCTGATGCTGCTGGCCACCGGCGCGTGGGACGCGCTGGCCAAACTGGAAACCGCGCTGGCCAAACTGGGCCGCGACGAGAGCATGCACCTGGTGCATTACCGCACCGGCCCACGCCAGGACAGCTCGCACCTGCTGCCATACCTGGTGGAAGTGGTGGCGGCCGACCGGCCCGGCATCGTGGCGCGCATCGTGGATTTCTTCAGCCAGCACGGGATCAGCGTGGAGCAGTTGAACTCCACCCGTTACCAGGCGATGCAGACCGGGGCAGAGATGTTCCAGGCCCAGTTCACCATCGGCATCCCGGCGGAAATCCATATCGCCGCGCTGCGCGACGACTTCCTGGAACTGTGCGACGGCCTGAACCTCGACGCGATCATGGACCCGGTGAAATTCTAGGATGCGCCAGCGCGACAGGCCTGACAAGGCTGTCATCCGCCACGGCCGTCGCGCTAGTCTCTGCCACGCACACAGGCGAAACCCCGTCGGGTTTCCGGAGAGACCATGCCAGACATCGGAAAGAAGGCCCCTGCCCTCAGCGGCACCACCGGCGACGGCAGCATCATCAAGCTCGCCGACCTCAAGGGCCAATGGGTGGTGCTGTACTTCTACCCGAAGGATTCCACCCCCGGTTGCACCAGCGAGGCGCAGGATTTCCGCGACCTCTACCCCGCGTTCCGCAAGCGCCATGCGCAGATCGTCGGCGTCTCGCGCGATTCGGCGAAGTCCCACGCCAACTTCGCCGCCAAGCAGGCACTGCCGTTCCCGCTGGTGTCCGATGCCGACGAAACCTGGTGCAAGGCGTTCGACGTGATCCACGAGAAGGTGCTGTACGGCAAGCGCCACCTGGGCATCGTGCGCAGCACCTTCCTGATCGACCCCGACGGCAAGCTCGCCGCCGAATGGCGCGGCGTGAAGGTGCCCGGCCACGCCCAGGCCGTGCTCGACGCCATTCCCGCGCGTTGACCGCCACGCCATCCATGGCCATCGCCCGCCGACTCCCTCCACCCACCAGCGAGGACACTTCCGCATGACCGGAAGCAAGCGCATCTACGCTCTCGACACCAACGTCCTGCTGCATGACCCGACCTCGCTGTTCCGCTTCGAGGAACACGACGTCTTCATCCCGATGACCGTGCTGGAGGAACTGGACGAAAAGAAGAAAGGCGCCTCCGAAGTCTCGCGCAACGGCCGCCAGGCCAGCCGCTTCCTCAACGAGCTGATCGAGCGCGGCAAGCAGCACGACCTCGCCGACGGCCTGGAACTGAGCAACCCGCAGGGCGTCAAGCTCAAGCGCGGCACCTCGGTCGGCCGGCTGTATTTCCAGCACCGCACCAGCAGCAACGGCCACGCCAAGGCGGACAACCAGATCCTGGCGGCGGTGATCGAGCTGCGCGACCAGAACCCGGGCCGCGACGTGATCCTGGTCACCAAGGACATCAACCTGCGGATCAAGGCCAGCATCAACGGGCTGGTCGCCGAGGACTACGAGAATGACCGCGCACTGGACGACTTCTCCCTGCTCTACACCGGCTCCACCGCGTTGCCGGAGGATTTCTGGGATCGGCACCCGGAGGTACGCTCGTGGACCGAGCGCGGTCGCACGTTCTACGAGGTGAAGCGGCGCGAAGAGGAAACCTGGTACCCGAACGAATGCCTGTATCTGCCCGGCGAGAACGCGGTCGAGCTGCGCGTGCTGCACCTGGACGAGGCCAGCGCCACGCTGGTGCTGCTGGACGACCACTCGCACGCGAACCACCACGTGTGGGGCATCGGCGCGCGCAACCGTGAACAGAACTTCGCGCTCAACGCGCTGATGGACCCGGACATCGACTTCGTCACCCTGCTCGGCAACGCCGGCACCGGCAAGACCTTGCTGGCACTGGCCGCGGGACTGGCCCAGGTGATGGACCAGCAGCGCTACCGCGAGATCATCATGACCCGCGCCACCGTCTCGGTGGGCGAGGACATCGGCTTCCTGCCCGGCACCGAAGAAGAGAAGATGACGCCGTGGATGGGCGCGCTGACCGACAACCTCGAAGTGCTGGCCAATCCGGAGGACGGCGGCAGCTGGGGCCGCCAGGCCACCAACGACCTGCTCGCCTCGCGCATCAAGATCCGCTCGTTGAACTTCATGCGCGGGCGCACCTTCCTGTCCCGTTACCTGATCATCGACGAGGCGCAGAACCTCACCCCGAAGCAAATGAAGACCCTGATCACCCGCGCCGGCCCCGGCACCAAGATCGTCTGCCTGGGCAACGTCGAGCAGATCGACACGCCGTACCTCACTGAAACCACCTCCGGCCTCACCTACGCGGTGGACCGCTTCAAGGACTGGGAGCACTCCGCGCACATCACCCTGCGCCGCGGCGAACGCTCGCGGCTGGCGGATTTCGCGGCAGAGGCGTTGTAACGTCAGAAGCTGAAAACCGGGACCTGCCGCGCGGCGACGGCCCCGGTTTTCGCGCCCCACCCATTCCCCGACATACCCGACCGACACCGCCTCCATGTCGTTGAAGAGTTTCGCCTACCGCCACCGGCTGCCGGCCAAGCGCGCCATTGCGGCGCTGGCACGCTCGCTGCCCGCAACGGCTCGCCGTCGACTGCTGGCCATGGCCGAGCGCATTGCGTTCAGCGTCACCCCGCAATACCAGGGCGAAACGCTGCCGCCGATCTTCGAGTACTGGTCGGGGCGCTTCCTGGCGCCGGACGCGCAGCGGCTGGGCATCGGCTCGCCGGAAGGCTTCTTCCTCGACCACATTCGGCGCCGTGCAACCGGCACAAACGCACCGGTGCGCGTGCTCAGCGCCGGCACCGGTTCTTGCGGCATGGAGATCGCGCTGGCTGCGCAGTTGCAGGCAGACGGCGTCGCGACACAATTCACTTGCCTGGACTTCAACCCCTCACTGATGCGCCGCGCCGCCACCACGGCACAGGAACGCGGCGTCGATGCGACGATGACATTCGAGGCACGCGACTGCAACCTGCCGTTCGAACTACCCGGGCAGGACGTCATCATCGTCATCCAGTTCTTCCACCACGTCACCGAACTGGAAACCTTCTGCGGATCGCTGCGCCGTTCGCTGGCCGCGCACGGCGTGCTGCTCAGCTCCGACATCATCGGCCGCAACGGCCACCAGTTGTGGCCCGACGTGGAAACCGCGGTGCAGGAAGCGTGGGCGACTCTGCCGACGGACAAGCGCCACGATCGCCATTTCAATACGGCATCGCCGCATTACCGCCCGATAAATCATGCCGCGTATTCCAACGAGGGCGTGCGCGCACAGGACATCGTGGGCTGCCTGCTGGCCGAGTTCGATTTCGAGCTGTTCTTCAGCTTCGGCGGCGCGATCATGCCGTTCGTCGAACGGCGGGTCGGCTTCAACTTCGATCCGCAGCTGGCCGAAGACCGCGGATGGATCGACCGCCTGCACGCGATCGACGCGGCTGCCCTCGCCGCCGGCCGCTACCCTGCTGCCAACATGATCGCCGCGCTGCACCACAAGGGCGCTGCCGTCCAGCCGGTATTCGAGCCGATCAGCCCGCAGCGGCACGTCGAGCTGACCCAGGAACAGCAGGTGAAGGCCACGCCCGCTCCGCGCTAGCGACGGCGGCCAAGCGAGTAGAATGCCTGCCTGACAGTCATTCCACGGTTGCAAGCGTAGACATGATCCTCACTCCCCGCCTCGTCCTGCTGGCCCTGTTCGCCTTCTTCGCGCTGTGCGTGCTGCTGGTGCATTTGCGCGGCCGCGTGCGCCTGCGCTTCGATCGCCAGCTGGTGGACCACTCGGCGGTGTTCGCGCCGTACAACCTGCTGATGTATGCGTTCTCGGCGGTGCCGGCCAAGCCCATTCTCGATCGTCGCGGTTTTCCCGAGCTGGACCTGCTGCAGGCGAACTGGCAGGCCATCCGCGATGAAGCCTTGCACCTGACCGACCAGGGCCACATCCGCGGCACCAGCCGGAACGACGACGCCAGCTTCAACAGTTTCATCAAGCAGGGCTGGAAGCGCTTCTACCTCAAGTGGTATGGCGAGCCGCTGGCCTCGGCACAGGCGCTGTGCCCGAAGACGGTCGAACTGCTCAACGCCATTCCCGGCATCAAGGCAGCGATGTTTGCCACGCTGGCGCCGAACAGCAAACTCAACCCGCATCGCGATCCGTTCGCCGGCTCGCTGCGCTACCACCTGGGTCTGATCACGCCGAACTCGCGCGACTGCCGCATCTTCGTCGACGGCGAGGAACACGCCTGGGGCGACGGCAAGGACGTGGTGTTCGACGAGACCTACGTGCACTGGGTGGAGAACAAGACCGACCAGACCCGGGTGATCCTGTTCGCCGACGTGGAGCGCCCGCTGCGCACGCGCTGGATGAGCGCGGTCAACCATCGCGTGGGCGCGTTCATGGGCAGGATCACCGCCTCGCCCAACAGCGACGCCGGCACCGAGAAGACCGGCTTCATCAACCGCCTGTACGCATGGAGCCAGCGCAAGGGCGCCATGCACCACTGGAAGGCGGCGTTCAAGCGGCGGCACAGGAAGCTGTACAAGGCCGGCAAGTACGCCGGCATCCTGCTGCTGATGTGGCTGATTTTCCTGGCGCCCTGGCCGCTGTTCCGCTAGCTGTCACGTTTCGTTCCACCCGTGCGTCCTGGCAGCGTCCCTCCCCCGGAGCGCCTCATGGATTCGCAAACCGCCCTGTTCCAGCAGCATCGCCAGCGCCTGTTCGGCCTGGCCTACCGCATGCTCGGCACGCCCAGCGACGCCGAGGACGTACTGCACGACACGTGGCTGCGCTGGCATGCGCAGGACGTCGACGCGCTGGATGACCCGGAGGCCTGGCTGGTCACCGTCACCACCCGCATCGCACTGGATCGACTGCGCCGCGCCAGGACCGAGCGCGCGCACTACACCGGTCCCTGGTTGCCCGAGCCGCTGGTGCCGGACGCGGAACATCCCGAAGCGACGCTGGAACGTGGCGAAACGATCGCCATGTCCTTCCTGCTGCTGCTCGAACGGCTGAGCCCGGAGGAGCGTGCCGCCTTTCTGCTGTTCGAGGTGTTCGACTACAGCCACGCGGAGGCCGCGGCGATCCTGGGCATTGGCGAGGACGCCTGCCGCCAGCGCGTGCACCGCGCGAAGACGCGCCTGCGCGAGGGACGCCCACGCTTCAGCGCGGACGTACGGGCCAGGCAGCGCATGATCCAGCGCTTCACCGAGGCGCTGAAGAACCCCGACCTGGAATCGCTGCGCGCGCTGTTCGCCGAAGATGCCATTGCCATTTCCGACGGCGGAGGCGTCGTGCGCGCCGTACTGCGCCCCCTGCAAGGCGCCGACCGCCTGGCCCGGCTCTACACGCAGATCGCGACCCGCTTCTATTCACGGACCGACGTGCGTTTCACCACCACCCTCCTCAATGGCGAACCCGTGCTGCTGGCATGGACCGACGAGACGCTGGTCAGCGCGACCTGGATCGAGTGCGAAGGCGATCGCATCACCACCACGCTCGCCTTGCGCCACCCGGCAAAACTGGCTCGCCTGGCGATGGTCACGAAGGGCGGGGTCGCAACGTCCTTGCATTGAACGGCCCACCCCGGGCCGCACACTGCAAGGAAAACCCCATGCCCCGTTTCAATGTCTACAAACGCCCCGATGCCACCAGGCCGTTGCTCGCCCTGGCCGACTACGTCAAGAACTCCGGCCTCGAGCAAAGCCTGATCGAACTGGTGTTGATGCGTGCCTCGCAGCTCAACGGTTGCGCCTACTGCCTGGACATGCACAGCAAGGACGCCCGCGCCGCCAGCGAAACCGAGCAGCGCCTGTACGTGCTGCAGGCGTGGCGCGAGGCGCCGTTCTACAGCCAGCGCGAGCGCGCCGCGCTGGCCTGGTGCGAGGCAGTGACCCGGCTCGACCCGATCCACGGCGTGCCGGACGGCGTCCACGAACAGGCCCGCGCCGAGTTCAGCGAAGCCGAACTGATCGACCTCAACATGGCGGTCATCCTGATCAACAGCTGGAACCGCATCGCCATCCCGTCGCGTGCGGACGCGGGCAGTTACCAGCCAGCGAAGCACTGACGCGCGGGCAGCTGCGGCTGCACCTCAAAGGAAAAGCCGCGGCATGCCCGCGGCTTTTTCCTGGGAGCGGCAGCGCGGGTCAGGCCGCGAGGCGCTTCACGATCGCATCGGCGAAGCTGTCTGTGCTGCCCTTGCCGCCGAGGTCCGGCGTCACGCTGTCGCGATCATTCGTCATGGTGTCGCGGATCGCCTGGCGCAGCTTGTCGCCCTTGGCGACCATGTCCAGGTAGTCGAGCATGTCGGCGGCAGCCAGCAGCAGCGCGCACGGGTTGGCGATGCCCTTGCCCGCGATGTCCGGCGCCGAGCCATGCACCGCCTCGAAGATCGCCGCGCCCTCGCCGATGTTGTCGCCCGGCGCCAGGCCAAGGCCGCCGACCAGGCCGGCGCACAGGTCCGAGAGGATGTCGCCGAACAGGTTCGTGGTGACGATCACGTCGAACTGCTCCGGCTTCATCACCAGCTGCATGCAGGTGTTGTCCACGATCATCTCGTTGAACTCGATCTGCGGGTATTCCTTGGCAATCTCGCGTGCCACGTTGAGGAACAGGCCCGAACTGGTCTTCAGGATGTTCGCCTTGTGCACCGCGGTGACCTTCTTGCGGCCCTTCTTCACCGCCAGCTCGAACGCGTAGCGCACGATCCGGCTGCTGCCACGGCGCGTGTTGCGGGCCACCGACTCGGCGATCTCGCCGTCCTCGGACAGCGTCTGACCTTCGGAGCGGTAGGCGCCCTCGGTGTTCTCGCGCACGGTGATGATGTCGATGTTCTCGTAGCGCGACCTGGTGCCGGGGAAGCTCACCGCCGGGCGCACGTTCGCGTACAGGTCGAAGTGGCGGCGCAGGGTCACGTTGACCGAGGTGAAGCCACCGCCGATCGGCGTGGTCAGCGGGCCTTTCAACGCGACCTTGTGCTCGGCGATCTTGTCCAGCGTGGCCTTGGGCAGCAGGTCGCCGTGCTTCTCCAGCGCGACCATGCCGGCGTCGACGAAGTCGTACTTCAGGCCGCAGTTCAGCGCGTCGAGCACGCGCAGCGTGGCGGTCATGATCTCCGGGCCGATGCCATCGCCGGGGATCACGGCAATCGTCTTGCTCATGGGGGGAACTCCTTGGAACGGAATGCTGTGGGCAGTGCGTGCGCATGGGGAGGCGCACGCACCGAAACCGGACGATTATCGCCGATTGGCCCCGTCGCGAACAGGGCAGCTGCCCCGCAAGGCGTTGAAAATACTCGCACGCAGCATTGCAAAAAGCCGCAGGCGGCTATGCTCCGGCGTGGTCGGCGCAGGCGGGGCCACCCTCGGCGCCCGACTCCAGCTGGTCGAGCAGGTCCACCGCGCGGCGCAGGTGCGGGATCACGATCGAGCCGCCCACCACCAGGCCCACGCTGAACACCTCGAAGAACTCGTCGCGCTGCACGCCGGCGTCCTTGCACTGGGCCACGTGGTAGCTGATGCAGTCGTCGCAGCGCAGCACCATCGAGGCGACCAGGCCCAGCATCTCCTTGGTCTTCACGTCCAGCGCGCCGGCCTTGTAGGTCTGCGTGTCCAGCGCGAAGAAGCGCCGCACGACCTGGTTGTCCTCGGCCAGGATGCGCTCGTTCATGCGCTGGCGGAACGCGGTGAATTCGGCAAGTTTGTCGCTCATGCCACCTGCTCCAGCAGCTCGGCCAGCTTGCCGCTGCGATCGGCGGCGACCAGGTCGTCGTAGCCGCCCACGTGCCGGTCGTTGATGAAGATCTGCGGCACCGTGCGGCGGCCGCCGCTGCGTGCCAGCATAGCGTCACGCTGCGCCGGATCGGTATCGACGCGCACCTCGGTCCACTCCAGCCCCTTGGCCTTGAGCAGGTTCTTGGCCGCCACGCAGTACGGGCATACCGCGGTGGAATAGACCTCGATCTTGGACATCACAACACTCCGCAACTTGGGGAAAGGCCGTCACTAAATGGGGGCGCGCACCGGCAGCTCAAGCGGAACCGATGCGGCGCGCCACGGTCACAATGCTATTGTCACCCACCTTATGAGCATGGCACCACGACGACCCGCACCGCGCCTGCTGATGGCGCTGATCAGCGCCGGACTGGCTTGCGCCGCCGGCGCCCAGCAGGACGTGCGCCTGCCCGACCTGGGCAGTTCGGCGAACGCGCTGATCTCGCCGCAGGAAGCGCAGGATTACGGCGCCTCCATGCTGCGCCAGATGCGCGCGCTGGACATGGTGGTGGACGATCCGCTGCTGGACGACTACATCAACGACCTCGGCTACCGGCTGGTCGCCAGCAGTGACAAACCGAAGGAACACTTCGCGTTCTTCATCGTCAAGGACCAGGAAATCAACGCGTTCGCCGCGCCCGGCGGCTACATCGCGGTGAACGCCGGGCTGATCACGATCACCCGCGACGAGAGCGAGCTGGCCGGCGTGGTCGCCCACGAAATCGGCCACATCACCCAGAACCACCTGCAACGCGCGTTCGAGGACTCGAAGAAGGACGCACCGCTGATGGCGCTGGTGCTGCTGGGCGCGATTGCCGCCGGTGCCAGCAGCCACAGCGGCGACGCGCCGATGGCGGTGCTGGCCGGCGGCCAGGGCCTGATCGCGCAGAAGTCGATCAACTTCACCCGCAAGGACGAGATCGAGGCCGACCGCGTCGGCATCCAGACCCTGGCCAGGGCCGGCTTCGACCCGAACGCGATGGCCGGCTTCTTCCAGCGCATGCAGGACGTCATGAGCGCCGGCGCCGGTGGCGAGGACGTGCCGGCCCTGCTGCAGACGCACCCGGTGACGACGATGCGCATCAGCGACGCGAAGGCGCGCGCCGGCGCGCTGATCGCCGCGCAGAAGCTGCGCCCCGCCGGCACCGCGATGGACAAGCTGCAGTGGGAGAAAAGCACCGCGCCGATCGCCTTCGTGAAGGATCCCGCCACGCTGGTCGCCGCACCGGCGAGCGGCAGCCTGGACAACTACGCCCTGATGCGCGAGCGGGTGCGCGTGCTGGCCGGTGATGCGACCAAGCTGGCCACCTACTACGGCGCCAGCCTGCAGACCCGGCCGGAGTTCAACACCCCGGCGAACCGCTACGGCTACGCGCTGGCGCTTACCCGCAGCGGCCGCGGCGCCGCGGCGGCCGAGCAATTGCAGCCGCTGCTGCAGGCGCACCCTGAAAGCCTGGTGCTGCAGCTGGCGCTGGCCGACGCCCACCTGCAGGCCGGGCAGCGCGCCGCGGCGCTGGCGGCGTATGCCGGGCTCAACACCCAGTCGCCCCGCAACCGCGCGGTCGCGCTCGCCTATGCCAAGGCACTCACCGCCGGCGGCGACCAGCGGCAGGCCCACCTCGCTGCCGACCTGCTGCGGCCACTGCTGGACAACGCCAGCGAGCCGGAGATCTACAGCACCTACGCCCGCGCCAGCGACAAGGCCGGCGACAGCGTGCGCGCCGGCGAGGCCTTCGCCGACGCCAGCTACTACTCCGGCCGTCCGTACGATGCGATGGAGCAGCTCAAGCGGCTGCTCAAGCGTGACGACCTGGACTACTACGCGCGAGTGCGCATCCAGGCGCGCATCGCCGAACTGACCCCGCTGGTACTGGAGCTGCACAAACGCAAGATCAAGACCGAAGACAGCCCGGGCGACGGTTCCCGGCAGTAGGCTGCGACCCGTGTCATCGACGCGTAACATAGATCCGCTGCAATATGCCGGTCACAAGCCAAGGCGGACCACGGCGTGCACAAACGCATCCTGATCGTTGAAGACGAGACCTCCATCCGCGAAATGATCGCCTTCGCCCTGCGCAAGGCCGGCATGGACGCGATGCAGGCTGCCGACGCCCGTGCCGCCCAGCTGGCGCTCGCCGAACAGGTACCCGACCTGATCCTGCTCGACTGGATGCTGCCGGGCATGAGCGGCCTCGAACTGGCCCGGCGCCTGCGCAAGGAAGAACTCAGCCGCGAGATCCCGATCATCATGCTCACCGCGCGCGGCGAGGAAATGGACCGCGTCAACGGCCTCGAGGCCGGCGTCGACGACTACGTGGTCAAGCCGTTCTCGACCCGCGAACTGGTCGCCCGCATCAAGGCTGTGCTGCGGCGCAGCCAGGGCGATGACGGCTCCGGCATGGTCGAGCTGGGCGGCCTGCGCATCGACGGCCCGGCGCACCGGGTATTCGCCGGCGACGCAGCGGTGCCGATCGGCCCTACCGAATACCGCCTGCTGTATTTCTTCATGACCCACCCCGAGCGCGTCTACTCGCGCACGCAACTGCTCGACCATGTCTGGGGCGGCAGCGTGTACGTGGAGGAACGCACCGTCGACGTGCACATCCGCCGCCTGCGCAAGACGCTGGAACCATGGAAGCTGGACGAACTGGTGCAGACCGTGCGCGGCACCGGCTACCGCTTCTCGACCAGTACCTGAGCCGGCTCCGGCAGGCTTGCGGTATCCGCGGCTTTTGCCGATGCTGGCTCGCCGTCCATACTCTGGCGCCAGCATGACTCCGCCCACCACGCCCTCCTGGAAACTGCCCGCGGCACTCGCCGCGGCGCTGTGCGCCGGCGCCATGCTGGGCTGGCTCGCCGGCGGGCGCGTGGCGACGGGCATCGCCGTGGTTGCGGTGGCCGAAGTCGTCTTGCTGCTGACCCGGATCCGTCATCAAGCGCAGGCCATGATGACGACACCGACTGCTGCCAGCCCTCTCCAGCATGACCGTTTCATGACGCGCTCCCGCCGCATTGCCTCCTCCCTGCGTGACCTCCGCAACGCCGCCAGCCAGTTGCCCGATGCGGTGGTGCTGCTCGACCGCCAGCAGCAGATCCGCTGGTTCAATCACGCCGCCGAGAATCTGCTCGGGCTGCGCCGCCCGGACGACCGCGGCGCGCCGCTGCAGCAGCGGATGGCCGGCTCGGAGCTGGCCAGCTGGCTGCGCGAGGGCGCGCGCGAGCCGCTCACCGACACCACCGCCCCCGGTCGGGCGGACAGCCAGCTCAACGTCAGCCTGCTGCCGTTCGGCGATCACGAACAGTTGCTGCTGGCGCACGACATCAGCCACCAGAACCGGCTCGAACAGGTACGCCGCGACTTCGTGGCGAACGTGTCGCACGAGTTGCGCACGCCGCTGACGGTGATCCACGGCTACCTTGAACTGCTCGACCCGGAAGACGTGCCCGAGCTGGCGCCGGTGCTCGGTGAAATGCGCACCCAGTCGAAGCGGATGGGGCAGATCGTGGAAGACCTGCTGACCCTGTCGCGGCTGGAGACCCAGCACGAAGTGGCCGAAGAACGCGTGCCGATGGCGGCGTTGCTGGCCACCGTGCGCAAGGAAGCCGAGGCGCTCAGCCAGGGCCGCCACCGCATCGTGCTGGAAGCCACCGCCGAGGCGGACCTGCTCGGCTCGCCGAAGGACCTGCACAGTGCGCTGTCGAACCTGGCCAGCAACGCGGTGCGCTACACCCCGGCCGGCGGCAGCATCACCATCCGCTGGCAGCGCGTGCCCGACGGCGCGGTGTACTCGGTCAGCGACACCGGCTTCGGCATTCCGGCCTCGCACCTGGTCCGGCTCACCGAACGCTTCTACCGGGTCTCCTCCAGCCGCTCTCGCGAAAGCGGCGGCACCGGACTGGGCCTGTCGATCGTCAAGCACGTGCTGAATCTGCACCAGGCGCAACTGAAGATCGAGAGCGCGCCGGGCGTCGGCTCCACCTTCGCCTGCCATTTCGGCGCAGCCCGGCTGCTCGCTCCAGGCGGCAGCGACGAGAGCTGAAAACCGCGGCGGCGCGGCATGCATTGGCCCAGGCCATGAGCCAGAATGCGGCATGGCCCCAGCTTCCCACACCCCGCCCGACGCCACCGACCTGACCACCCCCGGCCTCTACCTCAGCCGGGAACTGGCCGCTCTGGAATTCAACTTCCGCGTGCTGGCGATGGCCCGCGACGCTGCCGTGCCATTGCTCGAACGGCTGCGCTACCTGAGCATCGTGGCGAACAACCTCGACGAGTTCTTCGAGGTGCGCGTGGCGATGCTCAAGCACCACCACGCCTACGGCTCGGCCGCGCCGGGGCCGGACGGCATCCCTTCCGGCGAACTGCTGGCGCGCATCCGCAGCCGCGTGCTGGACCTGGTCGCCGAGGTCTACGCCGCCTGGCAGGAGCAGATCGGCCCGCAACTCGACGCCGAGCAGATCCACATCCTCACCCGCAAGCGCTGGACCCCGCGCCAGCACCGCTGGCTGCGCGGCTACTTCGAGCACGAGGTGCTGCCGGTGCTGTCGCCGCTGGGGCTGGACCCGGCGCATCCGTTCCCGCGCATCCTCAACAAGACGCTGAACATCGCGGTGGTGCTGCGTGGCCGCGATGCGTTCGGCCACGAAGGGCACATGGCGCTGGTGCGCGCGCCGCGCTCGCTGCCGCGGATCATCCGCGTGCCGGCCGAGGTCAGCGGCCCCGGCGAGCATTTCGTGTTCCTCGCCGAACTGCTGCAGGCCTTCGTCGACCTGATGTTCCCCGGCCTCAAGGTGGTCGGCTCGTACCAGTTCCGGGTCACCCGCAACAGCGAGCTGATCGTCGAGGAGGCCGAGGTGGAGAACCTTGCCCTCGCGCTCAGCGAGGAACTGGTCGGGCGCGGCTACGCGCGGCCGGTACGGCTGGAGATCGCCAACGATTGCCCGCAGGCGATCACCGCGATGCTGACCCAGAACTTCCAGCTGGACGACGCCGACGTGTACCGCTGCGACGGCCCGGTCAACATCATCCGCGCCGGGCTGATCTACGACTGGCTGGACCGGCCGGAACTGAAGTTCCCGCGCTTCAACCCCCAATTGCCTCCGGCACTCGAGAGCAGCCGCAACAAGTTCGACGTGATCGGCCAGCACGACGTGCTGCTGCACCACCCTTACCAAAGCTTCAACGCGGTGATCGATCTGCTGCGCCAGGCCACCGCCGACCCGCAGGTACTGGCGATCAAGCAGACCCTGTACCGCGCCGGCGAGGATACCCCGCTGGTCGACCTGCTGGTGGAGGCCGCGCGCCACGGTAAGGACGTCACCGTGGTGATCGAGCTGCGCGCACGCTTCGACGAGGAGGCCAACATCCGCCTCGCCACGCGCCTGCAGGAAGCCGGCGTGCAGGTGGTCTACGGCGTGGTCGGCTACAAGACCCATGCCAAGATGATGCTGATCGTGCGCCGCGAGGGCGAGGCGCTGCGCCGCTACGTGCACCTGTCCACCGGCAACTACCACCAGGCCAACAGCCGCATGTACACCGACATCGGCCTGATGACGGCGAACCCGGAGATCGGCGAGGACCTGCACAAGGTGTTCCAGCAGCTGTCCGGGCTGGGGCCGATCATCGAGCTGAAACGGCTGCTGCATTCGCCGTTCACGCTGTACCCCAGCGTGCTGGCGAAGATCGAGCGCGAAACCGCGCACGCGCGCGCCGGGCGACCCGCCCGCATCGTGGCCAAGTTCAATGCGCTGAACGAGGCACGCGTGATCGAGGCGCTGTACCGCGCCTCGACGGCCGGCGTGGAGATCGACCTGATCGTGCGCGGCGCCTGCACGTTGCGCCCTGGCCTGCCCGGCATTTCCGAGCGCATCCGCGTGCGCTCGATCATCGGACGCTTCCTCGAACACAGCCGGGTGTACTGGTTCGCCAACGACGGCAACCCCGAGATCTACTGCGCCAGCGCCGACTGGATGGAGCGCAACCTGATGCGGCGGATCGAGGTGGCGTTTCCGATCCTCGATCCCGAACTGGCTGCGCGGGTGTTCGAGGAAACCCTGGCCAACGGCCTGGCCGACAACACCCAGGCCTGGCTGCTCGGCAGCGACGGCCGCTACGTGCGCGCCGAGCCGGACGGCCATCCGCCGTACAGCGCACAGCAGGGCCTGCTCGAGCGTTACTGCAAGTGAATCGGCGCACCGCATGAGCCCTCGTTTTCCCCACGCCACGCCTGCGTGCGAGAATCCGCACTTTGCCGTCGCGGGAGCCCGGGCGTGAGTCCAGCCGAACAGACACCGATCCGCGACGGCGAACTGATCGCCGCCGTGGACATGGGCTCAAACAGCTTCCACCTGGTGGTGGCGCGCATGGAACACGGCGAGCCGCGCGTGATCGACCGCCTGCGCGACACCGTGCGGATGGCCGCCGGCCTGCGCGCCGACGGCACCCTGGACGCCGAACGCCGCGCACGCGCAATGGCCTGCCTGGCCCGTTTCGGCCAGCGCATCGCCGGCCTGCCGTCGATGCGGGTGCGTGCGGTGGCCACCAACACGGTGCGCCGGCTGGCTTCGCCGCAGACCTTCCTGACCACCGCCGAGGCCGCGCTCGGCCACCCGATCGAGGTGGTCTCCGGGCGCGAGGAAGGCCGCCTGATCTTCCTCGGCGCCGCGCACGACCTGCCCGCCTCGCGCGAACCGCGGCTGGTCATCGACGTCGGCGGTGGCAGCACCGAGTTCATCATCGGCCGCGGGCTGGCGCCGCTGCACACCGAAAGCGTGCAGGCCGGTTGCATCGCCTCGACCTTGCGCTTTTTCCCCGGCGGCAAGATCAACCGCAAGCGCTGGCAGCGCGCGCGCAGCGAGATCGGCGTGCTGCTGCAGCAGTTTGCCGAGGACTATCGCGAATCCGGCTGGCAGGATGCCTACGGCTCGTCCGGCTCCGCCAAGTCGATCGGCGCAGTGGTGCAGGCGATGAAATTCTCCGACGACGGCATCACCCCGGCCTCGCTCGCCGCGCTGGGCGACGCGCTGATCGAGCACGGCCAGATCGGCACGCTCAAGCTGCCCGGCCTGGTCGAGGAACGCGCACCGGTGATCGCCGGCGGCGTGGTGATCATGGAGGCCGCGTTCGCCGCACTCGGCATCGAGCGCCTGCACGTGTGCGAAAGCTCGATGCGCGAGGGCCTGCTGTGGGACCTGCTCGGCCGCGCCGGCGGCAGCGACCCGCGCACCGCCAGCATCGACGCGCTGGCGACCCGCTACGGCGTCGATCGTGCCCAGGCGCGCCGGGTCGAATCGACCGCCCTGATGCTGTTCGACCAGGTCGCGCGCGCCTGGAAACTGGACGCCGATGCCCGCGAGTGGCTGTCATGGGCCTCGCGCGTGCACGAGATCGGCCTGGCCATCGCGCACAGCCAGCACCACCACCACGGCGCCTATATCCTGCGCCACGCCGACCTGGCCGGCTTCTCGCGGCAGGAGCAGCAGTTGCTGGCGGCGGTGGTCGAGATGCACCGGCGCAAGCCGGACAAGGCGGTGGTCGCGACCTTGCCGCAGCGCTATCGCCAGCTGGCCCGCTACACCACCGCCCTGCTCCGCCTGGCGGTGCTGTTCCGCCGCGCGCGCCGGGCCGAGTCGTTGCCGCAAATGCGCCTGGCCGCCAGCAGCAAGTCGCTGCGGCTGACCCTGCCGCTGGCCTGGTTCGAGCAGCACCCGCTGAGCGAGGCCGACCTGCAGCAGGAGCAATCGCCAATGGCCGAACTGGGCATCAAGCTGGATATCTCCAGCAGCTGACTGCGCCGAGGAACCAGCTTCCGCCGTTGCCGCGTATCATGTCCGGACGCCCAGACGATCTTGATGCCCATGTTGAAATCCCTGCTCGCCACGCTGCTCCTGATCCTGCCGCCGACGCTGGCAGCACAGACCGCCAAACCGGTGGCGCCAGCCACCACACCACCGCCCCAGGTCGTGCTGCGCACCTCGCAGGGCGACATCACGCTGGAGCTGTACCCGGACAAGGCGCCGAAGAGCGTGGCCAACTTCCTGCAATACGTGCGCGACGGCTTCTATGACGGCACCCTGCTGCACCGGGCCATCCCCGGCTACCTGGTGCAGGGCGGCCTGTACACCCGCGACCTGCAGCCCAAGCGCACGCGTTCGGCCGTGGCCAGCGAGGCGGACAACGGCCTGTCCAACCTGCGCGGCACCGTCGCCGTCGCCCGCGGCGCCGACCCGAACTCCGGCACTGCGCAGTTTTTCTTCAACCTGGTCGACAACCGCCGGCTGGATTTCGTCGGCAACCAGAGCGGGCTGACCTGGGGCTATACCGTGTTCGGCAAGGTCATCAAGGGCATGGAGGTGGTCGACAAGATCGCTGCGCTGCCCACCCGCCCGCTGGGTCCGTTCGCCGGCGATGTGCCGAATCCGCTGGTGCTGATCGAAAGCGCCCATGTGGTCGGCGAGGAAACCCCTGCCCCGGCTGCCAGCGTGGCAGCACCGGCCACCGCGGCGTCGACGCCAACCAGACCCGCCGCTGCCAAACCGGGCAAGAAAGCGGCCAGCAAGGGCTGACGCCGCGATGACCACCCTGTTCATCGCCGACCTGCACCTGGATCCTGCCCGCCTGCAGATCACCAAACTGTTCGAGCGCTACCTGGCCAGCGACGAAGTCCACCACGCCGACGCGCTGTACATCCTCGGCGACCTGGTCGAGGCATGGATCGGCGACGACGACGATGCCGAGCTGCCCGCGCGCATCGCCGCCGCCACCCGCGCCGTGCGCGACGCCGGCGTACCGGTGTACTTCATGGTCGGCAACCGCGACTTCCTGCTCGGCCCGGCGTTCGCCGAACGCGCCGGCCTGACCCTGCTCGACGACGGCACCGTGCACGACATCCACGGCCGCCGCACCCTGCTGATGCACGGCGACGTGCTGTGCACCGACGACCTCGCCTACCAGGCCGTACGCCGGCAGGTGCGCACGCCCGAGTGGCAGGCACAGATCCTGGCAATGCCGCTGCAGGCCCGCCGCGCGTTCGCCGCCAGGGCGCGCGAGGACAGCAAGGCACATACCGGCAACACGATGGAAAGCATCATGGACGTCAACGCCGGTGCCGTGGCCGAGACCATGCGCAAGGCGGGTGTGACCCGGCTGATCCACGGGCATACGCATCGGCCAGCCATCCATCGTTTCGAGCTGGACGGAAAACCGGCCGAGCGGATCGTGCTGGGGGACTGGTACGAGCAAGGGTCGGTGCTGGCGGTGGACGGCGATCGCGTGGAGCTGCGCGGATTGGCGGTGGGGTGATGCCCGCACGGGCCAGAGACCCGGCGGATTGGCTCCCCCAGCCGCGCGGGCTGAGCGCAGCGCCGAAGACGCGGAGTCGAAGCCTCCGCTAGATACGCAAACTCCCCGTGCGGGACGGGTCCTTGATTGGCCGTGCGGAATTGCGGCGAAGCCGCTGGCCCGAAGAGCGAGGCGCAGGACGCTCCGAGTCACCGTCAGGGTTCGTCCACCACCTCTCCGCCAGATACGCAAAACGCCCCATTCGGGGCGTTTTGCGTATCTGGCGGAGAGAGAGACCGCCTTCTATAGCAACAACGAGGCCCAAGCACTCGCAAAGAACATTAGCACAAACCCTTATTTTAAGCCGTTTACTTGAGGTAATGGCTCAACGAGCCACAGCGAAAATCAATCACATCCATACTTGCGTGGCATACTGGATGGCACACCAATACTCAACCTGAAGCCTCCGCTATGGCCCTGCTCACTGACACCAAAGCACGCAGTGTCAAACCTGGAGGCGCTCCGCTTGCACATGGCGGCGTCACCGGGTTAACGCTCCACCCATCCCCCAGCACCAAGGGCCAAGGCAAGTGGGTTCTCCGCTACGTCAGTCCTGTCAGCAAGAAGCGACGTAACGCCGGGCTGGGCAGCTATCCCGAGGTCAGCATTGCCGAGGCAGCGCAGCAAGCTCGCTTCATGCGCGAGCAGATCGCCCGCGGGCAAGATCCGCTGGAGATCAAAGCCGGTGAAGCTGCCAAGCCTCACCTGCCCACACTCAAAGAAGCGGCAAAGACATTACACCAACAGCTGGCTCCCGGCTGGAAAAACACCAAGCACTCCAAGCAGTGGATCAATACCCTTACCGAGTACGCCTTTCCACTGATCGGTGCGATGCCGCTGGATCAAATCCAGCCGCGTCATATCGCCGATGTGCTGCGGCCTATCTGGCTGGAGAAGGCAGAGACGGCTGGACGGGTCAAGCAACGGCTGCACGCGGTCATGGCGTGGGGGTGGGCACATGGCTTCTGCCAGTCGAATCCAGTCGACGTGGTGAATCACCTCTTGCCACTCCAGCAAGGGAAAACTATTCGCACACAGCACCAGCCTGCGATGCCCTGGGCGTTGATTCCCGCGTTCGTAGCCGACCACTTACCGCAAAGCCTTGAAGTGTCGCGCCAGCTCTTGGCGTTTGTGATCCTGACGGCTGCCCGTTCTGGCGAGGTACGCCACATGACGTGGGATGAGGTGGACTTGGGGAGCAAGCTCTGGACGGTGCCTGCGGAGCGAATGAAGGCCAAGCTGAGCCACCGCGTGCCGCTTTCCAAGCAGGCCTTAGCGCTCCTCAAGCACCAACAGGGGCTGCACCACACGTTTGTGTTCCCATCCGTGCGCAAAGGCGTACCGTTGTCGGACATGGTTCTGACGACCTTCCTGCGGCGCGTTAAGGCCGTCAGCGACGTTCCGGGGCGTGTGGCCACTGCGCATGGCTTCCGATCCAGCTTCCGCGACTGGTGCAGCGAGAAGGGGTATGCACGTGACTTGGCGGAAAGAGCCTTGGCGCATACCGTGCAGAACAAGGTAGAGGCAGCCTACCATCGCACCGATCTGCTTGAGCAGCGCCGCCCACTGATGCAGTCTTGGGCGGACTTCGTTATGCCTTCCCGAGGCAGGAAACCCCGTGAGCGACGCTCAGCCACCTGAACCCATCCGCTTAGTGCCGCTTGTAGACGCCGCGCCGGATGCGAGCCAGCAAAGCCGCATTCTGACATTGGCGGCGGAAAGCAAGATCCGCTTGTATGTTCCAGTGCCGCCGGCGAAAGCAGTCTATGCCAGCAGTGCAAAGCTGAGTGTGTCCAACAGCATGACACCCACGATGCAGCAGAAGGAAACTGAGGCTAGGCGCACAGGCAAGCCTGTCATCACCAATCCCACCCCATGCCCTGAAATCGACTTCTTAGTACTGACGCCGAAGGACGCACGATACCTACTGGCAGCAAGTTTTGCCCATGTACGCTGGTTTCCCGGTGGACTGAAGACCAAATCCAACGAAAAAATTCAACAGCAAGGTGGCCTTGAATTTGTGCCAGCGCCTCTTTGCCTGTGCCCTGAGGGTGCAGCCGTTGATCGTGGGCCATTGACCCTTGAAGCACCCGAGCATGCCATCAGGATCGAAAGGAGAGACGTGCTTCTGGATCGCCGCGCCATGGAGCTTCTGGCAGACCCCACCAACACCACCATTGCACCCACGGTACCTACAAGCGAGGTAGCTAGAACTGGCTCCGATTCAGTGGGGAGGTGGGATCTGCCTGCTTACGTCCCTTTTGAAGATGTCCCCGAGGAAGACCAACCATTACCACCACCCGCCACTTGGAGCGACAAGGATGACCCCTTCAATCTGCGGTCGCGTGCCCCCGGGGTGTTTGTGCTGTATGTCGCAGCCAAACATTTTTTCGGTAGCGAAGGCACCGACCCTGCCAGTCAACGAGCAGTCGCTGACTGGATCAAAAGGCCTAGCGCGCTGGTACAAGAATGGATTTCGACCCTACCTGGCCAATACGACAAGCTTGCAAACAAGACCAACACTCGGCTCGCGAACAAGCTCCTCGATCCAGAGCACGATGAGCGGAAAGACAGCAACCCAAAGAGCAGTGCAACGCCGCTCTCAGGTGATGCCCTAGGTCGAGCCTGGAAGTATCGCGATGGCACCTCTTACATCAGCGAACGGTTTAGTCTCGTGCTGCTGGCTGTGGACTACTGGCAACAGCTTCTCTCAGGTGATGTTGATCACGACGCCAGCCGAATTCCGGCCAAGCGTCTGACCAAGTATGTCAACAAGCTTTATACCGAGGTTGAAAGATACGGGTTCATCACGAAAGAGGAGATGCACGCTGTCGTCAAGTTCGTGATTTGGCCGTACTACATCCCGGAGCTTGAAAAGCTGAAAGCAGCTAGCCAAGCTCCGAGAGGTAACGCGAAGAGAAGTCACTAGGCATGGCGCAGGATCTCGTTGACCAAAGCGAGATCATGATGGGCCTTACGCGGCGCCCCACGCTTCGCCCCGTGCCACGATCCGCGATCAATGCCCTTCCACAAATCGCGGGGATAGCCGGTGACTACAAGGCAATCGGTTTTCGTGATGTAGCGGATCGCCTCGCGCAGGCCGAGCAGCATCATCCGGTCGCTGATATGAACCAGGCCAAGACAATTCAGCGAGTACTGCGAACGCCGAGACCAGCAGTTGAAGTACGTTCCATAGCCGTCGCTGAAACGCCGCTGCCACGCCTCGCCGATCATGCGGGCATACATCTCTGCCTGCTTGTGCTTGTGTCCGTCCATGGCGACCAGCACATGGCAGTGCATGCCACGACGAAAGCCGAATTCGCGCTTGCAAATCCACGCGACCACGTCCGGCACAATCCGCTTCTCGCGCAGAGCTCGACGAAACCGACGAACGCAACGGTCACCCGCGTCAGTCATGGCCCAGGCCTTGAACTCCGGCGCGATGTAGAGCTCGATGCGGAGGATCAGCAGCCGTGAATAGTCGGCGAACTTGGTCGCCATGAACTTGCAGCACGCCCGCAGGTTCTCCCGTGCGCTATGCTCGTAGTCGTTATGGATACGCTTGAACCTTTTGGTTCGACAAACGCGGCGCACGAAGCGCAACAGATGACTGAGAGCCTTGACGGCCCGCTGGTCACTCAGATCCAGACGCTTACCACCGCCCCGCACAAGCCACGGCATCGCCTTCTGGCAAGCGCGCAGCATGATGGTGATGTACGGATTGAATACGACCTTCAGGTCATCCAGCCGGTAAGGGTCGTCAAAATGGTATTCCGTGACCATCCCCGTTTGATTCTTGTTTTTCAAGCGACATCCCGGATACGCCATTTCGATCATGGGGATGGTGTCCATGCACACGTCCAGAACCGCCTTGCCCAGTGACGTGAGCATGGGAGTGAGGTGCCCGTAAGTGAGGAGACCTTTTCCGGTCGCCATATGGACTGCATTCTCATCTTTCTTTGCAATGCGCTTCACCAGCCTATCCATGCGCCTCAGCTGCTCGGGTTCGTCGATCTCCTCGGTGATGGATGATTCGCCGTTGGCCTTGTGCACCATGCCCCGGGCGTACATCTGGTAGCGCGTCTCGCTGGCTTCTATCCCACGCCGCATGTCCTCCCGCAGGCTGACACTCGGTACCTTGGCGGGCTTGCCTCTTTTCTTTCCTACCATTTCTTTACTCCAACCCGTATCTGCTTTTGACCATTAACTTGTCGCCAATTGGTTATTCCTGTTCACCTCCCTTTTATTACCATTAGATATAAAGCCGTAATTCGGCTCTGACGGAAAACGCGTCACAGCATGAATCCCTCCTTGTCAGAAGCATGGCCACGCACGTTTTTCGCCACCTTTGCACGGTTGTTCAGTTGGTCGGTCAAATAGGCCTTGGGGCGTGTGTTCATCCAGTCGAGGATTTCGCTTTGAAGCCAACCGACAGCCGAACGATTTTTCCCGCTCCCCAAGACCCGCGGCTGCGGGAACTCGGGATCAAACGAGGAATGACCAACCGTGCAACGATTGCGGATCGTGGACGGGCTGAGACCCGTGCGATGCGCCACTTCGGATTCCCGCAGCATGCGCTGTGCGCTGCTGAACTCGGCCATGAAGCGGAGAAGCCGCCGGAAAATCCCTTCCAGCGTGAAATTGGAACCATCTTTTTTAGCCATCGCATTCCCTGTTTCGTCGAGGTGGCGACACGATGGGCCGAAGGCATGGTTTCGACCAGATGAGAAATCTGACCCGCCTCAGCTGAAAGGTCTGAAACCCTTGCCAGAACTGCGTTTGAAGGTCAGACCAGCGGCAAGGAAGTAGCGCCGAAACGACTTCGAGCCAGGCAACCCGCCGGACACCTCCGGGAGAGTGACAGGCGCCACCTTGAGGCCGTCCGTTCCATTGCCATTGCCACTTGCCACGAAATGATGGCCCTGCCGATTGGTGATGAACCCGCTCCGTTACTTCAAATGATGTCTGGCGCTATGCAAGCGCAACCCACTGGACGAAACGAAACCATAGTGACGCAACGAGATTCTTGGCAGGATTTTGTCGACTTGGTGCCTAATCGGCTGTCGAGTTAGTTCAACTATTTGAATTGGCAAAGAGAGACGCATTCGACGCAACGAAGTGCAATGAAGTTCGACGAAAGTAGTTGCCATCCGCAATTAAGCTTCTTTGTGAAATAAAAAAGCCACGAATCCACACCACCTTTCCGAGCTGCCATCCCGACAGTTCCATCCATCCGACTGACTGGTGGATGTCTCCCTTCGCAGGAGTCCTGGTGATGTTCAACAACGCATGGGTCGGTTACCCCTATCCACCGCTGCTCGAATGCCTCGTCGTCTTTGCCGTGCTGTTCCTGGCTGGTGTGCTGTGGTCGTGGGGCCTTCGTTGGTATGTGGCTTGTCGCCTGAAGGAGGTCGCTGATGATTGAAGCCGCGCTGGATGACGAGTGGAGCGATGGCTTCATGAATGTCCCGCCACTCTGCCCCCAATGCCACTCGACCCGCATCGACACACGTGGTGTGGCCCGGCGCTACGGTGGTGCCATCGGTGCCATCGTGGGGACGACGGGCGGCGTCGCTGCCGCCGTGGCCGGCGCAGAGGCCGGCTTTCTGGGTGGCCCCCTCGGGGTATTGCTGGGTGCGGCTGCCGGCATGGTCATCGAGGGCATCGTCGGTGGCGCCGCTGGCTGCGCGGCCGGTGCGCGTCTGGGTAACAGCATCGACCGAAACATCCTGCACAACCGTCAGTGCCGCGACTGCGGCCATGTTTTCAGCGACCGATCCTGACGGCGCGTTACCTCAACCTTTCCTTTCTCTCTTGCGCCCATAACGCCCCGGCCCCGGCTCACTGCCGGGGCCGGGGCGTTTTTGCGCCTCTATTCAAGGAGTGCGTCATGCATCTGATTCAATCAATGGCCTATGCCGGAGAAACCCCGTGGCACGGCCTGGGCAAAAAGCTCGAAGCCAAGCAGCCCATCGAGATCTGGAAGACCAGTGCCGGCATGGACTGGCAGATCGAGGAATCCGAAGTTCGTTACATCAGCGGCAAGAACAACCTGGGCGTCATCAATGCCTTTCCGGAGCAGAAGGTGCTGTATCGCTCCGACACCAAGGCGCCGCTGGCTGTGGTGAGCAAGCGCTTCCAGGTCGTCCAGCCGGGCGAGATTCTGGAGTTCTATCGCGACCTGACCGCCTGCAACGGTTTCGAGCTGGAAACGGCGGGCGTGCTGCGCGAAGGGCGCAAGTTCTGGGCGCTGGCGCGTACCGGCCAGAGCACGACGCTGAAGGGCCGGGACAAGGTTGATGGCTACCTGCTGCTGGCGACGGCCTGCGACGGCACGCTGGCGACCACGGCGCAATTCACCAGCGTCCGCGTGGTCTGCAACAACACACTGCAAATCGCACTGGGAAACGCCAATGGTGCGATCAAGGTGCCGCATCGCAGTGCCTTCGATCCCGAGGCGGTCAAGCGTCAGCTCGGCATCACGGTGTCGTCGTGGGACGGCTTCGTCGCGCGCATGAAGGCGCTGGTGGATCGTCCGGTTGACCCGGATACGGTCGAAGGCTTGTTGCGTCGGGTGCTCACCTACGCAGCTCCAGAGAGCAAGGCCGTTGTGGTCAACGAGCAGGCGCTTGCCACCGTCCGCTCGCTGTACGAAGGCGGTGGTCGCGGTGCCTTGATGGCGTCCAGTCGCGGCACGGCGTGGGGTCTGCTCAACAGCGTGACCGAGTTTGTCGACCACCACCGGCGCGCGCGCAGTAACGATCACCGTCGTGATGCCGCGTGGTTCGGCCAAGGCGCGCGGATCAAGCAGCGCGCCTGGGACGAAGCGATGAAGCTGGTCGCGTGACGGGAGGCATGTCATGGGACTGGACATGTACCTGGAAGCGAAGCTGCACCTGCCGCCCTACGACACGGGGCTTGCGCCTGTCCGCGAAGCCATCGGACGGGCCATTGGCTACACCCCGCCCACGGAAAAGCCCGACAACGACGCCACCCTGATGGAGATCACGGGCGTAACCGTGCGGGTGGGCTACTGGCGGAAGTTCGATCCCCTGCACCAGTGGTTCGTGAACAACGTGCAGGAAGGTCACGACGACTGCCGGCCCGCCTACATCGCGCCCGATGTGCTGACCGACCTGGAAGAACAGCTCGATCAGGTCAGCGACGATCCGGAAAGCGCCAGCGAGCACTTTGTCAGTGAGGGCGATGAACCGATGGACGAAGGCGAGATCGACTACACGCTGCGTATCGTCGTGCAGGCGAAGCAGTTGCAGCAACGCGGTTGGGACATCTACTACCGCGCCAGTTGGTAACGACACCTTGAAAACGTACCACCCGCCGCCCGGCTGATGCTTGCGCATCGGTCGGGCTTTTTTATGCCCGGAGGAAACCGATGAACAAGCAAAACGCGGCCGTGAGGCTGGTGGATACCAAGAAGCTGCCCTATGGGCAGTGGCTCGACGTGCGTCGTAACGGTATCGGCAGCTCGGACGCCGCTGCTGCCGTGGGCCTGTGTCCGTACAAGAGCCAGTTGGAACTGTGGATGGAAAAGACCGGTCGCACGCCGCCGGAAGAGGTGCGCCCCGGGCAGGACGACCCACGCTACTGGGGCACCCTGCTGGAACCGATGGTGGCGACGGCCTATCAGGAACGCACCGGCCACAAGGTGCGCAAGCTCAACGCCGTGCTCCAGCACCCGACGTTCAACTTCATGTTGGCGAATATCGACAGGGAAATCGTCGGCGTGCCGGGTGTGCATGTGTTGGAGTGCAAGACCGCCGGCGAGTTCGGCTCGCGATTGTGGAAGGACGGGGTTCCGGAATACGTCCAACTGCAAGTGCAGCACCAACTGGCGGTCACCGGCAAAGCCGCTGCCGACGTGGCCGTGCTGCTGTGCGGGCAGCAACTGGAGATCCACCGCATCGAACGGGACGATGAAGTGATTGCCCGCCTGGTCGTGCTGGAAACCCGGTTCTGGGAGTACGTGGAGAAGGACATCGAGCCACCAGCTGATGGCAGCGAATCGGCCGCCAAGGCCCTGCGGAAGTTGTATCGCGGTAACGACACCCGCCTGGACTTCACCCGCGACGCAGACCTCGGGCACGCCTTTGATGCGCTGGCAACGCTCAAGGGTGAGTTGGAAGCGATGGAGCACGAAGCCGAATCGCTCAAGCAGATGATCCAGCAGGCGATGGGCGACGCCAGCAAGGCGGCCTTCGCCCACGGCGAGGTGACCTACAAGCGCGCCAAGGACAGCACCACGCTGGATGCCAAGCGACTGATGGCCGAGTGCCCGGATGTCGCCGCCCTGTACGCCGTGACCCGCCCCGGCGCTCGCCGGTTCGTGTTGTCGCGGACTTCTGATAGTGATGAGAGGACAACGACATGCTGAAAGGCTTGGCGATAACCCCGCCCGTGATCGGGCGGATTTCCATTGGGCGCGTGGTGGAGCGCAACGGCAAGCGCCTGCCGGAGAAGGATGACCAGTTCACCCTGACCAGTCAGGTGCAAGGCCGGGATGGCTGGGTGCTGCATCCGCTGGACGAGAAGCTGCGCAAGGAAGCGGAAGGCCACAAGCTGCGCGCGATCCCTATGCGTCTGCTGTTCAACGACCCGAGCCTGAACCTGCGAGCGGACTACTCGCTGTTCGACCGCACCACGGGTCGGCCGGTGTGCGTGGGAAACGGCGAAACCTGTCGACGCACGGGCAAGGACGGTGTGACCAGCTTCCCGTGTCCGGGGCCGGATGCCTGTGCCTTCGCCAAGGACGCCTGCAAGGCCTATGCACGCCTCAACGTGGTGATCGGTGAAGGTGAGGACGACGCACTGGGCAGCTTCGTGCTGCGCACCACGTCGTACAACACCATCCGCACGCTAGCGGCGCGACTGGAGTATTTCCACGCGGTCTCGGGCGGACGGCTGGCCTGTCTCCCCTTGGAACTGAAGCTGCGCGGCAAATCCACCACAATGAGCTACGGGACGCCGATCTATTACGTGGATCTCGTGGTGCGCTCAGGCCTCACGCTAGAACAAGCCATCGTGCAGGCGCGGGAACTGGACGAACAACGGCAGGCCAGCGGCTTAGATCAGGCGGCTTTGGATGAGGCTGCGGGTAGGGGTTTCGCCAACGGGGCGTTCGAGGATTTGGCCGAGGACGTGCCGGCGGTGGTGGAGGAGTTTTATCCCGAGTCGGAGTCGGTGCCGCGTGTTGATGGTGTCAATGAAAGGGCATCCAGCTTGCGAGGGCGGCTGGATGCGCGCGTGGCGTCGGCTGGCGCTGGTTGAGCCAACAACGAGTCGGCGGCATACATGGGAGGGGGCTTTCGCCCCCTCCCTCTGGGTATGGCCTTCTTTTTTTGCTTGCTTGGCGGCTGTTGGCGATACCCCGTGTGCCCGTGGGCGCGTACTGGCCACCTACATCGACGCCATGCGCCTGTACGAGGTGGAATGGACGTGGTGTTCATCGCTGCAAGTGGAGCGCTGGTCGGCGTTCAGGTACTGAATCACCTCGTCATCGGCGGCGAGTGCGTCAGCATGGCGAGCCGCGGGCTTTTTTAGCGCTCTGGTTCTTCTAGGTCAGCGCTTGGGGATGTTGGCGGTGGCCTTGCAGCCTTCCCGGAAGCGTGAGCAACCGTAGAACGGGCCGTTGCTTCCCTTCTTCTCCTGGATCACGCCCTTCCCGCATACGGGACAGGGTTGCCCGGCGACCACCGGAACCGTAATCCGCTGTGAGCGTCGCACGATGGCCGGATCGGTCAGCTTGCGCGTCTGGTTGCAGGCCGGAAAGTGCGAACAACCCAGGAACGTGCCATTGCCACGCGGCACCATGACGCCACCGCAGCCAGGACGGGCGCACGGCTCTACCCCCTCCCCGTCCAAAGGTTCGATTGCCAGGTGCTTGCGCTTGACCAGTTCTACCAGGAACTGGGAGGGCTGGGCCAGCGTTGTGTAGAAGCGCACCTGTTTGCTGGCCCGGGTCATGGCCACGTAGAACAGGCGGCGCTCTTCGGCGAACGGGTAAGGGTCGGGCGTGGGCATGGCCAACTGGAGCGCAGGGTCGTCCTGGATCTGGCTGGGGAAGCCATGGGTGCCTTGGAGGACATTGAGGACGAAGACGTACTCGGCCTCCAGCCCCTTGGAGCCGTGCGCGGTCTTGAAGTCGATCTTCAATCGGTCGCCGAAGCGCTGCTGCCACTGCGCCAACGGCTCCGGGATATCGCGCCGATAGCGGCCCAGTAGCAAGATCGTGATGTGGGCGCCCTTGGCCGGCTTGAGCT
Source organism: Rhodanobacter thiooxydans (assembly GCF_030291135.1). NCBI lineage: Bacteria > Pseudomonadati > Pseudomonadota > Gammaproteobacteria > Lysobacterales > Rhodanobacteraceae > Rhodanobacter > Rhodanobacter thiooxydans. The sequence continues at coordinate 1,183,518 of NZ_CP127409.1, read as the reverse complement.
TGCCCGAGGCGGCATAGCGATGCATGTCGGCTAGTTGCTGTTCGATGTAGCCGGGGATCGCGTCTTCCTGGGTGAACCCGTAGGCCAGCATCGGCGTTTTGGTCAGTGGGTTGGTGGTTTTGACGGCCTTTTTGATCTGGGCGGGGTTGGCCTGGATGAACTGGCTGGACACGTCGCACAGGTGCTGCGGGCATCGGAACGTCGTGTTGAGCGTCAAGCGCGTGGCGAAATCGAAGGCCTTCTCGAACTCCGTCATGACGGAGATATCAGAGCCGGCGAACCGATTGATGCCCTGCCAATCGTCACCGACCACGCACAGGTGGGTGGGCACGCCTGGGTTGCCGGCCAAGGCTTTCAACAGCCGGATGCGGGCGCGGGAACTGTCCTGGAACTCGTCAGCCAGGATGAGAATGTAGGGGCTTTGGTAGGCCCCGGACTCCACATGCACGGCCGCCTGGATCAGCATGTCCTCGAAGTCGATAAACTGGCCCGCCCGCAAGCGACGTTCCCATTCGCGGGCGATTCGCTCGTAGAGGGCCAGGTACATGCGCAAGCGTGCGCCGTATCCTTCCTCTGACTGCTCCTTCAAGGCCGTTTGCAACTGGGCGTGGGTCAGGCCGTTGTTCTTGACGTGCTGCTGGAACACGCGGAACGACCTAGCCAGGTCCTGCTCGTCGACCGGGGGTAGTCCAACGCATTCGCGGTTGGGATCGAACACGGGCTGGACGCCACGAGCGATCAACGCCTGTTCCAGGGCGGTAATGGCCTGCCCGGTCAGCAATCCGTGCGAGGTGGTCTCAACCAGGGCAGTGCCCTTGTCAACGTGGAGTTGGCGCTTCCACTCCACGCCTTCGAGGTAGTCCTTGAACTCCTTCGGCGCCTCGCCCTTTTCGTTGAGCGCGAAGTGTTCGTGGTAGAGGTTGGCGTCGGGGTAGTAGAAGTCGGGGAAGTATTGGCGGTACTGGCTGTCGGCCGTGTCGTGTTCATAGGCCCGCTCGTAGTCGTACTGGATGCCGTTGTAGAACAACCAGTCGGCGATGAACCGCTCTTGCTTGCTCTTGACGATTTCACCGTGGGCGGTCAGGAACCCCCGCCGGCCATCGGCATAGGCGTCGGGCTCCTGGAGCTGCCCCCACTTACCAACGTCGCGAGCATAGATAGTGCGGAACAGGTCCCATTCGCGCTTGAATTCCGCATCTTGGTCCGACAAGGTCTTGATGATGTCGGACACTTCGCGGATATCGGCGCCGGGGTTGTCAGGGCTCACCCAAGGCGCAAGCGACGGCCTTTTGCCGGTGGCCTTGCCGATAACTTCGATGCCGAAGGCGTGGAAGGTGTTGGAGCGCACCTTGTCCACGTGGGGCACGCCACGCAGTCGCTCGGCGATACGCTGCCCGACTTCTTCGGCAGTGGCCTTGTTGAACGCCAGCAACAGGATCTGTTCGGGCATGGCCAATTTTTCGTGGAGGGCGTAGCCGGTCTTGGCCACCATGGTGGAGGTTTTACCCGAGCCGGCGGCGGCCACGACCATGACGCTGTCGTCCATGCAGATGCAGGCATGAATCTGTTCGTCAGTCAGCGGGTTCTTCTCCACTGTGTTGAAGAAGTCCTTGCGCACCACTTTCTGACGTGACAGGTGGCTGGCATTCGCCTTATCGAACCGGAACCGCAAGGTATCTTCGGGCGACGGCTCACCGACCGCCTGCCTCCAGGTCTTGCGCGGGTGCTTGGGCGCGGGGTGCTTGGCCAGGAACCGGGAGACAGTTCCCTTGGGGATCCATCGACCACTGCCCATCACGACCGACAGATGCGCCACCCACTGCTCGAACGCGCCTTGAAACCTGTCGTCTTCCCGCTTCTGGCTAGCCCGTCGTTCGGCTTCCAGGGCGGGATCGACCGCTGGCTTGGCAGGAGGATCGATCCGAGGTTTCTTGTTGCCGAATATCGTCCCGATGAGCCAGAGCAGCCCAATGAGTATCAGAAACTCCATCTAGTCCCCTGCCCCTATCCGCGATCTCCGTCTCCTTGGGACCATCTTGCCACGGGGGCTCCGGGGAGGGGTAAGCGTCGCCTTCCCAGGCCCGGACTGCCACCCTGGGGATCTTCAGCAAACCGACGATGAAGACGATCGGGATGAGCCACCAGTAGTGACTGAGGAGACCGCTCATCAAGTTGGGCAGGACATTCATGGCATCCCACGCCGGCAACAAGACCCAGGTGTTGTTTGTCGGTCAGCGAAGACGAGCTTGATGCGTTGTGCCGAATGAAGCGCCCAGCTCGTCGGTTCCACCAAGACTGCGTTCCGTGTCGGCTTGCGCCTGACAGGCAGTCGGATCGGTCCAGACTCACCGGGCACCACCAAGATGCCACCAACAATAGGCGTGGGGTCATCGGCGGAAGGAGCGGCGGCGTGTAGGTGTTGTCCGCGCCAGCTCGCAGGCCACCTCACCGCCTTGAAGGGCTGATCTCTGTGGGCGCCACTGCAGCCCTCATCGTTACGGAGGTAAAGACCACTGCGATAGACTCCGAACTTGCGCCCGCAACGCGCACAAGGAGAATCCATGAGTGCCCTGCAAGACCTGCTCGCCACCTTCCGCGCCACCGCCAAGACCGAACGCGAGAAAGGCACCTACTTCGAGCGGCTGGTCAAGGCCTACCTGCAGAATGAGCCGTACTACCGCGACCTCTACGCTGGCAAGGTTTGGCTCTGGGAGGAATGGCGCACTGAGGCAGCCAAGCGTGGTTTGGGCGACGTGGGTTCGGACGCCGGCATTGATCTGGTGGCCGAAACCACCACCGGCGAGCTGTATGCCATCCAGGCCAAGTTCTACGACGAGGACGCCAACCTCACCCTGCGCGAACTGTCCACCTTCATCACCGCTGCCGGCAAGAAGCACTATAGCCACGGGCTGATATTCCTTACCGCGACCAAAAGCACCGGCCACCTGCGCGATGCGCTGCAGGGCCAGAAGACGCCCATCAACCTGGTCACCCTGCACGACCTGGAAGCCAGCCAGATCGACTGGTCGAAGTACCAGCCGGGCGCCAAGCCCGCCCTGAAGCCGCAGAAGACGCTGCGCCCGCACCAGCAGACCGCACTGGCTGCGGTGACGGCGGGCCTCGCCAAGGCCGACCGCGGCAAGCTCATCATGGCCTGCGGCACCGGCAAGACCTTCACCGCGCTCAACATCGCCGAAACGCTGGCCGGCAAAGGTGGCCGCGTGCTGTTCCTTGTGCCCAGCCTCGCGCTGCTCTCGCAGGCGCTCACCGAATGGACGCAGGAAGCGGCTACGCCGCTGCATAGCTATGCCGTGTGCTCGGACAGCGACGTGGGCAAAAAGCACGGCGAAGACGACTTCGTGATGCTCAGCCACGAGCTGCAGTATCCGGCCACCACCGAGGCCAAGCACCTCGCTGCCGAAATCGCAAAGCGCCACGACGGCAAGCACATGGACGTGGTGTTCAGCACCTACCACTCCATCGACGTCATCAGCCGCGCGCAGAAGAAGTACGACCTGGCCGAGTTCGACCTCATCCTCTGCGACGAGGCCCACCGCACCACCGGCGCCACCTTCGAGGGCGAGGACGAAAGCCACTTCGTGAAGGTGCACGACGCCGATTTCATCAAGGGCGCGAAGCGCCTGTACATGACCGCCACCCCGCGCATCTACAGCGCGGAGGCGGAGGCGAAGGCCGAACGCGACCGGGCAAAAACCTACGGAATGAACAACCCGGCCTGGTTCGGCAACACGCTCTACACCTTGAGCTTCTCCGAAGCGGTGCGCCGCGATCTCTTGTCCGACTACAAGGTGATCGTCCTGGCGGTGGAGGAAACCGCGATCAACCGCCGCCTGCAGAAACTGCTCTCCAGCGGCGACAATGACCTCAAGATGGACGATGCCGCGCGCATCGTCGGCTGCTGGAAGGCGCTGTCCAAGCAAGGGCTGACGAACGACCTGGCAGGCGACGGCCACCCCATGCAGCGCGCGGTAGCGTTCTGCCACGTCATCGAGGCGAAGAAAGGCGCCAAGGTGCAAAAGGTCGGCTCCAAGAACATCGCGAAGATGTTCCAGGCCGTGGTGGAGGAATACCAGCGAACCGCCACCACCGAGGGCAGCGCGGAGGAAGTCGCTGCTACGCTCCAGTGCAAGGCCGAGCACGTCGACGGCGGCATGAACGCCAGCGAGAAGGAAGCCAAGCTCGACTGGCTGAAGGCCGAGACGCCGCCCAACACCTGCCGCATCCTCTCCAACGTGCGTTGTCTCTCCGAGGGCGTGGACGTGCCGGCGCTGGATGCCGTGCTGTTCCTCACTCCGCGTAGCTCGCAGGTAGACGTAGTGCAGGCCGTAGGCCGAGTGATGCGCAAGGCGCCGGGCAAGCAGCGCGGCTACATCATCCTGCCGGTGGTGATCCCTGCCGGCAAGGAGCCGCACGAGGCCTTGAACGACAACTCCACTTACAAGGTGGTGTGGCAGGTCTTGCAGGCACTGCGCTCGCACGACGACAAGTTCGACGCGATGATCAACAAGCTGGAGTTCAACGGCAAGGACACCAGCAAGATGGAAGTGGTGGCCGTCACCGACAAGGTGCAGAAGAAGGCGGCGCAGTTGCGCGCCAACACCAGCAAGAAACACGCGGCCAACGCGCGCGGCGGTAACGCCATCGGCCAGGCGGTGGCGGACAAGCCGCAGGAACAGGTGGAAATGGAGTTCGAGATCGGCGAGATCGAGCGCGCCATCTACGCCAAGGTGGTGCAGAAGGTCGGCAACCGCCACCACTGGGAAGAATGGGCGGCGGACATTGCCAAGATCGCCAACACCCACATCGACCGCATTAAGGCCATCCTCGAAGACCCGACGCACATGAAAGAGCGCAAGGCGTTCGACGCCTTCGCCGCCGAGCTGCGCGATGACTTGAACGACGAGATCACCGACGCCGAAATCGTCGAGATGCTGGCCCAGCACATGGTCACCCAGCCGGTGTTCGAGGCGCTGTTCGAGAACTACGACTTCGCCAAGCAGAACCCGATGTCGCAGGCGATGCAGAAGGTGCTCGACACCCTGGACGAGCATAGCCTGGACAAGGAGGCCGACACCCTCACCGAGTTCTACGCCAGCGTTCGGCAGCGCGCCGAAGGCATCAATGACGCCGCCGGCAAGCAGAAGATCATCAAGGAGCTGTACGACAAGTTCTTCAACGGCGCCTTCCCCGAGTTGTCCAAGCGCCTTGGCATCGTCTACACCCCTGTGGAAGTGGTGGACTTCATCATCGCCAGCGTGCAGGACGTACTGCGCAACGAGTTCGGCACGTCGCTGGGCAACCGTAACGTGCACATCCTCGATCCCTTCACGGGCACCGGCACCTTCATCACCCGCCTGCTGCAATCCGGCTTCATTTCGCGCGCCGACCTGCCGTACAAGTACCAGCACGAAATCCACGCCAATGAACTGGTGCTGCTGGCCTACTACATCGCCAGCATCAACATCGAAACCGCCTACCACGACCTGCTGCGCGGGCCCGAGGCTGGGAAGGATGAAGCGAAGTGCGCCAGCGAGTACACACTGTTCCCCGGCATCTGCCTCACCGACACCTTCCAGATGTACGAGAAGGACGACTTGGTGGATGCGCTGCTGGTGGACAACAGCGCGCGGCGCAAGCGGCAGAAGAAGCTGGATATTCGCGTCATCCTCGGCAACCCGCCGTATTCCATTGGGCAATCCGATGCGGCTGACGACAACCAGAACGTAAGTTATCCAAATCTCGACGCGCAGATCGCACGCACATACGCGCATCGATCTGATGCACGCACAAGGACAAGCGTTTACGACTCGTACATCCGCGCCATCCGCTGGGCCAGTGACCGCATCGGCAATCGAGGGGTCATTGGTTTCGTCACGAACGCCGGTTGGTTGGATGCGAAGAGTACGGATGGAATGCGCCGATGCATAGCCGATGAATTTTCTAACATTTACGTGTTCCATCTGCGAGGCGACATTCGCAAAAACATGTTGAGCAAAGGGAGGGCTGGGGAAGGCCAGAATATATTCGGAAGTGGCAGCATGGCTGGAATCGCCATCTCAGTACTTGTTAAGAACCCCGAGGCTCAGCAACGCGGACGAGTCTATTTCCATGACATTGGGCATGAAATGAGCCGTGACGAGAAGCTGGCGTCGATTGTCAGCTTGGGTAGTGTCGATGGTGTCGCCAAAGCAGATTGCTGGCAAAACATCGAGCCCGACGAGTACGGAGACTGGCTGCGCCAGCGTGACAGCGGTTTCAGCAATTTCATCGTCTTGGGCGACAAGACTGGCCACGCCGCACTATTTGAGGACTATTCATACGGCGTGATTACCAATCGCGATAGTTGGGTGTACAGCTTCTCGAAGCAGGTGTTGACCGCCAACGTTGAACGGATGATTGGCTTCTACAACGAGGAACGGGGTAGGTACCAGGCGACCGGTGCTTCTGCTGAACCGGTCAAGTTCGTCGAAAAGGATGCGCAAAAGATTGGGTGGGACGATAAGTTGCTTCGGGGGATCGCCTCGAACAAGGTAATCAAGTTCAGCACCGATCGAGTAGTAACGGCGTGCTATCGCCCGTTCACCAAGGCGTACTTCTACTTTGACCGCTCGTGTATCTGGAGTGCGTACCAGATGCCACGCATCTTTCCGACCGCAGCAGCCGAAAATCTGCTGCTATGTGTGACCGGAATTGGTGCACGCACGGGTTTCTCGGTCTTAATGGCGGATGCGTTGACCAACCGCCACACGATGGACACCGGGCATTGCTTTCCGCTTTACCTCTACGACGAACCGGTTTCAGCGGACAGCGACACCCCGCAATCCGGACTGTTCGACCAGCACGCCACCAAACCCACAACGCGCAAGCGCCGCGACGCCATCACCGATACCGGTCTCGCGCACTTCACGTCCGCCTACTCCGGCGAGAAGATCGGCAAGGAAGACCTGTTCTATTACATCTACGGCCTGCTGCATTCGCCCGACTACAGCGAGCGCTACGCCGACAACCTCGTCAAGGAACTGCCGCGCATCCCGCGCGTAAAGACAGCCGTCGACTTTTGGGCCTTCAGCAAGGCTGGCCGAGCGCTGGCCGATCTGCACCTGAACTTCGAAACCGTGCCGATGTACGCCAGCGCCAAACTCGACACCGGCAACAAGAAGCTCAGCGACGCCGACTACCTCGTGGAAAAGATGAAAGTGCCCAAGGCCGGCGGCAAGAAAGACCTCACCCGCCTCGTCTATAACACCCACATCACCGTCACCGGCATCCCGCCCGAAGCCTACGACTACGTCGTCAACGGCAAGCCCGCGCTGGACTGGGTGATCGAACGCCAGTGCGTGAAAACCGACAAAGCCAGCGGCATCGTCAACGACGCCAACGACTGGGCGCTTGAGACCATGCACAACCCCAAGTACCCGCTGGAACTGTTCCTACGCGTCATCACCGTCAGCCTCGAAACCCTGAAGATCGTCCGCGCCTTTCCGAAGCTGGATATCTGAGCCGTCTCGATGGCCGACACGACAGACACAGATCAGGGCAAGCTGAGCAACTCCGAACTGCTGGAGGTCTGGATTCCTTATCGCCTGCAGGCCTTGGAAACCCTGCTATGGGCCTACGACAAGTCGCACGACTACGAGCAGCCGAGAGAAATGCAGGTATTTGTGGAGGGGCGTCTCCTGCTTCGGGGAAACACTGCGGCGATGTTGAACCCGATGATCGAGGTCGGATTCATCCATGCGCGGAGCCTCATGGAGTTCATGGGGCTGCGTGTCGAGAAGGGCCATCTGGCGGCGATTCCCTCGCGTCGCCAGGACGACATTGGTATCGAGTACTTCCGCGATGCTCGCGACGCGCCTTTACCAAAAGTTTCTCCCCAAGCGGTGTTTACCGCCTATAACGGTGAACCCGCCGATGCAGAACGATCATTGGTTGCAATGTTCGACCTAGCAAACAAGGGGCTGGCTCACCTGTCCGGATGGAACTGGGGTGGTTATACCGACCGCGAGTTGCGGAACGCTTGCGAGGGCATCCGCGTGCTGATTCAAAACTACCTGTACACGCCACTTGGTATCCGCATGCCTGACGCTCCCCGCTCAAGGCCCGCAGATGCCTCGTCTGCGCCGTAGGAATCAGTCATGTGCGGCCGCTTCGCCCAGTACGCTCCCATCGACGTCGACGCTGAGGACGAGGCGGCGCTGCGTGAACTCGGCCCTCAGCTCGACCTGTTTCGTCACGCTCCCCGCGCTTGAGTTCCCCGGTCATCGGCTTGCGCCTGATCGCACGTCGGCTACTGCCTGACTATCGCCGGATGGAGCCTGACTCGCGGGGTGGCGCTATCTTGGTGAATTGACCCCCTGAGCGCTGCAAGGGCATACGTATGCAACGTGTCAGGAAACCCTGAAAGCATGTGAGCCATGCCTTCGGCGACAATTCCGGCTAAGCCGCGGCGCTCTGTCGCAGTTCGCTTCGGCCTTTTTTCTTCTCATGGCGACATACGCCCCGGGCCCGGCTTCTGCCGGGCCCGGGGCGTTATGCCATCGCATCCAAGGAGTCTGTCATGCCAAAGGTCTCACCGTCGACACCGCTGTCAGCCGTTCATTCCCACAACACCTCTGATTAAACCATCTTGGCTGCTGCCGAAGGCACCCTGCGCGAGAAACTCAAGCGGCAAGGCTGCATCGGCAGCCCAATGGATGCAGCCGACTTCCTGCGTATGCGCTTAGGTGAGCTACCCACGAGGAGTTCCATGTCCTTTGGCTCGATAACCGGTATCGCATCCTGGATTGCCAGAGGCTCTTCACCGGGACCGCCGATGGTGCCAACGTCCATCCGCGAGAGGTCGTTCGGGCAGCATCCAGCATCAATGCCAGCGCCGCCATTCTCGCGCACAACCACCCCAGTGTCGTTGCGGAACCTAGTACCGCAGACCGGGCCATCACCAATGAGCTCCGCGACGCATTGAGGCTGGTGCTGTACGCCAAGGTGGCCGCGCAATCCCCTCCTCGCATTATGCTTAGCTCGGTCAAATCAAGCAGGCTTCGACATGTGCTACTCGGCGCAGATCTGGGCGGACTTCAGAAAATACGAGCGTCTTGGCGGAAAGCTCGATATCAAGGAATTTACGAAACTTGCGGGATGGACGAAGAAGAAGGGCAACTGGATCAAGGTTGTCCCGAAGGCGATGCGCCGCGCGATGACCGACGCTACGAGAGGCGTGCTGGACATCGGCACGATCGAGATGGCGCGCGAAGCGGAAACTGAGGCAATCGCCTTCATCGTGTCTGAGATCGGAGTCCAAGAAGCGCGCCTTGTCGAGGCGAACGCCAAGCTGGCGTCAAGCAAACCGACCAAAAAGGCCGAGACCGATCGCCGCGTCGCGATCAACAAGATTGAGGCAGGAAGGAAGAAGCTCGAAGACTTAGCCTTGCCAGCATCCGCCGATGGCATCGACAGAATCTGGCCTGGTCACTTCGCTCCGGTGATGATTCGTGATCCTGAATCGGGCGAGCGATTGGTAGTCCCGATGCGCTACCGCTGTCGCCTCCCCGGCTGGACAGAGGCCGATGAGATCGAGAAGCCAGGCACGTACAATGCGCGGCGTGACAAGCTCTCCACCGTATGGCGCAAGGTGTTCGGCCACAACCACGGCATCATGATCGTGGATCGGTTCTACGAAAGCGTGTATCTCCACAATCTGCAGCAACGAGCGCTGGTACCGGGTGAGCGCGAGCAAAGCGTGGAGATCCTGTTCACGCCATCGACCGGTGAGAACCTCTTCGTCGCCTGTCTCTGGACCTATGTCGAGGCAGCCGGCGACGATCCGGGGTTCTACACGTTCGCCGCGATCACCGATGACCCGCCCTCAGAAGTCGTTGAGGCGGGCCACGACCGGTGTCCCGTTCCAATACAAGAAGAGGACATCGATGCGTGGCTCGATCCGAGCCCGAGTGACTACGTGAGCCAGTATGCGATCCTCGACCGACGAGTGCGGCCCTACTACGAACATCAACTGGTGCAGCAGAAGAAGCCTTGATGCTTCCAATCTCAGCAAGCTCAAGCGGACTACGCACACCAACGTAGCTGATCAGCAGAACCAATCGAGCATGTCGCGCGCGTCGGCATCCTGGTCAGCGCGTGGTCACCGGCCGGAATCGGCCAGAAGCGGACATCGGCGCCTGTCCGATTGGACCCATTCCATTCCAACGGAAACATTACCCACAGCTTTGAGCTACACGACGTCATAGTCGAATACGCATTCAGAAAGCGTGTCTGTTGCCGCGTATGGGCCACGTCCCCCACCCCTCATGCGTTGCCGCTCCGAGATTAGATAAAGGTGCTTGCGCGCCCGAGAGCCAACGACGTAGAGCAACTTCTTGGCGCTGTTGACGCCTCCATCCGCCTCCGCTTCTTCGCTGAAATGCGGGACCATTCCTTGCAGCAGGCCAAACGCAATCACTACGTCGAACTCCGCACCTTTGACTCCATGGATGGTGTTGACGGTGATACCGCTGCGGTGTTGAAACACTTTGCGGAAGAAGTCAATTCCGCCGATATACGCGGTACCTTCCCTGCGTAACCGATCAATCTTCGCGGCCGAACTCTCAAAGAAGGCTTGATGATGCTCCGAGAGCAAAGCGTGTGATTGCCAGTCGACCCCGAGGCGATCCATCAACGAAGCGAAGAACTCTCTTAGATACAGCAGCCCATCGGGCTGATTCAGCCGGATGGAATTGCTCTCCCGAAGAAGCCGCTTGGCAGATAGGTCTCGAGTGTCGATGCCTTCACTTCCTAGATCTCTGATCACCTCTGCCGCCCAACGCATCCGCCGCACATGCTGCGTGGGGGATGCCTCCGTCAATGCTATCCGCGACAACCGATACCAGAAGTTTTCTTGATCGCGGCTGAAAGGGACCATGCCCGGGCCATCGAACTGGTACTCCGGCAAAGCGCCTGCAAGTCGACGTGTCACTCCCGCCAACAGAATCCACCACGGCGCCAGTACACAGATCTGATCTGCGGAAAACCCTTGTGCAGTACTGAGCCTGATCAGTCTCACAAGCTCGGCCTCCAGCTGGTCTCGCTCCACATTGGTGTTGTAGCTGATGCTGCTGGGAAACGCTCGGTCGGATGCAGCTCCGCGAATGCCGGTCGTCTGAACTGTGAAGTTCGAGAAGTACCTAATTAGCCGATCAGTGGACCTATAGTTTTCAGACAGTGCACGCTCTTCCAGCCGAACACCACAGAGTCGCCGAAGTTCGGCAACCGGCATCGCGAAGCCCCCAAGCGAGCCAAAGATCGCCTGGTTAGGATCGCCCACAACAAAAAGGTTTGTTCGCTCAGCTCCAGCCCTCACGATGGCTGCGACGATCGCGTATTGAATTCTCTTGGTATCCTGGTATTCGTCAATCAGCATCCACCGAAAGATATTGGCTAGGACCGTTGTGATCTGCGGTTGACTTCCGATCAGTCGCGACGCGTAGAAGAGGATCTGCTCAAAGTCAATTTGCTTGTTGTCCGCGAGATGGCGGAAATACAGTGCAAAGATGGCGCGAAGGCGTTCGTGTTTGCTTTGATCCCTGCAAGCCAGAATGTACCCTTGGTCGGTGAAATAGTATTCACAGTCCCAGTAGGTGATGCCTCGTTGCGTTCGGCACAGCTCTTCCAGTAGTTTCTCTTGCTCGTAGCCATCCATGATCCGGAAGCCCTTCGATAAAGCAGGCTCGTAGATGCCATAGGGCTTCAAAATCCATTCCAGGCAGAAGGAGTGAATTGTCCCTATCCATAGCTGCGACGTGTCGACGCCAAGCATTTCGATACGCTCATGAATTTCGTCAGCCGCTCGATGCGTATAGGTGAGAGCCACGATGAACTGTCGCTTGCTCTGTAGGCGCGAGAGCTCATAGGCGATCTTGTAGGTAAGTGTTCTGGTCTTACCACTGCCCGGGCAGGCAACCAGGAATACGCTGTTCTCTTCTCGCACAGCCTCCGACTGTTCATCGTTGAGCTCGGTCCGAGTCCAGACGAACGTCACGGTAGATCGCCCAAAAATGCAAGGATCTGATCGCCGGGAAGTCCTATAGCTGCCTCCGCTTTGATGGTGTTGAAGTCAACTCGACCTGCGCGATACTCAAGCAGGCGTTCCCAATAGCGTTGCAGTGCTGGCGGTGTGGTGGTTCCGCTTGGATTGTTGACCGTCACTCTGTGCTTCAATATGTTGAAGATCAGCTCGGTCGAGAACGTGCCGTGCGCGAAGATGATCGCTTGCTGGATATAGGGCGGAACGACGGTCCTATGGTCAATCCGCTTGCCCAGAAGAATAGCGAACCAACCCTTGCCTTCGTAGTTGGCCATGGTGAGCACGCGCCTCCCGAACTGAGTGGGATCGCCCGAGTTCAGCTCAGTTATGGACTGAGCGCGCGTTGCGGGTTGCGCATAGACATCGTTCACTGATGCGACTACCGCCCCCGCGTTTCCGCACGCAACGAAGTCAACTTCGAACGTATTGTCCGCATAGAAGGGCCGAAGCCATGCGTTGCCTGCCGCCTGCGCATCGAGTTTGACTTTGCGAGCCGCGCCAGACGTTTGGGCACCGAGTAGTTTGCTCTTGAATTTCAACGTCTCCGGATCGTCGCCCGGCAGGGCATGCGGGTTCATAAATGGCGCGTCTAGGTCCGTGATTATCGAACAACGTCGCCGGACTCTGGTCTCATGGAACAGCACGGAGACATTCGCGAAGCCGGTGCTCCCGATATTGACTAGGCTGACTCCAAGCTCGTCCAAGCTCACGCCAAGAACCTTCTTCACCATCAAAGGGATGAGGATTTCTTCGGCGTCACCCTCCACCAAGAGCACGCTCTTTGCGAAGAGCAGGTTGCTGCGAACGGCATCGAGGTAGCGCTGGACATTCCCCACCTGGTCAGGAGCAAGCCCCGCAGACGGCTGGAACGCCTCACAAGCAGTCCCGGTGCGCCCAAGGATATTGACACTCTGAACGTTGCTCACCTCGGAGATGTGTGTCGAGTGCGTCGAGTAAATAATCTGCGCCCCGGCGTATCCAATTCGATCGAACAGCGTCTTCTGGACGTGCGTGTGCAGGTGCGCCTCTGGCTCCTCGATAAGCAGAAAGTTCGCAAGCGCCTGACGTTCGTGCTGATACTTGAACTCCAGAAGCTTCAGCGTCAGGAAAATGAGATTGGCGCCTCCAAGACTTAGCTCCTGGATGCTGCCCTCATGGGTCGCATCGAACTCGCCGACGAAGAGCTTGAGTGACTGAAACAGAGAATCCGCTTCATCCGGAAGATCAGACTTGATTGCCAACAGGGACGGTGAATAGGTCTGCCCGGCAGCTCCATGGATCGTCTCCACGATGTCCGAGCGAACAGTTCGCACATCGTTTAGATTTTCAATTTCTGCGTTCAGCTGCCGCGCGCGGTCTACGATTGGCTGAAACTGGACAGGGTCAATCTGTCCGCTCTTGCTCTTCAGCAGTGTGAGTAGTGGGTTGGTCCGGTTGTTGTGGAACTCGGACACCACATCGCGCAGCGCCTGAATGAAGGTGAATGACACTTCCTTGGTGACCGACAGCGTGCCAGGAATGCGAGCACCCAGCTCCGGAAATTCGATTTCACTACTAAATACAGCGTGGTCAAAGTCTCCTACGATGCGCCGATAGGTCGCTGGATCTGCAAAATCGGCAACGCTCCGCCCCGTAAATACAGTTTCGTAGTCGTCGATCGTTACCCGATCGAGAATCCCCTTCATTCCAGCTACATCAAAGTCCGCGAGCGCTGCCAGACTCATTCTGATCTGCTTATTTGGGCGGAATATCAGGTTGTATGTTGCTCGCCCTACCCCCCCCCCAGCCTGCCCAACTCCCGTGCCATGCACGAAGAGCGCCTGAACCGCCTCATCTGCGCTGATCTCGTCGAACTCGACGCTGATGACGATCCAGTGACCGCGCCAAGAACCAAGTCCCCGGTAGAAGTCCGACTCATTGAGCTTGTATGAAGCCCAGATCATGCTGTCGTCCAGCATGAGTCTGATAGCTCTTAGTACATTGGACTTTCCTGAGCCATTTTCGCCAATGATCGTATTTACGCCTTTATTGAATCGCAGGGTGGCGCTAGCGAAATTCCGATAATTGATGAGTATTAACTTGGAGATGTGCATGCGTGCCGACGTGCCCCCGCCTTCTTATGCCCCGCGAGAACGCAAGCTATCACATACTCCGGAAATGACGCTTATGAGCTGTGAGGGCCCAGCGGTGATGCTGCTCTTCTCGCATTGCCGGGTCTCTGCATCTGGCGTACTCTGACCACCGGGCGGTGGATGTCCGCTATGGGTCGGTTTCCGCCGGTCGACGCGGCTCTGCAGCTAATCATGATGGCCGGCGGGCTGGTGATCGTGGATCGGTCGCGTAGCGCATTCAATCCGCTGTATGCAGTTGAGCCTGGGTAGCCTGGATGTCGTCATCGCTGGCGTGTGCTTCTCGCGCTTTTCCGTGACATCCAGACTTACCTTGGCACCGCGTGTTTCGCCCGAGGCGCTCAGTGGAAGTCTCTCGACCGCACATCCAGCCCACCGAGCAGCTCGCTCATGTCAAGCAGGCGACTGGCAATCAGATGGCACACGCCATCGACCGCCTCCCAACGTCCGTCGATTCCCAGCAGTTCTGACTCCAACAATACCCGCCGGTGGGTTTCGGCGACATCGCGCCAGACAATGACGTTGACCAAGCCGTGTTCGTCTTCCATCGTCAGGAACGTCACACCGCTGGCGGTCTGTGGTCGCTGACGCATCGTGACGATCCCGGCAACTCGCACATAGGTGTTGTGGGGTCGTTTGCACAGCGTGCGTGAGTCCGTGCATCGAGCCGCGCGCAACCGATCCCTGATCTGCGCCATAGGGTGCACGCCCAACGTCAGTCCGGTGCGCGCATAGTCCGCCAGGGTGTCCTCGGCCTGCGTCGGCTTCGGCAAGGCCACTTCGATCTCTGCCGGACTGACGTTGCCGAAGAGCGGCAGCTGCTTTTCCACACCGGCGATCTCCCAGTGTGCGTGGTGCCGGTGCCGCGACAAACCTCGCAGGGCGCTGGCCTGCGCCAGCAAGTCCTGGTGACGCTTGTCCACGGCCGCTCGCGCGCAAAGATCCGCGATGTCGGCGAACGGACGCTGGGCACGGGCCACCATGATCCGACGTGCAGCTTCCTCACTGAACCCGCGCACCTGACGTAAGCCAAGTTGGATCGCTGGAGGTTCTTCTTCGCGAGTGACAAGCGTGTTGTCCCAATCGCTGCACTGCACGTCGATAGGGAAAAGTTCGATGTCGTGACGCCTAGCGTCTTGCACGATCTGACTCGGTGCATAGAAGCCCATGGGCTGGCTGTTCAGCAGCGCACAGGCGAATGCCGCCGGCTCGTGGCGCTTCAACCAGCACGACGCATAGACGATGCCGGCGAAACTGGCGGCGTGGCTTTCTGGAAATCCGTAGCTGCCGAAGCCCTTGATCTGCTCAAACAGCTTCTCGGCAAACGCCGTGGTGTAGCCGCGATCGGTCATGCCGGTCAGGATGCGTTCGCGGTGCTTCTCCAAGCCGCCGCGCCGCTTCCATGCGGCCATGTCGCGCCGTAGCCCATCCGCCTCTCCGGCGGTGTAACCCGCTGCGATCATGGCCAGTTTCATCACTTGTTCCTGAAACAGCGGCACGCCCAGCGTGCGCTCGAACACTTCCTTCAACTCTTCCGAGGGATAGTCGACGGGCTCCTCGCCCCTACGCCGTCGCAGATACGGGTGCACCATGTCGCCCTGGATGGGGCCGGGCCGGACGATCGCGACTTGCACTACCAGATCGAAGAAGTTCTCCGGTCGATGCCGGGGCAGCATGGCCATCTGCGCGCGTGACTCGATCTGGAACACGCCCACCGTGTCCGCCCGCTGGATCATGGCGTAGGTGTCGGGATCTTCGGATGGCAGCGTGGCCATCGAGTAATCCTGTCCACGTTGGTCGCGCAGCATGTTCAAGCATTTCTGGACGCAGGTGAGCATGCCCAGGGCCAGACAATCGACCTTCAACAGGTTCATGGCGTCCAGATCATCCTTGTCCCACTGGATGATTGTGCGATCGGGCATCGCAGCGTTCTCCACCGGCACCAGTTCGCTCAATGGCGCATCGGCGATCACGAAACCCCCGACGTGCTGCGACAGGTGACGCGGCATGTCCAGGATCTCGGCCGTCAGCTTGATGACGCGCTGGATAACCGCGCTCTCCGGATCGAATCCTCGCTCGCGTAATTGCTCGTTGAGTGACTCGTCGCCGTCCCACCACGCGAATACTTGGCTCAGCTGATCGACCTGATCCAGCGGCAGCCCCATGGCCTTGGCCACGTCCCGCACAGCGCTCTTGCCGCGGTAACAGATGACGGTGGCGGCGAGAGCAGCACGCTCGCGTCCGTATTTCCGATAGATGTACTGGATGACCTCTTCCCGGCGCTCGTGCTCGAAGTCGATGTCGATGTCCGGCGGCTCGTTGCGCTCCTTGGAGATGAACCGCTCAACCAGCAGGCTCATCTTCATCGGGTCGACCTCGGTCACGCCGAGCGCGAAGCACACCGAGGAATTCGCCGCTGAACCACGTCCTTGGCAAAGGATTCCCTGGCTGCGCGCGAAACGCACGATGTCGTGCACGGTCAAGAAATAGGCCTCGTAGCGCAGCGACTCGATCAGCCCCAGTTCGTGCTCTAGCTGTTTGTGCACCTTGTCCGACACGCCTTCAGGCCAGCGCCATCGTGCGCCCTCCCCCACCAGCTGGCGCAGCCAGCTGGTGGGGGTATGACCGTCCGGGACGAGCTCGGCCGGATAGCGGTAGCGCAGCTCATCGAGCGTAAAGGTGCACCGCGCCGCGATCCGTGTGCTCTCTTCGAGCAACCCTTTGGGGTAGAGCTTGGCGAGCACATGCCGGCGACGCAGGTGTCGTTCGCCATTGCGCGCGATCAACCCTCCCGCCTCTGCGATGGGCACGCGGTGCCGGATGGCGGTGAGCGTGTGTTGCAGCGCCAGCCGTCGCCTAATGTGCATGTGCACATCGCCCGCTGCCACCAGCGGCAGACCCAGCTCGCGTCCGATCGCTTCCAGCTCACTCACTCGCCGTGCGTCGTTGGGTCCGCGATGCAGCTCGACGGCCAGCCAGGCACGATCGCCGAACGTCTGTCGCACCCAGCGACCGTGAGCCATGTCGACGATCAGGTTAGGTGCCCATAGAACCAGCGTGCCCGGAAGACCCGTGGCCACGTCGGCGCGCGTCAGTCGGTAGGTACCTTTCTCAGAAGTGCGCCGCCCCGTGGTAATCAGGCTGCACAGCGCCGTGTAACCCGCTTTCGTTTCACACAGCACGACAAGCTTCGGACCATCGTCGAGCTGGATCTCCGAACCGACGATCAACGGCACGCCCGTGCTGCGGGAGGCTTCCAGTGCGCGGACGATGCCGGCAAGTGAGCACTCATCGGTAATCGCCAAGGCGGTATAGCCGCACGCCTTCGCACGCTCGAACAACTCTCGAGCACTGGATGCCCCGCGGCCGAACGAGAAGTTCGACAGGCAATGGAGTTCCGCATAGGCCGTCATGCGAACCACCCGTGAATCATCCAGCCGGTCTGCTCATCAGGTGCGCAGAATGCCCAGGCCTCCTGCCCTAGTGAGGTTTCGATGACGTAGTAGTCGCGGCAGACCTCACCACCATCCCACCAACCCGTTTCGAGGCGCTCCGGACCCGCCAGGATGATCGGGTTCCCACCGCGCAACGGAATGGGGCGCGGAAGCAGCCACGTAGGGCGTGGGTGCGGCTCGATCGGCACTTCATCATGCGTGGCTTCGCGCTGCGCGCGCTCGGGCCGGGGATCTTGCGTGCTACCCAGTCGATAGACCGCACCATCGCCTAGCCTCGCCCGCAATCGCTCGCGCACTTGCTCGATCGGCAACGCGTTCGCGGGGCGTTCGTCGAACAGGTCACGTCCCGCGGGCACGAACGCCGGCAGGTCACGTGCGATCAGGCGCAACGCCAGCACCGGCTCAGGCAGCGTTACGTGTTCCAGCCGGCCACGTGCGAACTCGAACAGCAAGGCACCGTCGCGTTCCGACGCCAGCAAGCCCACCGGCACATCGGTGAAGCGACCGTCGCGGTGTTCCAGGCGCAACAAGAAACGCTGCACCCCGCCATCGCGGCCAGCGAGATAGGCAGCCAGATCATCGACCATGCGCCGCACGGGGAAGATCAACGCCGATAGGTTCTCCACCTCGTGGAGCAACTCAATGCGCAGGTCGAACGTATCCGGCGGCCGATACAACGCCAAACCGGACGGCAAGTCGCCGGTCAGACGATCCAAGGATGCCAGCAGTTCCGCACCGAAACGTCGACGCAGTCCGTCTCGCGGTAGTGCCAGCACTTGGCCCAAGGTACGAATGCCCATGCTCGGCAGCGCCGCGATCGCGCTCGCGGGCAAATGACTCTTCGCAATCGGCACCCGCTGCAGAGCGTTGCGCAGCATGTCGACGGACAGCACCGCCTGCCCATCGGAAACTGTGGTCAGCACATGGGCGGCGTGAGCCGTCGGCGCCGCTGCCATGCGATGGCGGAATCCTAGGTCGGTGAAGTCGGCCCGCAGCATGGATTCAAGCCGTGGCCATGGCCCGAACAAGCCCATGCTCTTGTTGACTTCCAGCACGATCGCGTGCGGCAGCAGGCTGACCTCGGAGCTGTATCGGTAAGCCACAGCAGCCAGGAACCGGAGCCACCGCTCCACCGACTCGCGGTCATAGGGGATCGCTTCGAACTGCGACAGCAGCGCTTGGGCTGCGCTCAGCCGCTGCCCGACATGCAAGCCTGCCGCTCGGGCAGCTTCATTGGCCGAAACGATCGTGCGTGCGTTGACGGGTCCGTCGACAAGCACCAACGGATCGTCCGTGGGCCGGCGTCGGAGAATCCCATCCAAGGCCAGACGTGGCAGGTAGATGCAGAGCCAAAGCATGTCTGGCCGCCATCAATGGACAGAACGTGGCAAGGGAATGGCGTGGGCGGGCACGGCGCCACCTCGGCATTTGCGCACCCAAATCTGCGGACGTGGCGGTGCTTCCAGTTCCAGACGCAGCGCGGCAGGCGAAGCGTTTGAAAGGTGGGAGCGATCGCGGAACACGAAAGCGAGAGCCTGCCCAGTGACCGCGGCGACCTGTAGACGCCGCAAGGCGCGATCGTCGGCGTGATGCGGCCAAGCCAGTACCGCGGCGCAGCTTCCCGATCGCAGGCACTGCTCAGTGGCCCAGAGCACATCCTTCTCACCGGCATCCACGAATTCGACACGGCGCATGTCGACGCCTTGCTGACGCCAGCCGGCGACACATGGCGCGTAGGGTGGCGACACGATCACCACATGGCGCTGACCTTGGGTCAACCGTGCGAGCGTGGGCAGCACGAGACGAAGTTCGCCTACGCCATCGACGGGCAACAGGATCTCGGACAACGAGGCCTCGGGCCATCCGCCTGCCGGCAGCACCGCATCGAGTGCGCGCCAACCGGTGGGTTGATCACCGACCGGCACCTCGGGGGCACGACCACGCCAGACCTGGCGCGCATCGAGCAACGCGGAGAGTGGGACTGCAGCGTTCATCAGCTACCCCGCAGCAGGCCTGCAAACAGACCTTCAATTGCGAAGTCTTCGGTGGGATCCACGTCGATGGGTTGGAAGCCCGGACTGTTCGGCATCAGCCGGATCACATCGCCTTTCCAGTGCAGTCGCTTGATGGTGAATTCGTTGCCGCGGACACGTGCTGCGACCACCTGACCATGACGGGCTACCGGCGTGGCATGCACCGCCACCAGATCGCCATCCAGGATGCCTTCGTCGCGCATCGAATCGCCGACCACCTTCACCAGGTAGTCCGGCCGCAGCCGGAACAGCGAACGGGACACGCGCAGGCTGCGATCGACCCGTGACTCCGAAAACAAGGGCTCGCCGGCCGCGATACGGCCGATCAGAGGTAGATCGAGCGTGTCGGCATCCATAGGGTCGGACTCACGCACCAAGCGAATGCTGCGGGCGTGGTTGGGTTCGATCGTCACCCTGCCTTTCGCTTCGAGCGAGCGGACGTGTTTGAGCACTGCGCTGACATTGCCGATCCCCAGGGCGTCGCCGATTTCTTCGAGCGTGGGCGACTGCCCGTCCCGCTCAATCCGGGCGCGGATGAAGGCAAGGACGTTCAATTGGCGCTGGGTGATCTGGATGGTCATGGCTCGCATAGTTTCACCTATTTAGGTGAAAATGAAAGATGAAAGAAAACCACGCCGAACCACCTCTGACAGATCAATGGCTTAGCGCGGTGATCGCATACGGCTTCGAAGGCGACTTCAGCAGCAGCGTCACCCGAAGTCATCTCACGGGATGAGATCGCTTCGGGATTCACTGTTCCCCTCATCAGTCCAGGCCACCGCATGAACGCTCTTCCTGATCGCTACGCCTCCGATGAACTGGTTCTGCGCAACCCAAGCGACGGCCGCACGCTGGCGCAGCGCCTCACGAAGCGGTACGCGGCGAGGATCACCGGTGCTTTCGTGGTGCCCGGTCGTGAAGGGTCATTCGCGCCGTTACCCGACGATCTGCCACCGGCGCTCGCGCATGCCTTGCGCTCGCGTGGCATCGACCAGCTCTATAGCCACCAAGCTGAGGCGTGGGCGGCGACGCAATCCGGCGCGCACGTCGCCATCGTCACGCCTACCGCCTCCGGCAAGTCGCTCTGCTACACGCTACCGGTTATCACCGCTGCGATGACGCAGCACGCCAAGGCGCTGTATCTGTTTCCGACCAAAGCGCTGGCGCAGGACCAAGTGGCCGAGTTGCTCGAACTCAACCAGGCTGGCGATCTGGGCGTCAAAGCCTTCACGTTCGATGGCGACACGCCCGGCGACGCGCGTCAGGCGATCCGGTTGCATGGCGACATCGTGGTCAGCAACCCGGACATGCTGCACCAGGCGATCCTGCCGCATCACACCAAGTGGGCGCAGTTCTTCGAGAACCTGCGCTACGTGGTGATCGACGAGGTGCACACCTACCGCGGCGTGTTCGGTTCGCACGTGGCCAACGTGATCCGCCGACTCAAGCGCGTGTGTGCGTTCTATGGGGTAACGCCACAGTTCATCCTCTGCTCCGCCACGATCGGCAATCCAAAGGAGCACGCCGAAGCGCTGATCGAGGATGCAGTGACTGCGATTACGGAAAGCGGCGCGCCCACCGGCGACAAGCACGTGCTGCTGTGGAACCCGCCCGTCGTGAATCCTGATCTTGGCCTGCGCGCCTCGGCGCGGTCGCAGACCAACCGCATCGCACGGCTGGCGATCAAGTCCGGCATGAAGACGCTGGTGTTTGCCCAGTCGCGCACGATGGTCGAAGTGCTGACCAAGTATCTGAAAGACGTGTTCGATAGCGATCCGCGCAAGCCCGCGCGGATCCGCGCCTACCGCGGCGGCTATCTGCCCAAGGAACGCCGCGCCGCGGAACGCGAGATGCGCGCCGGCACCATCGACGGGATCGTGAGCACGTCGGCCCTGGAGCTGGGCGTGGACATCGGCAGCCTCGATGTAGTCGTGCTCAACGGCTATCCCGGTTCCGTCGCGGCCACCTGGCAGCGGTTCGGCCGCGCCGGTCGCCGGCAGCAATCGGCGCTGGGGGTGCTGGTGGCCAGCTCTGATCCGCTCGATCAATACCTCGTGCGCCATCCGGAGTTCTTCCAGGGCGCGCCGCCTGAACACGCACGCATCCAGCCCGATCAGCCGTTGATCCTGCTCGACCACATTCGGTGCGCAGCGTTCGAGCTGCCCTTCGTCGGCGACGAGATGTTCGGGACCGAGGTGGCCACGCCCTGGCTCGACGTGCTGGGCGAGGAAGGCGTGCTGCATCGCGAAGGCGACCGTTGGGAGTGGATCGCCGACAGCTACCCGGCCATCGCCGTGTCGTTGCGCTCGGTGGCGGACGGCAACTTCGTGGTGGTGGATCGCACCAACGGACGCCAGACCATCATCGCCGAGGTCGACTACACCGCTGCGCCGGTGACCCTCTACGAGGGCGCTATCCACATGATCCAGTCCGTACCCTACCAGGTCGAACGGCTTGATTGGGAAGGCCGCAAGGCCTACGTCACGCGCACCCACGTGGACTACTACACCGACGCGATCGACTACACGAAACTCAAGGTGCTCGATTGCTTCGACACGTCCAACGCAGGATGTGGGAAGGCCCATCATGGCGAAGTGCATGTCGTACGCCGCGTGCCGGGCTACAAGAAGATCCGCTTCTACTCGCACGAGAACATCGGCTTCGGTCCGGTCAACCTGCCCGATCAGGAATTGCACACGACCGCCGTGTGGTGGCAGCTCGCACAGGTCGTCCTCGATACCGCCTTCGAAGACCGCCACCAAGCCCTCGACGGTTTTCTCGGAGCCGCCTACGCACTACACATCGTGGCGACTGTGGCCGTGATGGCCGAAGCGCGCGACCTGCAGAAGTCTGTGGGCAGCGGCGACGGAGCGTGGTTCGTCAGTGCGGACGTCACGGGGCGCGGACATATCCGCGGCACCGACGGGCAGCTTACCGCTCTGGCACCTGATGCCCCGTTTACGCCGACCGTTTACCTTTACGACGCATTTCCCGGCGGCATCGGTCAAAGCGAACCCTTGTTCAACCGGCGCGAGGATCTGGTGGCGCAGTCGATAACCCTTATCGAGCGCTGCGATTGTCGTAGTGGCTGTCCGGGTTGCGTGGGGCCGGTGCTTGCTGCCGACGAGGACGCGGCCACAACGCCCAAGGGTCTGGCGTTGCGCGTGCTGGCGCTGCTGGTGGCCTTGTGAGTGCGTTAGCAGCGCGGCTGCGCCAGCTTCGTACGCAGTCCGGCCAAGCGTCGTCTGTGGCTCCGCCGAAGCCTGCACTTTCGTCTGACGTGCTTCGCCTGATTCAGGGACGCACTCGCATGCAGAGCATGGCCCAGCGCACCCCATCCAGTGACCGATTCGTTCCCGGGACTGAGATCGCACCTGGGCTGTTCCTCACGGAAGCACTCATGGATTGGGGCCGCCCTCCTCCGTTGATCGACACCGCATTTGCACGGTGGGAGGAATCTGTCGCTCACAGCCGACTGCTGCACTTCGACACCGAAACAACCGGTTTGGCAGGAGGCACGGGTACGCGCGCGTGGATGATTGGTGCCGCGGACTGGTTGGCGGATGGGCGCTTTCGTCTGCGCCAGCTGACGACGACCGCGATGGGGGCCGAAACCGCGATGCTGCGAACCTTTGCGGAGTGGCTTCAACCCGATACGGTGCTCGTCAGCTATAACGGCAAGTGCTACGACTCGCCCTTGCTGAAGACGCGTTACCGCCTGACACGGTTGCCGGATCCGTTGTCCGGGCTAGGTCATCTAGATCTGCTCCACCCAGTGCGCCGGCACTGGAAGGGCGTCTGGGAGAACTGTCGCCTGGCCACCGCCGAGCGCGAACTACTTGGTGTAGTGCGGGAAGACGACTTGCCTGGCTCGGAAGCTCCCGCCGCGTGGCTCAGCTATCTGCGCGGAGGATCTGCACGAAACTTGAGGAGGGTGTTGGCGCATAACAGCCAAGACCTGAAGAGTCTGGCTGGCGTGCTGCTTCACTTGGCCTGCTTGCCTCGGTAGTTCGATTGCTTATTGGCCGAGACACGACCGCAATAGCTGGACGATGGGCTGGTGTTTTCACTCCAGACAAGGTCCGAACGGTGGTCTCCTGCGACGCGACCGTAAGCAAGGCCGCTTAACGCCTTTGCGCGATACGGGCGCTCGATCGCAAAGAAATTCAGATCTATATCACCCCATGGAGAGCAGCGCGTTGCCCGCTCAAAAAAGCTGATTGCGTGTGTCTCACCACCGATTTCATGGGAGCAAATCGCTATGTACAACTATCCCGTACTCGAATGTCTTGTTGCGTTTGCCATCGTATTCTCGATCGGCTTCTTGTTTGCCTATTGCGCCCGACGCCGGAAAACCGCGACTCCGAAAGATGGGTTGGCACACACATGACCCAAGCTCTTGGGCTTGATCTCTTTGCCTTTTCATCTTCCCTCGCGACCACGCATAGAGCCCGGCTTCGGCCGGGCTCTATGCGTTTGTGTCGTCTAAAAGGAGTTCGTAATGAAAGTTCATCGAACGTTGGCCTACACCCGCTACAAGCTTGGCAGCGACACGACGGAACAGGACGTACTCGCTGCAGCCGAAGGTATCCTGAGGGAGCGGCTTGAGCGGCTTGGCAGGATCGGCAGCCCGACCGATGCCACCGACTTCCTCCGTATGCGGCTGGGTGCGCTGTTGCACGAGGAATTCCACGTACTGTGGCTCGACAACCGCCATCGCATTCTCGATTGTCAGAAGCTATTCACCGGCACCGTCGACAGTGCCAGCATCTATCCACGAGAGGTCGTGCGGGCGGCCTTGGGCATCAATGCCAGCGCCGCGATTCTCGCGCACAACCATCCAAGCGGGCTTGCGGAACCCAGTGCCGCTGACAGGGCCATCACCAACGAGCTCCGTGACGCATTGAGGCTGGTAGGCGTGCGGATTCTGGACCACATCGTCGTGGGTGCAGAGTGCGTCAGCATGGCCGGCAGGGGGCTTCTGTAACTCTCTTTTCTAAGTCAACGCGGCGTACTCATTTGGCACTCTGTCGTGGCTTCCTGGCCTTCATCGCAGATGGCAAGTGCTTGGGAAGTACGTCTAGTGTGCTTTCCACCTGTTGCGCATAGGCAGCGAGGGGTGTCCCGGTGGCCTTACACCAATCGTAGAGCTGGAGGATGTCGAGTCGCCGTCGACCCAGCTCGACATCAGCCACGAAGGTTTGTGTGCGCCCCAGCTTCACGGCTAGTTGCCGCTGGGTCAACTTGGCTGACAGACGCGCGGACTTCAGGAGTGCCCACGCAATGGCGTATTCGCCTCTGTCGACCGATTTGACACTTTTGTCAGTACGCGTCGCCATGGCCCTACCATACGGAGGCGCCGAGACGATCTATTTATCAACTCATTGGCCGCTTATGCCCAGGCGATGCGATCGCCAATTTCCGCTTATTTCTTGGGCTTTTTGATGAATAGACCCCTCATGCGCCACTCGTCGTTGAACCGTTTTACGGTTCAGTTCAGAATGATGGTGCATCATTGATGCGTGGCTTGGATTCCGATCTGAGCAGCATTCAAAGCTGGCCACAGGGGGCCATCGAACAACCGATGCGAAGCCGCGCACACCTAAGACAAAGCCATGAACACTTCAGCGTCTGTGAAGTGGCGGTGGGCATGTCGATTGGTGACGACACGCAGCGAGTTCTGTTTCTTCACTCTCATCTTGGGCGGGTCGGCTCTTTACCAGGGGCGTCCTGCGGGGATGGGGCCGCGTACACGAAGGCGGCTCCCGCAGTACCAGTTGAGTCAACCACACCACTCACAAGGAAATACCATGAACGCTGTTGCGAATACCTATCCGTCCTACCGGGCGAACCTGCAATCGCTTTCCCCGGCCCAGCGCTACAACCTCATCATCAGTCGCCTCTTCCTGGCCACCTGCTTGGCCGGCGCGATGGCCAGCGGACTCGTGTTCCTGGCAGCCGACAACGGCTTCGGGCTCGTGCTTCAGTACCTGCTGCCGATCCTCGCCTTGCCGTTCATCGTCTGGCGCGGCGCCTGCCGTGGTTCCTACTTCCGTGGCACGCAGTTCTCGGGCGGGTACGTCAAGAAGGATAGCCCCGCGCTCAAGAAGGAATACATCATGGCCGCCATCGGCGGCGTGATCGTGGCGGTTCTCGTCGGCATCGGCTGCGCCGCAGTCGATAGTGGCGGCGCAGCCTCCTTCTTCTCGGTGATCGTGGGCGCCTTTGCTGCGGGCTGGTTCCATACCCGCGGCTTCCTCGCGGGCTGGAGCCGCGTCGATGCGGTGGACAGCAGCAACGGTCCGGCCATCGTTGCCAAGCCCAATGCGGCCACCGGCCTCCTGATCTGGAGCGCCATCCTGACGGTCCTGACGCTCTGCAACCTCTGGGGCATCATGCAGAACCCCTCGATGATTGAGCAGGCATCGACCCTCAAGTCGCAGTCGCAGACCTGTGACTCCCTCTGCCAGGCGATGTCTGGTAACAGCAGCGATTCCCAGTAAGTCCCTCGCATACAGCCTCGCCCGGTAAGGGCGGGGCTGTATGCCCTCCATCGAGCTCCCACCGAAGGAAGCCCCTATGAAAATCCTCCTTTCCATCGTGGCTGTCGCTGCGGTCATCACTCTCACGGGCTGTGCCCCCGACAAACACATCACTGAGGTGAAGGCACTTCCCTTCAGCTACCCAATCAATGAGTTCCAAAATCCGATCCTCAGAGTCCCAGATCCGAACTTGACCGTGGATCAGGCGTTGGATTACCGAAAAGTCTGCGACTCGGTGAAGTGGAAGGTCGATCAGACCGAGCAGCACCAGTATTTCGTCGAATACCGTTGCGACTACAAGGGCGTGAAAGACTCGGCATTTGCCGAGCGTGACAAGGCTGATATCGTTTCTGAAGGTGATGTCTACCAGTGGGCTTTCGGTTCCGACGGACACCCAGCGCTTAACTACGCCGGTTTTGTCATCCGGTTCAAGGGTGGAAGCATCAAAGACTTCAAGATAGATACCGTCCGTGTGATGGAAATGGCCAGCAACAACAAGGTCACGAACGCTGATGAAGCTTTTTCCTATCTCACCAATTCGCGCATTCCTGTCAAGCCTGCCTCGCCCTTCACGGACACAACCTACGGCAATACCTTGGCTGCTTTTTATCCGGGTCACAATGCGGTTGAGGCTGCCAGACTTGCCTATCTGTGGAAGCGCTTACCCTTGGCTGTTGACGACCATGTCGACGCGCTTGGTTACCCGGCCCTGAATGCCGGGAGACAGCCAGCCGGTTGGTTGGAAGAGAATGCCGATCGAGTATTTCCAGTGAATCCGGCGGATGTCCAATTCGTCAGGCGGAACGTCGGTGCCGATATGCCGGACTATATTCCCAACCTTATTAAAGAAATTCCGTTATTACCGAGCAAGCTTTTTTGTACCGACGCCCTCTGTTACGACAGTGACGGCAAAGTCGTAGGTCGGGCCCCAGCGCCCATCCAGGCCCAAGAACTCGCAAAGGGTGAATGGGTACGCGTATCCGCGACTGGCACTGTGGGGGAAGCCGTGGTGGCATCTCGGCCTAACAGCGCCAACGATTCGTCAGATGTAGCCACGACGAGCACAGCCACGCCAGCTCCTGCTCCGCAGGTAGCGCAAGCAGCCCAGCCGACACCTGCCGCTCCGGTAACACCGCAGGTTGTGAATTCGGCCGTGGCCGTGCTGACAGGCGCCTCGCAGCCGCAGGGTCAGCCGGTCGCGAATACGACGGTGCACAGCGGCGACGTTGGGCCGGATGGCTGGCCGAAGATGACTCCTTGCATCCAGAAGCTGCAGGACAAGTTTGCGGTCGACCAACAGAAACAGAACGCCGACACCTCGACCAGTCTGGAGCAGATGCAAGAGTGGGCTGACGTCTGCAAGTCGCTGGGTCAGTGACAGAGCATCCGCTCCTCTCCTCATCGGGAGGAGCGGAT
The DNA here is from genome assembly GCF_030291135.1 of Rhodanobacter thiooxydans. Classification (NCBI taxonomy): domain Bacteria; kingdom Pseudomonadati; phylum Pseudomonadota; class Gammaproteobacteria; order Lysobacterales; family Rhodanobacteraceae; genus Rhodanobacter; species Rhodanobacter thiooxydans. The sequence goes on along the minus strand of NZ_CP127409.1, from coordinate 1,155,846 downwards.
GTTCCATTGGTGGTACGAGCCACTTAAATAAATAAGGCGCCTCCGGAGGCGCCTTGTTCGGTACGTCGGTCACGAGGGGCGTGTGCGCCATTGCCGCGAACTGGGTATGCGGCTTTCCGCCGGCAGCGCTCCAGTTTTGCGGCATACGCCGAGACGCTCGAACCGGGACACTTCTTCAGCCGGCCACCGCATGGCGTGGCGCGAACAGGATGATGGCCGCACCCAACAGGCAGATGCCCGCGCCGATGATGTCCCATCGGTCGGGTCGAACGCTCTCGACTCGCCACAACCACAAAATCGACGCCACGATGTAGACGCCACCATAGGCAGCAAAGGCACGCCCCGCGGCAGGGCTTTCCGAGAGCGTCAGCAACCACGCGAAGGCGGCCAGTGACACAAGTGACGCCGGCAGGAGCCATAGAGACTTGCCTTCTCGAAGCCACAACCAGAACCCGAAGCACCCGGCAATTTCTGCCAAAGCTGCGGCAGCGTAGACCAAAGCGGTAAGGGTCATTTGGCGGTCCTATTCACTTCCGCTTTTGCGCAACAGCCTGTTCGCTGCGGTGGGATCCGCAAGGGCGCGTTGCCATGGGCCAACTCTTCCAGCATCACGCAGTCAGCTCCCGACCCGTCTGCGCAGGATTGATCGCAGCTGTCCACAAAGGAAGCGATGCTGTGTTCAAGTTCCTGCAATTCAGCGAGCTTTTGCCGTATCTCCACCAGATGCGCGAAGGTGAGGTCACGTGCTTCCGAGCATGAGCGTTCGCCGTTCTGCACTAGCGAAACCAGCAGCCGTACCTTGTCAATCGGGAAGCCGAAATCCCGGCAACGACGGATAAAGGTCAGTCGACGGACATCGGCTTCCCCGTAGACACGCTGGCTGCCGGGCCGGCGGGAGGCTGTCGGCAACAGGCCGATGTCCTCGTAGTAGCGAATGGTGGGAGTCGTCGTATCGGTGGCTTTTGCCAGGTGACCGATCTTCATTTCCGTGTTCATAGGGGCTTGAACTTCAAGTAACTTGAAGGATTAGGGTAGCGCCATTCCACGGGAAATGAACCTCATGACCGACACTACTACCCACGGATCGGCTTGCTCGCTGGAGGGACGTGCGTTTCAGGAGCGCCTCACCTGGATTGCGGAATTGAACCGCAAGCATCTGCGCCGTGCTCAACGCCAGGGGACTACGCTGATGCTGACCTATGGTCCGGCCGCGCAGCGCGACGTCGAAGCGTTGATGTCACGCGAGCAAGAATGCTGCGCCTTTCTGGAATTCAGGATCACCCACAGCAGCGAGGAAGTCCGCCTCGACATCACTGTGCCCGACCACGCTTCTCAAGAGGCGGATGCACTGTTGGCTCCTTTTCAAGGCGGCCGATTGGCGACCGGCGCTACGGAATGCTGCGGGACTTGTTCGGTGCCTGTCAGCCCCATAAAAGCCGCACGAATAGCCGGAGTCGCAACGGCCACATCGGCGACGGCAGTAATCGCTTGTGGCGCCTGTTGCCTGCTGCCCCTGGCTTTTCCGGCTGTCGCCGCGACGGCGATCGCAGGTGGGCTGCTGGGGTGGCTGGCCGGCGCGCATGTGTGGCTGACTGTTCTGGCGGTAGTTGCCGTTGTGGGAGCATGGCTGTGGGTATGGAGACAGTCGGTGAAGCACAAGGCGCGACTGGCCAGCTCGACCCTGGGGCTCATGGGGTTGGCAAGTCTGGTGCTGGTTCTTGCGCTCGCGTGGCCGCAGCTTGAGCCCAAGCTGATGGCATGGTTCCTTTGATGACACTAACTTCGGGGGCCAGAGCAATGGATGTCATCCTGCAGAGCACGCTGACGTGTCCGCATTGCGGCCACCAGGTCACTGAAACCATGCCGACCGATGCGTGCCAGTTCTTATACGACTGCAAGGGTTGCGGCGAGCTGTTGCGGCCGAAAGCGGGCGACTGCTGCGTGTTCTGCTCCTACGGCAGCGTGCCGTGTCCGCCGATCCAGCAGCAGAAGTCCTGCTGCGGCTAGCGGGCGCATGACTTGTCGCCCGGCCAGACCGATCGGTAATGACAATAGGTAAACGACTGCGTGGTACCGAAGGGCGTGCGATGCAGTCCGAGCCTGCTCTTACGTGTGCTAAGCGCGTGTAGTAGGGGCGCAGCGTCGTGGCGCAGCACGTTTAGACCACACTGCATTGCCCGGGGGGACCTCGCGGGCCGAAGATAGCGTTGATGACGTGACCGCAGGGTTTCAACGCTCGGGAAGCTTTTGACGTTTCATGGATCCACGGGACGGTGGGTTGCAGGCAATAACTCAACTTGATTTGCATCATGCGGGGGAGCAGCCATTCGCAGGTAGCGCAGCGACAAAGCCGGCATCACCAACAAGTTGAGCAAGGTCGACGTGATTAGCCCACCCAAGATCACGATGGCCATGGGTCCTTCGACCTCGCGTCCCGCCTCGCCGTTACCCAAGGCCAGGGGCAAAAGGCCCAAGCCAGTCACCAGCGCTGTCATCAGGATCGGCGTCAGCCGCTCACGCGCGCCGCGCATGGCGGTAAAGCGATTCCAGTGCGCTCCCTCTTCCAGCACCAGGTGCTCGTAGTGCGAGATCAGCATGATGGTGTTGCGCGCGGAGATGCCGAAGAGCGTCACCAAACCCACCAGCGCCCCGATCGACAGCACGCTGCCCATGGTGGCGGCGGCGGCCACGCCGCCGACCAGGGCAAAGGGCACGTTGACGAGAATCAGCCCCACGCTGCGACGATCGGGAAATGCCATGAACAACAGCGCGATGATGCCGGCGCCGGCCAGGGCCGCATGCCATTCAAGCGCGTGGCGCGCCTGCAGCGTTCCTTCCGCGGCTCCGTGATATTCCAGGTAGTAACCGGTCGGTGGATCGAGCTGTTGAGCAAGCGCGGCACGCGCCTGATCCACGAATCCCACCACATCGGGGTTGGTGGGCCGCACAGCGATTACCTGGCGCCTGCGTCCGCCTTCATGCGAGATGGTCGCGCGCCCCTGCACCAGATCGATATCCGCGATGGCCGCCAGAGGTATGCTCTTGCCTGAGGGCGTGCGCAGCAGCAGGCGGCCAATCGTTTCCGGATCTTGCCGGGATGCCTGATCGAGCACGACACGCACGCCGATGGCCTGTACGCCATCGTAGGTTTCCGTGGCGATGATGCCTTGGTAGGCCATCGCCACCGCATCCAGGACATCGGTCATGCGCATGCCGTAGCGGGCAATCCGGACGGGATCGGGGTGGATCCGCATCGTCGGCGCCGCTGGCGTGGCGGAAAGGTGCACCGAACCTGCACCCGGTATGGTGTTCAGGATATCGACGGCGCGCGTGGAAAGCCTGTCGAGTTCGTCGAGGTCGGGGCCGTAGAGGCTGATGGCCACCGGCGCCGTTTCACCGGATAGTGAATCACCGATGCGGTCGCCGAGAAAGGTGACCACGTCGGCGCTGAGGCCGGGATAGGAACTCGCCACCTTCCGCAGCGATGCTTCGATGCGCAGTTGCTCATGCGCCGAGAGCTTGGGAGCCAGCTCGACATGAAGTTCACCGCGATTGGTAGGCCAGGTATCCACTACCGCCTCCGCGCGTCCCGCCATGAGCGCCGCGGTGCGTACGCCATCGATCTTGAGGACATCCTTGCTGAGCCGTGTGCCAAGTCGGGTCATCTCGGCAAGCGATGTGCCGGGAGGCGCCGTGATCTGCACGACGTAGTGGCCTTCCCGAAAGGTCGGCAACAGTTGTGAACCGAACAGCCAGAGTGAGCCAATGGCGGCGATGCCCAGCAGCGCCGAGAGTGCCAACAGCAAGCGTGGCCTCGGCATGGCCAGGCGCATGCCGCCGTGCTGGATGAGCTTGACGCGCTTGAGCCAATGCGGTTCGTGGTGACGCGCCTCGGGTTTGAGCAGCAACATGCACAGTGCCGGGGTCACGGTCAGCGCCACCAGCAACGACGCGAAGGTCGCCAGCAGGAACGCGCCGGCCATCGGCGCGAAGAAGCTGCCTTGCAGGCCCGGCAACAGCAGGATCGGAACAAACACCAACCCCACCACCAGGGTCGCCAGCACCACCGGGCGACGAACCTCGATCGACGCCGCCAGAATGATGACGGCGCGCGGTCCCGATGGGCCGGCCTGACGCAGGCGCCGCATGATGTTTTCCACATCGATGATGGCATCGTCGACGACGACGCCCAGCGCCACCGCCAAGCCACCCAGGGTCATGGTGTTGATCGTCCACCCCATCCGCTCCATCACCAAGGTGGCGATCGCCAACGACAAGGGAATGCTGACGAACGAAATCAGCGCCGTGCGCCAGTCGCGCAGAAACACGATCAGTACCACCAGCACCAAGACGGCGCCGAACAGCAACGCGTCGCGCATGTGGTTCAGTGCGACCTGGATGAAGCTGGCGGGTCGCTGCAGCTGCGGATAGACCGTCACGCCCTCCGCCTTCAACAGGGGACGCAAACCATCCAGGGCCTTTTCGACGGCGCGCGTCACTTCCAGCGTGTTGGCGCCGTATTGGCTGGTCAGCAGCGAGACGACGCCGGGGCGCCCTTGAATCAGCGCATCACCAAACGCCGGCGCCGCACCCTCCGTCACGGTCGCCACATCGCCCAGCGTGATGTTGCGGCCCATCCGTTGCGTGATGACCGTGCGCGCGAGCTCGGCCGCCCGATGCACCGTGCCGCTCGTTTCCACGATCACGCGCTGGCTCGGCGTATCGATGTATCCGGCGCCCCGCACGCCCGTGGCGGCCGCGGCGGCCAGCCGCACATCTTCCAGCGTCAATCCGAACGTGGCCAGTTGCGCCGGCTTCACATGAATCTGCAGCTCACGAACGCCACCACCAAAATTGGCTATCCCGGCCACACCGGAGACGGCGAGCAGGCGGGGTTTGACGGACCAATCGATCAGCGAACGCAAAGCCACCGGGTCAAGGCGGTCGCTGACGAAGCCGATCTTGAGCAGGTCCATGGTCGAGGACGTCATGGGGCTGATGCGGGGCGCTTGAACACCTTGGGGCAATCCCGCCGCGGCTTCGCTTACGCGTTCACTGAGCATCTGCCGGTCAAGAAAGGGGTCGCTGCCCTCCTCGAACAGGACGGTAATGACCGACAAGCCCTGGATGGACTGCGAGCGAACCGTGATGACGTTGGTGCCGCCGTTGATCGCGTTTTCCATGCGCTGGGTAACCAGCTGCTCCACCTGGGTCGCGGAAAAACCCGGTGCTTCGACTTGGACGGATGCCTGTGGCGGGACGAATTCCGGGAACACGTCGTACTTCGCCCCGCTGAGACTCCCTACGCCGATAGCGAGAAGCAAAAGCCCCAGCAACGCGACCCAGACCGGCCAGCGCAGCGCGCTTCGAATGATGGCAGCAAGCATCAATCACCATCCTGGTCGGTGGGTGATGCTTTCTTCGCTGGGGCTTCGTTTCCGACGGCATCCATCGCCATCAATGCGTTGGCACCGATGGTGACGACGCGCTCACCCGCTTTGAACGGTGCACCGACCAACCATCCCGTATCCAACGCTTGCGACATGGAGATGGCGCGACGTTCGAAATGCGTGGCGTCCACCATCACGAAGACCCACGCCAGCCCGTTCCAGCGGATGATGGCGGCCCTCGGTACGACGACACCGGTATGGCGGTGATCTTGGTCTTCCAGTACGCCCGTTAAAGCCATGCCGGGAACGAGGGCATCACTCGACGCCTCGAGTAGCCAATCCCTTCCGAGGCTCGAAACGCTGCTTGGCAAGGGTCCAAGCACATTCGCCTGCAAAGAGGCGCCATCCGGCAAAGTGATGCGCGCCGTCGTGGGCTTCCAGGACGTCCCCCCTAGGGTTAGCGGCTGTGCGCGAATGAGAACGACACGGCCGCCCACCACCGACTTCACGACTTGCTGCAACGAGGCGTCGTCCATCGACGCCAGGGCATCGCCCCATTCCAGCCGCAACTGGGATCGCAACTGGCGCCAGTGCGCCTGATCCCCCGCCGCCTGCGCACGGGCCGCTTCGGCACTTTTACGCGAAATGTTGCCGTCGGCTTTAAGGAGTACCTCGGATCGCCGGCTTTCCGCCATCGATGCGTTGACCGTCGCGTGCGACGCGATCAGTTCATCCGCCAACTTCGCCAGGGGAGCAGGATCGAGCACCGCGATGGCCACATCGATCGATTGCGGAACGTCACGGGTAACCAGCGTGGTCGTTGCAAGGCCGAGGCTGTCTTGCGCCGTGCGATCGAGTTCGGTGGTGCGTGTTGCCGCAACGCTGCTCGTCACCAGTGCCCATACCAGCACGCCGGCTAGGCACACTCGCCAATAGAAACTTCTCATGGGTGGCTTCCTGGTATGGCCTGAAATGACGTGACTTCAGCCCCATCAAGTGGTGTACGCAGCGCGTCTTCAAGGGCGCCCAGCGCTTGCTGGGCCTGCGCAAGCGTGACAAGTTCGGTCTGCGCCGCCGCCAGGGCGGCCAGCCGGGCATTGAGCACAGCAATGCGATCCTCGGCGCCAAGGACCTTGGCCTGAGTGGCCTGATCGGCGGCGCGACTGGCAAGCTGATGCTCCTGGGTAGCTGCATGCAAACCATGCAAGGCAACCTCCAGTTGCGCTGATGACTGATCGATCTCTTTGCCGATGTCGGCCTGCACGACCTCGACGTGCTTGCCTGCCATTTCGCGGCGCGCTTTAGCCTCGGCAATCGGGCCTTGGTTCCGGTCGAAAATCGGCAGGCTGGTGTTGAACCCAAACGTCAGTTTGCGCATGCCGTGGTCGTAGGTATAGCCAGGTCCCAGTGAGACCTGCGGATATTGCGCGCGTATTTGCTGATGCAGTTCGGTTTCCCGTGTGTCGTATTCCACCAGCGCGCGCTCCAGATCGGCGCGCGACAACAACGCCTGATCGGCCCATTGCTTCAGTTGCGCTGGTGGCGGCGCGACCGGTTGATCGAGGCCATCCCACTCTAACGGCACGTCTTTCAGGGCGCTGGCCTGCACACCGATGGTGCGTGCCAGACGCGCTTGCGCGTCGACGACGCGTTGAGCCGCCACGGCTTCATCGCGCTGCGCCTGTGCCAACGTACGTGCAGCCTGCAGGCGTTCGCCGGGTGACGACTCACCCAGTTGGTAGCGCTGGGCAAAAGACTGTTCCAACTGCATGGCGGCGTCGACTGTCTGCGTCGCGACGGACTCTTGCCGTTGGCCCAGCATCTGGTCGGCCAGGGCGATGCGTATGTCGCGCCAGACCGCCCACACCTTTTCCGCATAGTCGAGACGCGCTGCACGGACACCCGCATTTGCCGCGTCTTCGCGCAACTTGCGCCTCAGCGTTCCATCGATCAGCCAGTCGGTACTTACCCCCCACAACCAGGGTGCACTGCCCGCCTGTGCCTGGGTAAAACGCTCCAGGGCAAGCCCCACTTTGGGATTGGGTAACGCATGCGCCGTCGTGACGGCCGCTACGGATTGAGCCATCTGCGCTCGGGATTCGGCCAGGTCGGGATTGAGCGCGAGCGCGACAGCGAACAATTCGGCCCGGCCATAGGCCGCTGGGGGCCACTGGCCTGCGTCACGTGGCGGCAGGAACGGCTTCACGGTGGCGGCCAGCGACGGGTCGTCCAGGCGGTGCGTTTGCCAATGGGCGCGCAGGGCGGCGGGATCGATAGGGTGCGATTGATAAGTAGCGCAGCCGCAGAGCGCAAGGGTCGCCACGCAAAGGAAGGTTTTCGCAACGGCCCACGTCATGAGGAACCCTCGGCTTGGGGGACAGGAATGCTCACGCGCACGAGAAGGCCGTGGTCGAAGGCGGAATCCAGCAGCTCGATCGATGCGCCATGCAATTGCGCAGCACGCTGCACGATGGACAGTCCCAATCCGTAGCCGTCGCCACGCCCGGACGATTCGCGATGGAAACGTGCAAAGACGGCCGCGCGGCGCTCTAGCGGGATGCCGGGACCGTCGTCCATCACGTCGATAAGGATGGCCTGCGCCCCTCGGGTCAGACACACCACCACTTGCCCACCCACCGAGACATGGCGCAGCGCGTTCTCGATCAGGTTGCGCAATAGCGCGATCAAGGCCACTTCATAGCCGTTCACATACAGTGCCGTCGATCCACCCACAAGACTCAGTTCGACGCCGCTCACTTCAATCTGCGGAGCCAATTCTTCAATGACGCCGGTGGTCATAGCCACGAGATCGACTTTGGTGCTGCCTTCCGAGGCCGCGCCCGCCTCTACGCGCGCCAGCGCCAACAACTGATCGACACGACGGCTGAGCTCGGTCAAACCATGTTGTGCGCTGACAAACGAAGGCGACACAAAGCGGGGATCGCCGGTGGCAAGGGCATTCTCCATATGCAGCATGGTGGCGGCCAGCGGAGTGCGCAGTTCGTGTGCCACATCGGCACTGAACCGACGCTCCCGTTCCAGGGCGTCTACGGACCGATCAAGCATCGTGTTGAGGCCGGAGAGCACGGGTTGCAACTCGCGGGGTGCCGGTTGCAGGGTCATCGGCGTACGGTCGCCGGGTTCGCGTCGTTTCAAGATGCGGGCCAGGGCCTCAAGCGGGCGCAAGCCATGGCGAACGGCCCAAGCCATCAATAAGGCCAGCAGGGGCAACCCGAGTGCCAACGGGATGACGTATTGCGCCTTGAGTGTTTGCTCTATCTCTTGGCGGCTATCTTGCCGTTCGCCGACTCGAATGGTGAGATTGCCTGCCGCTTCCCTCAACGTGAACATGCGCCAGACTTCGCCATCCACCTGAATGTCTTCGAACGTATTTGAAGCCCTGGACGGCAGGGATGGCGTTGCAAAATTGGTGGTGGCCAGCTTGATCTTTCCTGTCGCGTCGACCACCTGAAACCCTACCTCGGGTTCGCAGCTGGTCCCTTGAATCGGACAACGATGGCCATGGGTGCCCACAACGGGCACCCGTGTATTGGAATCGATGCCGTCACCGCGCAAAGCATCAATCCCCGCATGGCGGATCAGTACATCGAGCGTCCGTGCAGACTGCGCCAGACGCCCATCGGAAAGCTCGTTCATTTCCTGCAAGGTGCGGTGATAGCTCAATACGGCCATGGGCAACAGCACGGCGATCATCACGGCGATGATCAACCAGCCCAGACGCGCCCGCAGGCTCATGGAAGTCATTGCGGTTCACGCACGATCATGTAGCCGACACCCCGAACCGTGCGGATCAACTCGGGGCTCAACTTGCGCCGAAGCGCGTGGATCTTGACCTCCAACGCATTGCTTTCAACGCCGCCTTCCAATCCGTAGAGGGCGGTCTCCAGCACGTCGCGTCGAACGATGCGACCCGCACGCTCCATCAACAGCCTCAGCAACGCGAGTTCACGACGTGCCAAGGGGATGCGGTGACCTCGAAATTCGGCTTCGTTGGTACCCAGGTCAAGCCACAGCTCGCCTGCCTGGATGCGATTGTCGGCCAAGCCATGCATCCGCCGGGTCAGCGAGCGGATGCGTGCGCCCAACTCGTCAAGATGAAACGGTTTCACCAGATAGTCGTCAGCACCCGCATCGAGCCCGCGAATGCGCTCTTCCAAGGCGTCACGCGCCGTGATGATCAGGACAGGTGTCTTTACGTGGGCGCGACGCACCTCGGCGAGCACATCCAGGCCGTCCTTGCCGGGAATCCCCAGATCGAGCAGCACGAGATCCGCGATTTCATCGCGCATCGCGGCCGCCGCCAGACGACCGTCACGCAACCAGGTGACGGCGTGTGACCAGCGGGTCAAGGCTTGCTCGATGGCTTGCCCGAGCGATTCGTCATCTTCGACAAGAATCACGTGCATGACCGGCCTCCCGAAAAGGATCTGGCGGCATGGCGAAACGACCATCGAGTGAGTGCAAGAAAAGGCATGTCCTCGACATCTTGTTTGTCGCACCTTACGTTTTTCTTAAATCTGGGGCGGACACCATCGTCAAGGCACGAGAGGGAGGCTCTGACGGGTCCGTTTGAGCCTGCCGCCCGCCCAATGGCTCCGCGCCAACTCAGATACCGTCCGAACGCTTGTCCGCGCTCGGTTGTCATGCCTCTTATCAGGGTGTGGCTTCTCTGGCCAATCGATGCTCATCGCGCGCGGCTGTCCAAACTTCGCGTGCCGCATCGGCATTCACCACCATGATGCCAAGTCCAACGATGAGGTCGGGCCATGCGGACGGGTGGACACGGGTCACCAATGCGGCAAGCACGATCGCCACATTGGCGAAAACGTCATTGCGCGCGGAAAGGAAGGCGGCGCGCGTCAAGCTCCCACGATGACTTCGATAACGCGTCAGCATCAACGCACAGGCGAGGTTCACCAGCATCGCGCCCAATGCAGTCATCGACAACGGTATCGGCGCGGGAGGGACAGGCACCTGGAATTTGCCCCATGCCGCCCATAGCGTCGCCAGCGCCGGAACGAGCAGGATCCCGGCGAGTGTCATGCCCACGCGAGATCGTGCCTTCAGCGACCAGCCAAAGGCGGCCCAGATGAGCAGGTTTACAGAAGTGTCTTCCAGAAAATCGATGCTGTCGGCGAACAGGGAAACTGAGCCGATAGCCAGGGCTACAGCAAACTCGATACCGAAATAACCCAGGTTGAGCAGCGCCACGATGAGAACGACACGGCGGAGAGAGGCGTGCGCCTCGGTGTCAAGAACAGGTGGCATCAGATGGATTCCTGCGAGCGGATGGCTTTTCAGATCGTAACCTGATCCTACGGAGTACGCGTCCACAAGCCAGCGGTTTGCACCTACCCATGCTGGAAGAAAGTGAGCCTCCTCCCATGCGGTAAGAAAACCATAAGGCTGGACACCAATCATGCCGATACCGAATGGCCTTTGCTGGTTGAGATGACTCGTTCTTTACCTCATACGCACGAAATACGGCCCCACGCTCCTTCGGTGGATTTCCGTCATCGAGTGGTGGCCAAGGTGTTCGGGCGGTTGATCCGGTCGGTCGAACGCGACCTATGCGCTCCGGGAACCTTGCCGGCACGCGGTATCCATCGCGTTCTGGTGTGTCGACCAAACCACCGCCTGGGCAATGCTGTCCTGATCAGCCCGCTGATGGCAGAGCTTGAAAGGATTTATCCGGGCGCGGAGATCGACATCGTGACGGGCGGCCGCGCTGCAGAGTCGCTGTTCTCGACACGTTTCAACGTGCGCAGCGTCATCTGCCTTCCGCGACGCGTCGCCCGACATCTGTGGACGACTATGGGCCTGCTCAGGCAGCTTCGGCTGTCGTCCTATGACTTGGCGATTGACGCCTGCATCGGCTCGCAATCCGGACGCCTGTTGCTTGCTTGGGTTCGCGCTCGTTACAAGGTCGGATTCCCAGCGTCATCATGGGATGGCGATCAGGTGAACAAGACTGATCCTTCGTGCCCGGAGCATATGGCGAAGCGAAGCGTATTCCTTTTGCACCAAGCCCTTGGTAAAAAGGTTGAACCTATCTATCCACCTCTGGATATAAAGCTCAGTGACGTCGAACGTGCCCGGGGCCAGGAAGCGCTCACTGCCATTCTGGGGAAGATGGCGTCGGAGCAAAGCAAAAAGGTGGTGGGCGTATTTGCGAACGCCACTGGAGCCAAGCGCTACGACGGACATTGGTGGCAGCTGTTCCTGATCGCACTTCAGCTACGTCATCCGGACATTATCGTTGTCGACGTCCTCGCTGAGCATGGCGCCTCGCAGCTGGGCGGCAGTTTCGTCTCGTTCTACACCCGCGATGTGCGCAAGCTCGCCGCTGTCATCGCCAATATGGATGGCTTCATCAGTGCAGACTGTGGGGTCATGCACGTTGCTGCGGCTAGTGGCACACCTACCTACGGCTTGTTTTCGGTCACTGACGAAGCCAAATACGCACCGTATGGGCGCGGCAGCGGCGGCATCGATACGCGAAATCTAAGTGCTACGGAGGCAGCCGCGGCTGTCGGTTGGCTTTTTTCCGGTGCATGTCGCGTGGAGACCGCGGGCGCCGGCATGGTAGACCTCGGCGGTGTGCCACATCGCTTCGAACCTGCCAAGAGCGAACTCAGCGATCGCCTGTCAGAGGAGCGCTGACTCCGGTTGCATGCGGGCGTAGCACTCGCTGAAGGGAGGTGGCCAATGCCTAATCGCCATGGTGTCATCAGTATCTCAATAGCCTTGGTGCTGGCGATGTGCACCACGGGTTGCGTTCACCTTTTCCGCGACCACCCGAATCAATGGTGGGCTGCGTCCATAACGGACATTGTCCGTCAGTCTAAGATCCCACCCAAAGTCGATCGTCACTGCGTGAGCGTTTCCGAGAAAGAAGGCGAGACGCTACACGGCACCATTGTTGTTGCAAGCATTCGAATGGGGCGCCGAATACCCTCGTATAAGCTGGCCTTTCCGCTCGATGGTCGGCAGTTTTTGCGTGTCGGCGCCCGTGTCTTAGTGCAACCATCGTCTTGCAACATTGAGCCTGTCAGTCATTCCTCGTAGGCGTGTCGTGCCATTGGATGCCGGTGCGCATTTGGACTGGACCTGACGCTCACGAGGAAACAACGGCAGACGCCTCGAGGCGGTGAAACCAGCCTCAGCTGTCCAGCATGCCCAGTCCATCCATCGCGATGGCTCCCGGCATGTCGCCGGGATAGTGCACGCCCAGATAGATGCGGACCCATGTCATGGGCAGACCGAGCAGTGCAATCCCGATGCCCCAAGCTCGGCTGCGTCGATACAGCAACAGCATGCGGGCGACCACCGACTGCACGGTCAGGTGGTCGCTTGGAAAGCTGCCGGTCGCCGCATGGAAACCCATGTGGGGAATCAAGCCCAACAAGTCGTATCCACAAACAACAACGGCTGGCATACCTAATGGCATACCAGCCGCTTTTACTTACAAAAAAAGCCATGATAATCATGGCCTTAGTTGCTTTATATGGCGGAGAGAGAGGGATTCGAACCCTCGATAAGGCTTTTGACCCTATACTCCCTTAGCAGGGGAGCCCCTTCGGCCACTCGGGCATCTCTCCGGGGTTTTCTTCGCACAGCTGCGGAGCCGGCAAGGATACCGACCGACGCGGTCGAGGTAAAGCCTTAATTCACACGATCAATGTTCGCTGGAATCGTCGGCGGGCGTGCCACTGGTGTCGTGTTCGCCCTTGATCCGCTGGTAGATCTCTTCGCGATGGACGGCCACGGTCTTCGGCGCATTGATGCCGATGCGTACCTGATTGCCTTTCACGCCAAGAACGGTAACGGTCACCTCGTCACCGATCATCAGGGTTTCACCGACCCTGCGGGTCAGAATCAACATGATTGCTACTCCATAATGCTGTTGGTCACAGGCCTGCGAATCGACGGAACCTCACCCCTGAGCACCGCCCTTCCACAGTTCGACGATTGATCCGTCGAAGGCCCTACCGCCTTCCCGGCTCACAGCCAAAACACTCCTGAGCGTCCTGACTGGCGACACGACCGTTCCCGGTAGCATCGACACCTGGCCGATAGTACTTGAGCCTTATTCGTAAGCGCAACGCGTCCGGATCCTGCCAAACGGCCCGCCGTTCATGCTCCAAACGGAGCTACTGGGCCGCGATCCACTCGGGCAGGGCAGACAGGATCGCCGGCAGGTTTGGCGCGTCGGTTCCGCCGCCCTGGGCCATGTCCGGGCGCCCACCACCCTTGCCGTCGATTTGTGCGGCGACATGCGCCACCACGCCACCGGCCTTGATCCGGCCCAGCGCCTTGCCGTGCACGCCGGCGATCAGCGAGACACGGCCATCGGCCGCGCCGGCCAGCAGGATCACGCAGTCGCCCAGCTGCTGCTTGAGCTGGTCCACGCTGTCGCGCAGCGACTTCGCATCCAGCCCTTCCAACCGCGCGGCGACTACCTTGATGCCATCGACATCGCGGGCGGAACCAGCCAGATCGGCCGTGGCGGAACCTGCCGCCTTGCTGCGCAGCGATTCCAGCTCGCGTTCCAGCTTCTTCTGGCGATCGAACAGCTGGCGCAGCTTTTCCACCGCCTCGTCGCCGCTGCTGGAAAGCAGTTGCGAGAACTCGGCCAGGCGACGCTCCTCGTCGGCCACCCAGGCCAGCGCGCCGGCGCCGGTGACTGCCTCGATGCGGCGCACGCCGGAAGCCACGCCGGCTTCGCTGACGATCTTGAACAGGCCGATGTCGCCGGTGCGCCCGACGTGGGTGCCGCCGCACAGCTCGGTGGAGAAGTCGCCCATCTTCAGCACGCGCACTTCGTCGCCGTACTTCTCGCCGAACAGGGCCATCGCACCGAACTCGATCGCCTGGTCGTAGCCCATGTTGTGCACTTCGGCGACCGCGTTGCGGCGCACTTCGTCGTTCACCAGCGCCTCGACCCGGGCCAGCTCGTCATGGCTCATCGGCTTGAAGTGCGAAAAGTCGAAACGCAGGCGTTCCGGTGCCACCAGCGAACCCTTCTGCGTGACATGGGTGCCCAGCACCTGGCGCAGCGCCGCGTGCAGCAGGTGGGTGGCCGAATGGTTGAGCACGATCGCCTGGCGCCGCGATACGTCCACCTGGCTCTCGACCACGTCGCCGGTGCGCAGCGGCTGCCCGCCATGCCAGCGGCCGGCGTGGCCGAAGAACACGCCGCCCATCTTCAGCGTATCGCCCACCTCGAAGCGGCCGACGGCATTGGACAGCGTGCCGGTATCGCCGACCTGGCCGCCCGACTCGGCGTAGAGCGGCGTGCGATCGAGGATCACGAGGCCCTCTTCGCCTTCGCCCAGCTGCTCGACCTGCTTGCCGCCACGCACGATGCCGAGCACCTTGCTGCCGCTGGCCTGCAGTGCGTCGTAGCCTAGAAATCTCGTGGGCTGCAGTTGACTGGCCAGCTCAGCCGGCATCTGCCCCTTGGCCTCGAACTTGCCTGCGGCGCGGGCGCGCTCGCGCTGTTCGTTCATGGCCTGCTCGAAGCCGGCCATGTCCACTTCGAGCCCGCGTTCGCGCGCGATATCCGCGGTGAGGTCGACCGGGAAGCCGTAGGTGTCGTACAGGCGGAACGCATCGACACCCGGGATGGTTTTGCCCGCCTTCGTCGCGACTTCATCGAACAGGCGCATGCCATGCTCCAGCGTCTCGCCGAAGCGGTGTTCCTCGGTGCGCAGCGCGTCCTCGACGAAGGCCTGCTTCGCCGGCAGCTCGGGATAGGCCTGGCCCATTTCCTCGACCAGCGGCTGCACCATCTTCCAGAAGAAGTCGCCGCGCACGCCGAGCATCCAGCCGTGCCGCAAGGCGCGGCGGATGATCCGGCGCAGCACGTAGCCGCGGCCTTCGTTGGACGGCAGCACGCCGTCGACGATCAGGAAGGAACAGGCGCGGATATGGTCGGCGATCACCCGCAGCGACTTGTTGCCCAGGTCCTGCGTGCCGGTCAGCTCGCCGGCGACGCGGATCAGGTGCGCGAACAGGTCGATCTCGTAGTTCGAATGCACGTGCTGCAGCACCGCGGCGAGACGCTCCAGGCCCATGCCGGTGTCCACGCATGGCGCCGGCAGCGGGCTCAGCGTGCCGTCGGGCGCGCGGTCGAACTGCATGAACACCAGGTTCCAGATCTCGATGTAGCGGTCGCCGTCCTCGTCCGGCGAACCGGGCGGGCCACCGGCAATCTCCGCGCCGTGGTCGTAGAAGATCTCGGTGCACGGGCCGCACGGGCCGGTGTCGGCCATCTGCCAGAAATTGTCGGACGCATACGGCGCGCCCTTGTTGTCGCCGATACGCACGATGCGTTCGGCCGGTACGCCGACCTGCTTGTGCCAGATGTCGAAGGCTTCGTCGTCGGTGTGATAGACGGTGACCCACAGCTTGTCCGCCGGCAGCTTGAACACGCTGGTCAGCAATTCCCATGCGAAAAGAATCGCGTCGCGCTTGAAGTAGTCGCCGAACGACCAGTTGCCCAGCATCTCGAAGAAGGTGTGATGGCGCGCGGTATAGCCCACGGCGTCCAGGTCGTTGTGCTTGCCGCCGGCGCGCAGGCAGCGCTGCACGTCGGCCGCGCGCACGTAGGACAGTTTTTCGCTGCCCAGGAACACGTTCTTGAACTGCACCATGCCCGAATTGGTGAACAGCAGGGTCGGGTCGCTGGCCGGCACCAGCGAGCTGGACGGCACGATGGTGTGGCCCTTGGAGCGGAAGTAGTCGAGGAAGGCGGAGCGGATGTCGGAGGTCTTCATGCGGATCAAAGGTGGCAGGCGATAAAGGCCACGCCGCGGCCCGGCCGATCGACCCGTCAACCCGTCATCCTCGGAGGGCGGATTTCAGGAAATATCGTCGGCTTCGTCCACATCGGCGTGGGTAACACTCCGTACTGTGGCGGCGGCAAAGCCGCGGCGCAAGAGGAATTGCGCCCGCCGGGCACGCTCGGCGGGGTCTGCCGTGCCTGCGCCGCCGTAGCGGCGGCGCAGCTGGGCGGCGGCCGAGGCCTCCCAGTCGACCTCGGCCGCGTCCAGCAGCTCGCGAATGCGCGCATCGGCCAGGCCGTGGCTTTTCAGCTCCACGCGCAGGCGCAGCGGGCCGTAACCCTGGGCGATGCGGCTACGCAGCAGCACTTCGGCGAAACGATTGTCGTCCTGGTAATGCTGCTCGCCGAGGCGGTCCAGCGCCGCGGCAGCTTCATCGCCCTGGTACCCACCCTGGCGCAGCTTGGTCTTCAGCTCCTTGCGCGAGTGCTCGCGGCGCGCCAGCAGGCCCAGCGCCTTGTCGTACGCGCTGCGCTTCGGCCGGGCCGGATCGTCCTTGCCGGGCGGGCGCTTCATGGCCACGCAAACGGACATGGCCCGGACGAGCCGGGCCATGTCTTGTGCCGGGAAAAGCCAGCGATCACCGCTCAGACTTCCTCGAGCGCCTCTTCCGGCGCGGCGGGTGCCGGCTTGCCGACCGGCACCAGCAGGCGTTCGCGCAGCTGCTTGTCGATCTCGTTGGCGATCGCCGGGTTGTCGCGCAGGAACTGGCGCACGTTCTCCTTGCCCTGGCCGATGCGGTCGCCGTTGTAGCTGTACCAGGCGCCGGACTTGTCGATCAGGTTCTGCGCCACGCCCAGTTCGATGATCTCGCCCTCGCGCGAAGTGCCCTCGCCGTACAGGATCTCGAATTCGCACTGGCGGAACGGCGGCGCCACCTTGTTCTTGACCACCTTGACGCGGGTTTCCGAGCCGATGATCTCGTCGCCCTTCTTCACCGCGCCGATGCGGCGGATGTCCAGGCGCACCGAGGCGTAGAACTTCAGCGCGTTGCCGCCGGTGGTGGTTTCCGGGCTGCCGAACATCACGCCGATCTTCATGCGGATCTGGTTGATGAAGATCACCAGGCAGCCGGATTTCTTGATGTTGGCGGTGAGCTTGCGCAGCGCCTGGCTCATCAGGCGGGCATGCAGGCCGACGTGGGAATCGCCCATCTCGCCTTCGATTTCCGCCTTCGGGGTCAACGCGGCGACCGAGTCGACCACGACCATGTCGACCGCGCCGGAACGCACCAGCATGTCGGCGATTTCCAGCGCCTGCTCGCCGGTATCCGGCTGCGACACCAGCAGGTCGTCGACCTTGACGCCGAGCTTTTCGGCGTAGGTCGGATCGAGCGCGTGCTCGGCGTCGATGAACGCGGCGGTGCCACCAGCACGCTGGCAACTGGCGATCGCCTGCAGCGTCATGGTGGTCTTGCCGGACGACTCCGGCCCGTAGATCTCGACCACGCGGCCGCGCGGCAGGCCGCCGACGCCAAGCGCGATGTCCAGCCCCAGCGAGCCGGTGGAGACCGTCTCGATCGCCTCGTTGACGCGGTCGCCCATGCGCATCACGGCGCCTTTGCCGAACTGCTTTTCGATCTGGCCGAGGGCGGAGGTGAGCGCCTTGCGCTTGTTGTCATCCATCGTCTTGTGTTCCGGTTGGGCTGTGAATGGGGAGCATGATGCCCGGCTCGGATCTCACGGGCTGCGATCTGCGCCATCGGCACGGAGCGACATCTGCCTGCGCAGTATCCCACACCGGTCAATCCAGTCTGGCGGCGAACCGCGCGTCATTCCGTCAGCGCTTTGCGCAGGCCGATGAGCGCCGCCGCCACGGTCTGTCGGCGCACTGCCTCACGATCACCGGGGAAGTGGAACAGCTGCGCGTGACCGTAGCCGCCGCGCCGCTTCCAGCCGATCCATACGGTGCCGACCGGCTTGTCCGGCGTGCCGCCGGACGGCCCGGCGATGCCGGTCACCGCCACCGCCACGCCGGCGCCGAAGCGGGCCAGCGCGCCGGACACCATCTCCAGCACGGTTTCCTCGCTGACCGCACCGGCATGCTCCAGCGTGCGCGGGTTGACCCCGAGCAGCGCTTCCTTCGCCTCGTAGCTGTAGGTCACCACGCCGGCGTCGAACCAGGCCGAACTGCCCGGCAGGTCGGTCAGCGTTTTGGCGATCCAGCCACCGCTGCAGGATTCGGCCGTCACCAGCATCAGCCGGCAGCGTTGCACCTCGTCAGCCACCTCGCCGGCCAGCGCCAGCAACTCGGCATCGGTAGGAACGGACGACAACTCCATGCGAGACTCCCGGACTTGGACGAAACTCTGCGCCACGCGCAGAGGCACCGTTCTACCCGTTCCGCGCGACCACGCCAAGACTTGTATTGCATGAGCCAAGACGATCTCACCAGGCACACCCCGTTCATGCGCCAGAACATGTGGGTGTTTGGCGAACCCAAGAGGGGCGCGGGTTTCGAGACATCCGCCACCTCATGAAATCCCGCCTGGACGCATCCTGGGGCCCCAAAAGAGGGCATTTATCGGGGTACTAACCTCCTTCACCTTCCTGGGGCAGACATCGTCTTCATCGCTCGGCGGCCAATGACTGCCGAGCACCGGAGCGACTGGCGCGATTACCTTTCCCAGATGACTTTCTGGTCCATCGCGAGCCATGCGCCGGCGTTGCCCAGATAGCGATCCTCGATCGCCTGGCGCTTGATCTTCAGCGTCGGCGTCAGCAGGCCATTTTCGGTGGTCCAGCTGTCCTTGACGACCACCGCGTACCCGAGCTGTTCGTGGTGTTCCACGTTCGCGTTGACTTGCTCCAGCAGTGTAGCGAGCTCGGCGTCCAGCGTATGGCGCAGACCGGGATCGGTACCCACGGCCTGCTGTACTTCCGGCGCCAGCCGCAGCAGCGCGAACGGTTGCGGCTGGCCGGCCCGGTGACGCAGGCGCTATCCAGTCTTGGATGGTTGCAGAGCTCGTTCTCGATCAGCGCCGGCGCGACATATTTGCCACGGGCCGTCTTGAACAACTCCTTGACCCGACCGGTGAGGCGCAGGCGACCGGCCGCGTCGATTTCGCCGCGGTCGCCGGTGCAGAAAAAACCGTCGGGCAACATGACCTGTGCGGTCAGTTCCGTCAGCTTGTAATAACCCATCATCTGGCCCGGACTCCTGACCTGCACTTCGCCATTGCCAGCGATCCGCGCCTGAACCCCGCGCAGGCAGGTGCCGACGTAGCCGATCCGCGCATCACCCGGGCGGCAGCTGTGTGAAACAGCGAGGTTCTCGCTCATGCCGTAGCCCTCGAGCAGGGTCAGGCCGAGCCGGCGGTACCAGGCGATGATGTCGGCGGCCAGTGGCGCCGAGCCGGTGATGGCAACGCGCACCTGGTCGAGGCCCATACCACGGAGAATCTTTCGCTTGACCAGCCGCGAGACCAGCGGCAACGCAAACAGCAGTCGCTGCTTCGACGGCGACAGCTTGGCATTGACGCCCTGCTGGAACTTGGTCCAGAGCCGCGGCACCGAAAAGAAGATCGTCGGTCGCGCGCGCTGGATGACGTGCACGAAGCTGTCCATGTTGTTGCAGAAGTACACATGCAGTCCGACGTACAGCGAGCTGGACTCCACGATGGCGCGCTCGGCGGCATGCGCCAGCGGCAGATACGACAGCAACCGGTCCTCGCGGGTGATCACGATCATTTCGGTGAAGGCGGGCCCCGGCGCCATCATGCTGCGATAGTTGTGCATCACCCCTTTCGGCTGCCCGGTACTACCTGAGGTGTAAATGATGGAGCACAACTCCTCGGGCAGCGCGTCATGCACTGGCTGCAGCGGTGCACGCCGGGCGACAAGGTCCTCCCACTGCGGGATGTCGGCGCGCGGAGTCATCGGCAGGCCGAGCAGCGGCAGGTCCGGTGGAAGCATTTTTTCAATCTGTGGCCAGTTGTCGCTGCTGCCGTCGAGTTTGCCCACGAACAGCAGCCGTGCCTCGCTGTGGTCGAGGATGTAGCGCGCCGTCTCGGCACCGAGCGTGGGATACATCGGCACACTGACGTGGCCGGCCATCATGATGGCGAGGTCGGCAATGATCCAGTGCGCGCTGTTCTTGCCCAGGATCGCGATGCTGCTGCCTGCTGGAAGCTGCAGCGAGCGCAGGTACGCCGCCATGCATCGCGCCTGCAGGCCGACCTCGGCCCAGCTGTAATCGACCACGCTGCCATCGGGGAAGGGCTGGGTCAGATAGATGGCGTCCGGCCGTTCGCGCTCCCACACCTGGAACTGATGCAGCAACGTCGGTACGTTGGCCTCAACCATCACGATTCCCCTTTCGCACGGTGCAGCGTCCACCGATGGGTCGCGTTGTGCACGATGCACATCGGCATGCGCACGATTCGATCACTGCAATTTGCTGGCGTCGAAATAGCGACTCAGTTGCGTCGCCAGCCCCATGTCGCCTTGCAGCTTCAGCCGGCCGGTCATCATCGCCGCCATGCCATCAAGCTTGCCGGTCAGCAGGCTGACCAAGTCGTCGTCAGACATCTTCAACGAGAGGTCGGCGTTTTCAGCGCTTCCTTCCGTCACTTCGCACGCGCCGTTGCGGATCACCACGTAAGCCGGCTGGCTGATGTTGAACTGGATGGTGCGATCCACCCCGGCGGTGCTCTGCGGATTGATCGCGAGGGGCAGCTTGTGCAGCAATTCGAGTGCGCTCATGGCATCGGTCTCTCTGAGGGGATGGAGGAATCAGACGGCGGCCCAGGCTTGCGCCCGGGAGCCGTCGGTAAACAGGGGATGGGCCTGGGCTTCGGCCATCGTCAGCACCGGCGTGACGCAGGCATCGGCGGTTTCGAAACGTTCCGCCCAGTACGCCAGCGGCTGCGTGATCACCAGCGCAGCGACTTCCTCGCGCAACGCGTTGTTCTGGTCGGTGCCGGGCATCTGTCCGCGCTGCCAATGCCGTTCGACCCAGTCGGGTCGTTCGAACACCGCGCAGGCCGCTTTCCAGAATTTGAATTCGAGCGCCGCCACCGCCAGCTGGCGGCCGTCGGCGGTGGTGTAGAGGTTGTAGCAAGGCAAGCCGCCGTTGAGCAGATCCTCGCCCGCGCCGGGCGCGCGACCCAGCATCGGCGCGAACAAAGACGAGGTAGCCTTGGGCAGGATCAGGTGCGCGTGCACGCCGTGGGTCATGCTGATGTCGATATGCCGGCCACGACCGCGACGCTGCGCATCGAACACCGCTGCGAGAATCGCGATGCAGGCCATCGAGCTGCCACCGGCCATGTCGCCCCACTGCACGTTGGACAAGGCCAGCTCGCCGGTCGATGCGCGCATCTGGTCGAGCGCGCCCGACATGGCCATGAAATTCAGGTCGTGCCCGGCGCGTTGCGACCAGTCGCCGTGCTGGCCGTAGCCGGTGATCGACACCATCACCAGCTTCGGATTGATCGTCTTGAGCCGGTCGAAATCCAGCCCCATCGACAACAGGATGCCCGGGCGGAAGCTGTCGACCATGACCTCGGCCTCCGCCAGCCACTCGCGCAACCGGTCGAGGTCGGCCGGCTGGCGGAAATCAAGGCGGCGGCATTCCTTATCGTGGTTCAGCGCCTCGAACAACGGCCCGAGTGGACGGGTCGGATCGCCTTCCGGTGGCTCGACCTTGATGACCGCCGCGCCGAGATCGGCCAGCATCCGCGTGCAGAACGGCCCCGGCAGGTTGCGCGACAGATCGACCACCAGCAGCCCAGCGAGGAGACCGGACAGGGGGTCGTGATCGGCGCTCACGCCGCACCCTCGAAGTGCCCGCCAGCGGCGGCCTGCTTCACCACGATGTCGGTGGGCGCGAAGCGCGCGCCGTAGCATTCGGCCAGTTCGCGCGAACGCGCCACGAAACGTGCCGCGCCCATCGCGTTGATGAACTGCAGCGCGCCACCGTGGAACGGCGCGAAGCCCCAGCCGAAGATCGAGCCGATGTTGGCGTCGGCCACCGAGCGCACCACGTTCTCCTCGAAGCAGCGCGCCGCTTCGTTGGCCTGCACGAACATCAGGCGATCGATCAGTTCCTGCTGCGTGGGCTGCTTGGGCGCGGTCGGATACAGCCGAGTCAGTTCCGGCCACAAATGCTTGTCCCGACCGTCGTAGTCGTACAGGCCCTTGCCAGTTTTCTTGCCCAGGCGCTGGTGCGTGCCACCGACCATGCGCAGCACCGGCTCGCCCGGATGCTCGGGTAGCGGTTTGCCTTCGGCGGCCAGATCCTTGCGGGTCTGGTCGGCGACATGCAGCGACAGGCTCAGCGAGACCTCGTCCTGCAGCGCCAGCGGCGGCATCGGCATGCCGGCCTTGATGCCGGCCGCCTCGATCGAGCGCGGATGCACGCCTTCGCCGAGCATCGCCAGACCTTCCATCACGTAGGTGGCAAACACGCGCGAGGTGTAGAAGCCGCGGCTGTCGTTGACCACGATCGGGGTCTTGCCGATCTGCAGCACGTAGTCGAAACCGCGCGCCAGTGTTTCGTCCGAGGTCTGCTCGCCGACGATGATCTCGACCAGCGGCATCTTGTCCACCGGCGAGAAGAAATGCAGGCCGATGAAATTATTCGGACGCACACTGGCCTTGGCCAGGCCGGTGATCGGCAGGGTGGAGGTATTGGATGCGTACACCACATCGGCAGCGATCACCGCCTCGGCTTTCTGCGTGCAGGCCGCCTTGATGGCGCGATCCTCGAACACCGCCTCGATCACCAGATCGCAGCCTTGCAGGTCTTCGTAGCGGGTGGTCGGCGTGATCCTGGCCAGCAAGGCGTCGCGCTTGTCCGGTGTGCTGCGGCCACGCGAAATGGCCTTGTCGAGCAGGCCTTGCGAATACGCCTTGCCCTTCCCGGCGTTCCCGATCGTGGTGTCGAGCAGGATCACGTCGACGCCGGCCTTGGCCGACACGTAGGCGATGCCGGCACCCATCATGCCCGCACCGAGGATGCCGACTTTGCGCACCCTGGACGGCGCCACGCCGGCCGGGCGCGACTGGCCCTTCTTGATCGCGTTGAGCTGGTGCCACAGCGTGCCGATCATGTTCTTCGATTCCTGCGATACCACGCAGGCAGCGAAGTAGCGCGACTCCACCTGGCAGGCCGAATCAAAGTCCAGCAGGCAGCCTTCGAACAGGCACGACATGATGTGGCCGATCGCGGGGTAGTTGCCGTGCGCCTTGGCATTGGCGATGGACGGTGCAATCGCCAGCAACTGCACCACGCCCGGATGCTTGCTGTCGCCGCCCGGAATGCGGAAGCCCTGCTTGTCCCACGGTTGCACGGCACGCGGATTGGCCACGCACCACGCGCGCGATTTCTGCAGCAGTTCCTCGCGGCTGGCGGCGATGTCGTTGACCAGACCCAGGCCCTTGGCCTCGGCGGCGCGCAGTTCGGTGCCCTGGGTAATCAGTTCAAAACTCTTCTGGATGCCGATCATGCGCGGCAGCCGCTGGGTGCCGCCACCGCCGGGCAGCAGGCCCAGCTTGACCTCGGGCAGGCCCAGCTTGAGCGCGGCATCGTCCAGCACGAAACGTGCATGGCAGGCCAGCGCCACTTCCAGGCCACCGCCGAGTGCGGTGCCGTTGAGCGCAGCGACTACCGGTTTGTTGCACTTTTCGATCCGGCGCAGTAGCGCCTTCAGGTCTTCACAGAGGCTGAAGGCTTCCTCGGCGGTGGTGATCGCGGTGAGCTGATCGATGTCGGCACCGACGATGAAGGTCGACTTGCCGGAAGTGAGCACGAGGCCCTTGATGGCGTCCTCTTGCTCCAGCCGCTCGACGATGGCGGCGAACGGCACGACCAGGTCGGGGTTGAGCACGTTCATCGCGCGGCCCGGCTGGTCGAAGATGACCAGGCCGATGCCGTCGGCGTCGATCTCGAGGGTGACAGGGTTGTTCGAAGTCATGGTGCGAGCCTCCTCAGACGCGTTCGATGATGGTGGCGATGCCCATACCGGCACCGATGCACAAGGTGGCCAGCGCGGTGCTCTGGTCGCGGCGTTCGAGTTCATCCAGCGCCGTGCCGAGAATCGCCGCGCCGGTTGCACCCAGCGGATGACCCAACGCGATCGCGCCGCCGTTGACGTTGACCCGATCCAGCGACACGCCCAGATCGCGCGCGGTTTTCATCGGCACGGTGGCGAATGCCTCGTTGATTTCCCACAGGTCGATGTCGGCCGGCGTCATGCCGAGTTTGCCCAGCGCCTTGCGACAGGCCGCGGTCGGGCCGGTCAGCATGATGGTGGGTTCGGAACCGATCACCGATGCCATGCGCACGCGGGCGCGCGGCTTCAGGCCGGCGCGGATGCCGGCTTCCTTGCTGCCCAGCAACAGCAGCGCGGCGCCATCGACGATGCCCGACGAATTGCCGGCATGGTGGACGTGGTGGATCTTCTCGACCGTGGTGTATTTCGCCATCGCGGTGGCGTCGAAACCCATCTGGCCCATCTGTTCGAACGAGGGATTGAGCTTGGCCAACGATTCGACCGAGCTGCCCGGACGGATCGTCTCGTCTCGGTCCAGCAGCAGCATGCCGTTGAGATCCTTCACCGCGACGATGGATTTGCCGAAACGCCCTTCGCCCTGCGCAAGCGCAGCGCGACGATGCGATTCGGCAGCGAAAGCATCCAGGTCCTGACGGCTGAAACCCTCGAGCGTGGCGATCAGGTCGGCGCTGATGCCCTGCGGCACGAAGCCCAGCGCGCTGTTGACGCGTGGGTCCATAAACCACGCGCCGCCGTCGCTGCCCATCGCCCAGCGGCTCATCGATTCAACGCCACCGGCGACCACCATGTCTTCCATGCCGGCAACGATCTTGGCGGCCGCCATGTTGGTTGCTTCCAGGCCCGAGCCGCAGTAACGCGACAACGTCACCCCCGCCACGCTCTGCGCCCAACCGGCGTCGAGCACGGCGGTGCGCGCGATATCCGCACCCTGCTCGCCGACCGGCGTGACGCAGCCCAGCACCACGTCGTCGACCAGCGCGGTGTCGAGCTGGTTGCGCCGCTGCAGTTCCTGCAACAGCGTGCGCAGCAGCCACACTGGCGTGGCCTGATGCAGGCTGCCGTCCTTCTTGCCTTTGCCACGCGGGGTGCGCACGGCGTCGTAGATATAGGCCTCGGTCATGGGAAATCCTTCGCTGGGAGTCGATGGGTGATACGGAAAGGCGCGCGCGTCAAAGGAAGCGCGAGGCCAGTTCCTTCATGATTTCGTTGGTGCCGCCGTAGATGCGCTGTACCCGCGAGTCGGCCCACAGGCGCGCGATCGGGTATTCCTTCATGTAGCCGTAGCCGCCAAACAATTGCAGGCACTCGTCGACCAGCTTGCACTGGTTGTCGGTGACCCAGTACTTGGTCAGCGCGGCGCGATCGATGCCCAGCTCGCCCTTGAGATGGGCCACCATCGCCGCGTCGACCAATGCGCGCGACGCCAGCAACAGCGCCTGGCATTCGGCCAGCTTGAAGCGGGTGTTCTGGAACGCGAAGATCGGCTTGCCGAACGCCTTGCGCTCCTTGGTATAGGCCAGGGTGACCTGCATCGCCAATTCCATCGTGGCGATGCCCGCAACCGACACGATCAGCCGCTCCTGTGGCAGCTCCTGCATCATCTGGAAGAAACCCTGGCCTTCCTCGCCACCCAGCAGGTTGTCCGCCGGCACCTGCACGTCATCGAAGAACAGCTCGGAGGTGTCCTGCGACTCCATGCCGATTTTTTCGAGGTTGCGCCCGCGTCGAAATCCCTCCGCGTCGTCGGTTTCCACCACCAGCAGCGAAATGCCCTGCGCGCCCTGCTCCTTGTCGGTCTTGCAGGCCACCACGACGAGGTTGGCCAGCTGGCCATTGCTGATGAAGGTCTTGCTGCCGTTGAGGCGATAGCGGTCGCCTTCGCGAACCGCCAGCGTGCGCAAACCTTGCAGATCCGAACCGGTACCCGGCTCGGTCATGGCGATGGCGGCGATCAGCTCGCCGGTAGCCATCCGCGGCAACCAGCGCCGCTTCTGTGCCTCGGTGCCGCAATGCAGGATGTATTGCGCGACGATGCCCGAATGCACCGAGCCGCCAAAGCCTGCCATTCCGGACTCGCCCTGGGCGTACAGCAGCGCCGCCTCATGGCCGAAGTCGCCACCCGCGCCACCGTATTGCTCCGGCACCGAGGCGCACAGAAAGCCGTTCACGCCCGCCTGCGCCCACGCTTCGCGATCCATCATGCCGGCTTCACGCCAGGCCTCATCCTTCGGCACCCACTGCTCCTTGAAAAAGCGGGTGGCGGACTCCTGCAGCATGCGGTGCTCGTCCGTCATCCAGGCGGCGGGGAAGTTCTGTATGGCCAAGGGGTGTCTCCTCGATACGGGCCGGGCAGGATCGGCGGGCGGCCCTTCTGAAAGCATTGGTAACGATCATTACCATTTCGACAACGGTGGCAAGCTTGGCCGGTCGAAGAAGCCAACAATCACGCAATCATGGTGAACTGCTACGATCCCATAGTGTGTAGCTGCCCCATGAAAGGCAAGAGATCACACCGGATAAGGGCTATTTCCCGGTTATTTGGTAACATTCATTTCCATCGCGGAAATCCCGCTATCCCAGGACGCGTGCATGACGACCACCCCAGCCAAGCCAGATCCAGCCTCCACCATCATCGACCGCCGCGACATCCTCAGCGGCATGCGCGCCGACACGCTCAACCGCATCGAGAAGGCGGTGCTGGAGCTGTTTTCCATCCGCGACTTCCACGAAGTCAGCCTGCAAGAAGTGGCCCGCTCGGCGAACGTGTCACTGCAGACCATCTACAAATACTTCGGCAGCAAGGAAGAACTGGTCTACGCCATGCTCGACGTCATGCTGGTGCGCCTGGCCGATCGCATGATCGACCACCTGCAAGGCATCGACGACTCGCGCGAACGCCTGCGCAAGACCTGCTGGGTGTTCCTGGATTACATGGACAAGCATCCGGCGGTGATGATGCTGCTGGTCACCGCCATCCCGGCCTCCCGCCACCGCAACATCCGCATCTACGAAAGCCCGGAGCTGATGGGCGCGTTCCTCGGTGTGCTGAAGGATGGTCAGGCACGCGGCGTGCTCAACAACCGCGTCTCCAGCAAGGTGCTGTTGGACGTGTTCATGGGCATCCTCGGCCGGGTCGGGCTGATGCACATCGTGCGTGCCGACAAGCAACCTATTACAGATCAGTTCGGCGAGCTGTTCCACATCCTGTGGCGGGCGATGTCGGCGGATTGAGCTCGACGCCGGGCCTCGACGTGGCGACTACCCTGCCACTGGATCGAACTCCGTATTCGTAGATCGAGAAGCCGTAAAGCGAGCCGCGGGTACCCTGTGCGCATGGCCAACGCAACTGACCATGCGTTGCCAACATGGTCGGCCAGCGCTGGCACCTGACCTGACCGCTATCCGTGGTTCAATGAGGAGTTCGTCCAGGGCTCCTGTTTTTCATGAAGCATGAGCCTGGACACCACGTTGCGTTTCCCAAAGCCATTGGCGAGCAAAAACGCTGACGACCCGATCTGCACAAAAACAACGCAAGCAAAAATATCGAAATGATCGAGAAAGTTGAAAACACGGACCAGGCCGCGTGGATCGCCTCCCACTCTCCAGGCATGCGCCAGTACCTGTCGGCCAAGGCCGAGCACCCGGACGTGCTGCTGTTTTTCCGCATGGGCGATTTCTACGAGCTGTTCTACGACGACGCGCGCAAAGCGGCGCGGCTGCTCGACATCACCCTGACCCAGCGCGGGCAGTCGGGCGGCGCGCCGATCCCGATGGCCGGCGTGCCCTACCACGCGGTGGAAAACTACCTGGCGCGACTGGTGCGGCTGGGTGAATCGGTGGCGATCTGCGAGCAGATGGGCGACCCGGCGCTGGCCAAGGGCATCGTCGAACGCAAGGTGGTGCGCATCGTCACCCCCGGCACGGTGACCGACGCGGCGCTGCTGGAGGAGCGCCGCGACAACCTGCTGCTGGCGATCGCGGCCGGTGCGCATGGCGCCTGTGGGCTGGCCTGGATCGATCTGTCCAGCGGCCGTTTCCTGCTCAGCGAAGTGCCAAACGCCGAGGCGCTGGCCGCCGAGCTGGCGCGGCTGCAGCCGGCCGAAACCCTGGTCGGCGAAGACGTCCCCTGGCCAAAACTGGTCAGCACCCTGCCCGGCCTGCGCAAGCGGCCGCCGTGGCATTTCGACAGCGACGCGGCGCGGCGCGAACTGAACCGTTTCTTCGGCACCCGCGACCTCGGCGGCTTCGGCGTGGACAAGCTGCCGCTGGCGGTCGCCGCCGCCGGCTGCCTGCTCGGCTACGTCGAGGAAACGCAGAAGAGTGCGCTGCCGCATCTCACCGGCATGGCGGTGGAAAGCGCCAGCGAGACGATCGCGCTGGACGCGGCGACGCGGCGCAACCTGGAACTGGACACCCACCCCAGCGGGCGCACCGAACACACCTTGCTCGGCGTGCTCGACGAGACGGTGACGCCGATGGGCGCGCGCCTGCTGCGCCGCTGGCTGACCCGACCGCTGCGCTCGCGCGACGTGCTGCGCCGACGCCACCAGGCGATCGGCATGCTGATCGACAGCCGCCGCGGCGAACCGTTGCGCGAGCAGCTGCGCGGCATCGGCGATCTCGAGCGCATCCTCGCCCGCGTGGCACTGCGCTCGGCGCGCCCGCGCGATCTTTCGACACTGCGCGATGGCTTGCTGGCTGCACCGGAGTTGCAGCAGCGCATCGACGGTCTGGACAGCCCGCTGCTGCACACTCTGGTCGAACGCATCGGCAACCACGCAGACACCGCCACCCTGCTCGCCCGCGCCATCGTCGAGCAACCGCCGGTGCTGCAGCGCGACGGTGGCGTGGTCGCCGACGGCTACGACGCGGAACTCGACGAACTGCGCCGACTGTCCAACCACGCCGACCAGTACCTGGTCGAACTGGAGGAACGCGAGAAAGCCGCCAGCGGCATCCCCACGCTCAAGGTCGGCTACAACCGCGTGCATGGCTACTACATCGAGATCAGCCGCGCGCAGTCGGACAAGGCACCCACACACTACACGCGCCGGCAGACGACGAAGAACGCCGAGCGCTACATCACCGAGGAGCTGAAGACGTTCGAGGACAAGGTGCTGTCGGCGAAGGAACGCTCGCTGATGCGCGAACGCGCGCTGTACGAGGCGCTGCTCGACATGCTCACCGAAAAACTCGAACCGCTGAAAACCGCCGCCGTCGCGATGGCCGAACTCGACGTGCTGGCCACCCTGGCCGAACGCGCCGAGGCGCTGGACTGGAGCGCGCCGCAACTCACCGACGAGCCCGGCATCGCGATCGAGCGCGGCCGTCATCCGGTGGTCGAGAAAGTCCGCGACGAGCCGTTCGAGCCGAACGACCTGAAGCTCGACGACACACGCCGCATGCTGGTGATCACCGGCCCGAACATGGGCGGCAAATCCACCTACATGCGCCAGAACGCGCTGATCGTGCTGCTCGCCCACATCGGCAGCTACGTGCCGGCGGCGAGCGCGGTGATCGGCCCGATCGACCGCATCTTCACCCGCATCGGCGCCGGCGACGACCTTTCGCGCGGCCAGTCGACCTTCATGGTGGAGATGAGCGAGACGGCCAACATCCTGCACAACGCCACCGCCGACAGCCTGGTGCTGATGGACGAGGTCGGCCGCGGCACCAGCACCTACGACGGCCTGTCGCTGGCGCGCGCCGCCGCCGTGCACCTGGCGCGCCACAGCCGCGCCTACACCTTGTTCGCCACCCACTATTTCGAGCTGACCGAACTGGCCGGCGAGTTCGCGGCGATCGCCAACGTGCACCTGGACGCCGTGGAATATCACGACAAGAAGCAGGGCGAGCAACTGGTCTTCATGCACGCGGTGAAGGATGGCCCCGCCAACCGCAGCTTCGGCCTGCAGGTGGCCGCGCTGGCCGGCCTGCCGAAATCAGTGATCGCCGAGGCGCGGCGCACGCTGGCCGAGCTCGAGCGCGGCATGCACCAGCACGCCAGCACGCCCGCGTCGGCCACCGAATCCTCGCCGCAACTGGGCCTGTTCGCCCCGGCGCAGCCCTCCGCCGCCGAACGCGCGCTGGAAGAAATCGACCCGGATGCGCTGACCCCGCGCGAGGCACTGGAAGCGCTGTACCGCCTGAAACAGCTGGGCTGACCGCGGCGGCGGCCATGCCGCTGGTCACCACCACCCTGCGCTCACGTCTGATCGGCGATGCTGGCCCGCCGGATCCGGGAACAGCCGCCTAATCCATAGTCATGGACTATCGACCACATCGAAACATTCGAATTCCATTGATCGTCAGGCCTGCGTAGATTGACCGGACAGCGAATCACCCCAGGAGCCCGCCATGAGCCAGAACCGCAAGACGCTGACCACCGACGCCGGCGCCCCGGTGTCCGACAACCAGAACAGCCTCACCGCCGGCCCGCGCGGCCCGCTGCTGGTGCAGGACGTGGCGCTGTTCGAGAAGCATGCGCACTTCAACCGCGAGCGCATCCCCGAACGCGTGGTGCATGCCAAGGCCTCTGCCGCGTTCGGCACGCTCACCATCACCCACGACATCACGAAGTACACCCGCGCCAAGGTATTCAAGCCGGGTGCGCAGACGCCGATGCTGGCGCGCTTCTCCACCGTGGCCGGCGAGCGCGGCGCGGCCGATGCCGAGCGCGACGTGCGCGGCTTCGCGCTGAAGTTCTACACGGAGGAAGGCAACTGGGATCTGGTCGGCAACAACACGCCAGTGTTCTTCATCCGCGACCCGTACAAGTTCCCCGACTTCATCCACACGCAGAAGCGCGACCCGCGCAGCAACATGCGCAACGCCATCGCGATGTGGGACTACTGGTCGCTGTCGCCCGAATCACTGCACCAGATCACCACGCTGATGAGCGACCGCGGCATCCCGGCCACGCTGCGCCACATGCACGGCTTCGGCAGCCACACCTACAGCTTCTGGAACGAAGCCGGCGAGCGTCACTGGGTGAAGTTCCATTTCAAGACGCAGCAGGGCATCAGGAACCTCAGCAACGCCGAGGCGGCGAAGCTGATCGGCGGCGACCGCGAATCGCACCAGCGCGACCTGTACGAGTCCATCGAGCGCAAGGATTTCCCGAAGTGGACGCTGTACGTACAGCTGATGCCCGAGGCCGACGCGGAGAAAACCCCGTACAACCCGTTCGACCTGACCAAGGTATGGCCACACAAGGACTACCCACTGGTCGAGGTCGGCATGATGGAGTTGAACCGCAACCCGGACAATTATTTCGCCCAGGTCGAGCAGTCCAGCTTCTCGCCCGCGAACGTGGTGCCTGGCATCGGCTTCTCGCCGGACAAGGTACTGCAGTTCCGCCTGTTCTCCTACGCCGACGCGGCGCGCTACCGGCTCGGCGCGAACCACGACCAGCTGCCGGTGAACCAGCCGCGCTGCCCGGTGCACAACTACGCGCGCGATGGACAGATGCGCTACGGCGACAACGGCGGTGGCAGCGTGAACTACGAGCCGAACTCGTTCGGCGGCCCGGTCGAGGATCCGTCGGTGAAGGAACCGCCGCTGAAGATCTCCGGCGACGCCGACCGCTACGACCACCGCGCCGGCAACGACGACTACACCCAGCCCGGCGACCTGTTCCGCCTGATGAGCGACGATCAGAAGCAGCAGCTGTTCGACAACATCGCCGCGGCGATGCAGGGTGTGCCGGAAGACATCGTGCGCCGCCAGCTCGGCCACTTCGCCAAGGCCGACCCGGCCTACGCGGCAGGCGTGGCGGAGGCGCTGGGGCTGACGCTCTGAAAGCGAGCCGTCAGCTACCGGGACCGTGCACCACCTGCAACGGGGCCACGCCAGCCAGGTGCGGCGTGACCTCCGCGTCGGGCATCGCGATGTCGGGAATGTCGGCCAGCTCATCGGCCGACAGTTCCGCGGCCAGTGCCGGCAGCGCCTCGACGGGCACCGGTGCCAATGGCAGACGGCCGCCCAGACGTCCGGACTGCACCAGCTGGCCGATGCGCAGGTAGACCTCGTCGCGATCAAAGGGCTTCTGCATGAAGTCGTCGGCGCCAAAGCGCTGCACGTAGAACTGCTCGGTCGCCTGCGGGTTGCCGCTGATCATCACGATCGGAATGTCCCGGGTCAGCGGGTCGTGGCGCAGCGCGCGCAACACGGCAAACCCGTTCATCCCCGGCATCACGATGTCCAGGAAGATCAGCGCCGGTCGCTCGCTGCGGGCCAGCTCGATCGCCTCCTTGCCGTCGGTGGCCTTGAGCACGGCGTAGCCATCCTGGCGCAGCATCTTGCCGAGCACGGCGCAGATCGTGGGCGAGTCGTCGACCACCAGCATGCGGGCGCCCAGCGCGGTCTGCGGATGCGCCTCGTCGCGAGCCGCGTCAGTCGCATGGCTACCCAGCAGGCGCTTGAAGAAACCGAGGCCATTCATCAGTGCGTGTCCGTCCATGCGAGCCCTCCGGTCTGATGGGATGGCGGCGCCAACCCTCTGGATTGGCATGGATATTCCCGCAGATCCGGCCGGCATTCTGCGATGCACTGCTCAGCGTCTGTCTCTGAGCCGTCGCAATTCGCGCCGCGCCTGCTTGTCCGGGCGCTTGGGCGGGCCACTTGCACCGACCAGGCGGTGCTGCTCGCGGGCAAGCTCGCGCGCCACCCGGCTGGCCTCGGTCTCGGCGTACAGCGCCTGTGCCTCGCTGGCCGGGCCGCGCCTGCCGGACAATGCCAGCACCTCGACTTCCAGTCGCTCCTCGCCACGACTGATCCTCAAGCGGTCGCCCGCATGCAGGGGCCTGGCCGGCTTGCAACCCATCGCGTTGACATCGACGTGGCCACCGTCGATCGCCTGCCTGGCCAGGCTGCGCGTCTTGAAGAAACGCGCGGCCCACAGCCACACGTCGACACGCACGTCAGTCATCGGAGAGGTGGCAGGCTTGCTCATCGCGCGGATTATCGCGCGATCGCGCGCAGTTCAGTCCTGCCCGGCAGGCGGCACCACCATGTCGTGCGGGTCCGGCATCGCGATGTCCGGAATGGCGTCGTGCCCGGCCGCGCCGGACTCCGGCTCCGCCAGGATCTTTTCCGCCTCCGCCCGCTGGCGCACCACCAGGCGGCCGCTGCGTGTGAGGTGTTCGATGCGCGCGAACACCTCGCCGCGGCCGAACGGCTTCTTCATGAAATCGTCGGCGCCGAAGCGCTGCACGTAGAACTCCTCGGTCGCCTGCAGGTTGCCGCTGATCATCACGATCGGGATGTCGCGGGTCAGCGGATCGTGGCGCAACGTGCGCAACACCACGAAGCCACTCATGCCGGGCATCACGATGTCGAGGAAGATCAGGTCGGGAAGCTCCGCCCGCGCGATCTCCAGCGCGCTTTCGCCGTCCGCCGCCTTCAGCACCACGTGGCGGTTCTGCGCCAGCATCTTGCCGAGCACCGCGCGGATGGTCGGCGAATCGTCCACCACCAGCACGCAGGCTTCCTTCGGCTCGCCGCTGCGCGGCACCGCACGGCGCTCGCCGTGATCGCCGAACATGCGCTTGATCAGTTCGAAAGCGGCCATGACACGAGCTCCCCCTGCCCATGAGATTCCGGCGCTAGTCTCGGTGCAGCGCGGGCCGGACGCAAGCTGCTCTAGGCTCCCAGCAGCAGGTTGCCCAGCGGGATGGTGAGCAGCGACAGCACGATGCCGGCGCCCAGCACGGTATTGGCCAGCGCCGGTTCCAGCCCGTATTCGTCGGCCAGGATCGTCGCCGACACCATCGGCGCCATCGCCGCCTGCAACACGCCGACGGTCAACACCAGCCCGTCGACACCGGCAGCCGCGCCCATCGCCCAGCATGCCAGCGGCGCCAGCAGCAGTTTCCAGCCCAGCCCCCAGCTCGCCGCGCCAAGCTGCCGCTGGCCCGGATGAAACTTGAACTGCAGGCCGACCGAGAACAGCGCCAGCGGCGTCAGCGTGGCGCCGATCGGTGCAAACACGCCATTCAAAACCTCGGGCCAGCCACCGCACAGGCCGGCGATGACGCCCACCACCAGCGCGACGAACGCCGGGAACGTGACGATGCGCCGGACGATCAGGCGCAGCTGCAGCGTGCGTCCCGAATACACCGAAGCCACCACGATGCCGGCCGACGCCAGTACCGGAAACGCTCCGAGCTGGTCGGCCACCACCGCCAGCGCCAGGCCCGCCTTGCCGTGCAGGGCCTCGATCATCGGGTAACCCATGTACGCCGTATTGCCCAGCCCGCAGACCAGGATCAGCGCCCCCGTGCGCTGCCGCGACCAGCCCAGGCGCGGCCCGAGCAGTCCGAACAGCAGCCACGCGCCGCCAAAGGTGAGCCACATCGCCGCCACCGGGAACCACAGCTGCGAATCGAACTTCAGCTTCGGGATCAGTTCCAGCACCAACGCCGGCAACGCCACGTTGAGCACCCACCAGTTGATGCCCGGCACGATCCCCGCCGGCGGTTTCGCGTAGCGCGCCACCAGGGTGCCGAGGATCAGGCAGACGAACAGCAGCAACATCGCGCTCATGGAACGGGGTACCGCGGGGAAAGTCGGCCATTATAGGGATGGCGCGCCGCGTGCCGACGACACCCGGACGTGACGCGCTGCCCTTTCGGGGATAATCCACGGCCTGCCCCGCCTGCGGACGCCTCGCCATTCCATGAACGACCCGCTCCACCTCGCCCACGGGCTGGCCGGTGACAACACGCCGCCGGACTGGCCGCCGCTGACCGCCGGCAAGGTCGAGGCCGTCCTGCGCGACTATCCGGCACTCGGCGCACTGACCCGAATCGCCTGGCACAGCCCACGCCCGCTGTCTGCGGCGTGCCTGGTCGAGACGGCGCACGCCACCGTCTTCGTCAAGCGCCATCACCGCAGCGTGCGCTCGGCCGCCACGCTCGCCGAGGAGCACCGCTTCATCGCGCACCTGCGCGACCGCGGCATGCCGCTCCCGGCGGTGTTGCGCGATACGCACGGACAGACCGCGGTGGCATCCGGCGACTGGGTTTACGAGGTGCACGAGCAGGCCGCCGGCATCGACCTGTACCGTGAGGCGATCTCGTGGCAACCGCTGCCGGACCTCGACCATGCCCGCACCGCCGGCCGCATGCTGGCCGCGCTGCACGATGCGGCCGCGGACTACCGCGCGCCCCAGCGCGACACCCACATCCTGGTCGCGCGCAGCGAGCTGATCGCCGCACCCGATCCCGTCGCCGCGCTGCACGCGCAGCTGCCGCAGCGCCCGGGCCTGGCCGACTACCTGCGCGATCGCGACTGGCCGCGCGACTTCGCCGAACTGCTCGCTCCGTGGCACGCCGCCGCCCAGCCACGGCTGGCGCAGCAGGCGCAACGGTGGACCCACGGCGACTGGCACGTCTCCAACCTGTGCTGGAGCGACGGCGGCAGCGACGCGCGGATCAGCGCCGTGCTCGACTTCGGCCTCGCCGCCGCCAACTTCGTACTGTTCGACCTCGCCACCGCGATCGAGCGCAACGCGATCGCCTGGCTCGCGCTCGACACCGGCCTGGATGCCGCCCATCCCGGCATCGCCCATGCGCTGATCGAGGGTTACCGCCGCCAACGTCCGCTGCAGGCGGCCGACCTGCACCTGCTGGCCGACCTGCTGCCGCTGGTGCACGTGGATTTCGCGCTGTCCGAGGTGGAGTACTTCCACGCCATCACGCACTCGCGCGCGAACGCCGACGTGGCCTACGACACCTTCCTGCGCGGGCATGCCGGGTGGTTCCACACGCCCGCCGGCCAGGCCCTGCTGCAGGCCATCCGCAACTCCGGCTGACCATCCCGCGGCGATTCGTGGTTCAATAGACGTTCTTGAAGCGGGGGTGCCCGGCAAAAGCCGGGCTGAGAGAGTCCCTTGGAACCTGACCCGGTTAGTACCGGCGTAGGGAGCTTGCAGATCCAGCCTGTCCTCGCGACAGCCGGGTCGCCGTCGCTTCGTCCGTACTCCCTTGACGACGACGATGACGATGCCATTTCCCCGCACCCCCCTGATCCTCGCCCTGCTCGCGGCCATGGCGCCCGTCCATGCCGGCGACACCACCGACAAACCGCAGGCCACGCGGCTGGCGCCGGTGCACGTGCAGGCCGACAGCGCCAGCGGCTACCACGCCGACAACTCGCAGCTGGACACCTTCGGCAGCTTCGGCAACGCGCCGCTGCAGGACACGCCCGCCGCGATCACGGTGATCACCCGCGACCAGATCGACGACCGCCAGCCGCGCACCCTGAGCGAGCTGGCCCGCGCCGACGCCGCGCTGGGCGACAACTACGCGCCGGTCGGCTATTACCAGGACATCGCGATCCGCGGTTATGCGCTGGATCCGGCCACCGGCTTCCGCTTCAACGAAATGAGCATGGCCGGCGAACAGCTGCAGCCGCTGGAAGACAAGCAGCGCGTGGAGATCCTCAAGGGCCTGGGCGGCCTCGAAGCGGGCGTGGTCGCGCCGGGCGGGCTGATCAATTACGTCAGCAAGCGCCCGGCCGACGTGCACACTGCCACCGTCGGCACCGACTCGCACGGCTCGCGTTACCTCGCGCTGGATGTGGGCGGCTGGCTGACGCCCAACTTCGGCGTGCGCGTGAATGCGGCGCACGAGGACATGAACTCCTACGTGCGGCACGCCGACGGCCGACGCACGTTCTTCTCGCTGGCCGCCGACTGGAAGATCAGTGCGAACGCCACGCTGCGGCTGGACACCAACTACCAGACCAGCGGACAGCGCTCGGTCTCCGGCTACCAGTTGCTCGGCGGCAGCACGATTCCGGCGCATCCCAGCCGCACGCGCATGCTCGGCTTCGAGCCGTGGCAGCAGCCGGTAGGCATCGACGCCAGCAACAGCACGCTGCGCTTCGACTATCGCTTCAGCGACCGATGGAGTGCGCAATTGTCGGCTGGCCACAGCCATGTGGTGATCGACGACAACGTGGCGTTCGCCTACGGCTGCTTCTATTCGCCGGACTGCGCCAGCGGCGCCACGCCCGGCTGGTTCTTCGCACCCAACGGCGACTACGACGTCTACGACTACCGCAGCCCCGACGACACCCGCGTCAACGACGAGGCGCGCGCCGTGGTGAAGGGTTCGTTCGACACCGGTTCGCTCAACCACGAAGTCAGCGTCGGCGCCAGCGCGTTCCGCCGCACCATCGACCAGCGCCCCTACGTCTACGACTACGTCGGCACCGCCAACATCGATCAGGTCGATCCGCCCTACTTCGCGCCGTCGCCGAACCAGCCCGGCGCGTCGGCGCGGCGGCTGACCAGCTGGCAGCATTCGGTGTTCGCGCTGGATCGCGTGCATCTCGGTCCGCAGTGGCAGGTGCTGCTCGGCGGCCGTTACGTGCGCCTGCACGAGCGCGCCTACGACGACGCCGGCACACCCGAACGTGACACCCGCCTGGGCAAATTCCTGCCGCAGGCCGCCGTGCTGTGGCAGCCCACCACGCAATTGACCACCTACGTCAGCTACAGCGAAAGCCTGTCGCTGGGCAACGAGGCGCCGTACTGGACCTCCAACGGCGGCACCACGCTGGCCCCGCTGCTGGCGCGCCAGGCCGAAGCCGGCGTGAAGTACGCCTGGAGCGACGCGCTGAGCCTCTCGGCCGCGCTGTACCGCCTCCGCCAGCCGTACCAGTTCGCCCGGCCGGACAGCACCGCCGCAGGCTTCACCTTCGTGCAGCAGGGCAACGAGGTGCACAGCGGCGTGGAACTCAACGCCGCCGGCCAGCTCACCGACAACCTGCGCCTCACCGCCAGCCTCAACCTGATCCGGGCGCGCGCCGAAGGCACCGGCGCCCCCAGCTACGAAGGCCACCAGGTGGTCAACGTGCCGCGCCTGCGCAGCGCGTTGTATGTCGACTACCGCCTGCCGTTCGCGCCCCGGTTCGGCCTGCTCGGCGGCTGGCGCTACGCCAGCCCCAACGTGGCCACGCCGAACGGTCTGACCCGCGTGCCGGCGTACCACGTGTTCGATGCCGGCCTGCGCTACGCCAGCCAGTGGAACGGCCATGCGCTGACCTGGCGGCTCAGCGTCGACAACGTATTCAACCACTTCTACTGGCGCGACACCGGCAACTCCGGCGGCGACAGCTACCTGTTCCCGGGCGCACCGCGGCTGGCCCGGCTGTCCGTGACGTACGCGTTCTGAGCGGCCGGCAGCCATGACCTGGGTCGAACTTGCCGCCGCGCTGGTCAGCGCCTGGGCCGTCTGGCTCACCGCCCGCCGCCGTCCGTGGTGCTGGCCGGTGGGACTGGCCTCGGTGCTGGCCTACACGTGGGTGTTCGTCGACGCCAGGCTCTACTCCGACGCGCTGCTGCAGCTGGCGTTCGCGCTGCTGATCGGCTACGGCTGGTACCGCTGGCTACAGCACATGGGCGAGGACGGCCGCGTGGAAGTGGCCGCGCTGCCGCCGCGACAGGCGCTCGCGCACCTGGCAATCGGCAGCCTCGGCGCGCTGGCCTTGGGCGCCTTCATGCACTACCGCACCGACGCTGCCCTGCCCTGGCTGGACGCGGCGCTGACCGCCTTCAGCCTGGTTGCGCAGTGGTGGCAGGCCAAGCGGCACGTTGCTGCGTGGTGGCTGTGGATCGTGGTGGACGTGATCTACGTGGGCGAATACGTCTACAAGCACCTGCTGATCACTTCGGTGCTGTACGCCGGCTTCGTGCTGCTGGCGGTGATCGGGCTGCGCGCATGGCAGCGCGCGGACCAGGCACCGGCCTTGACCTGAAAGCCAGGCCCCGGCATGTTCAGCCCGTCGTAACGCCGTCGCGGTGACACTACGGCGGCACGCAACGCCGATGCCGGATGGATGCCACGATGAAAACCCTGCCGGGTGGAATGCCGTTCCTGTACGCCGCCATCCTGCTGCTGGCTGCCGCGGGAACGGCCAGTGCGCAGAACATCTACAAGTGCACGCAGGGCGGACAGGTCGCCTACACCGACCACCCCTGCCCGGGCGGCAGCGGCGAACTGCTGCATCAGGCCGACGACACCGAAGTCATCGACCGCTACCTGCGCCTGGGCCAGGACGAGCTGGCGAAGCGCTATGCGGTTTCACACCACCTCGAAGCGCTCTACCGGCAACGCGTCGAGGCCCGCCAGCAGGCACTGGACGAAAAGGCCCAGCGCGATGCGGACGACGCCTACGCAGCGCAGCAGCGGGCCGAAGAAGCACAGCAGCAGGCGCTGGCCGACCAGGCAGCGGAGCGCGATCGGCTGCAGCTCGAGAACGAGGCGCTGCGTCAGCAGAACGCGGATTACCAGAACCAGCTGAGCCAGCCGGTCTACAACGCCCCGCCCGCCTACTGGGTCGCGCCGCCATACCCGCGCCGCCATCGCGACCATGACCACGACGGCGACCACCAGCCGCCACCGGTATCGGACCAACCGATCTTCCATCCATGCAAGCAGCTGGCCGGCGGCCGCACGCAGTGCTGAGGCGGCGGCGTACCGCGCTTACTTGAACCGGTGAATGAAACCCACCTTGAAACCGCCCGGCAGCCAGCTGACGATCAGCGGCGAGTCCCGGTGCGCCGCCCACAGGCCGATCCCGGTGCCCAGTGCGGCGCCGACCAGCACGTCACTCTGCCAGTGGCCACGCGTCTTCACCCGCGCCACTGCGTCGTAGACCGGCAGCAGGGCCAACGCGTACACGGCCGGATGGTCGCGGCCATAGGTGACGATGAACGGCGTGACCGCCGCCGAGATCGCCGCCACTTCCCCGCTGGGAAAGCTCTGCGCGTGGCTGCCGGCAAAGAAGTCGTTAGGGTCGTCGGTCTGCGATGGCCGCTTGCGTTGGAACGTGTATTTCATCGCCTCGGCACTGAGGCCGGTAACCGCCATGGCGTCCACCGAGCGCCAGAACGTGTCGCCCAGCTGGTCGTTGTCGCCAAAGGCCAGCGCGCCCCCGAAGACTGCCGTGATCGTGCCGTACATCAGCACATTCTGGTTGGTGCGCTTCCAGATGCCGCTGTTGTCGTAATGGATGCGGTGGTCGATCTCGAAGGGGCCGCCTCCCGCATGGACGCCGCCCGAAAGCAGGATGGCGACGACGAAGAACCAGGATCGAAATGCAGGCATCTCGCGGCTCCCACATGGCAGGCAGCGCCTGCCTTTCCGCCGCAAGCTACGCGGCTCGCCTTTCAGCTGGCTTTTGGAACGGGCCAGTACGCGGTTCCGGCAGACCGCTTCCGATTGACGAGGTAGCCGGGGCAGAGGACAGTGGCGATATTGGAGAGCAGGGCGCTGCACCGTGCTCGCGCCGCCCCCAACGATGACCCGAGGAGGCTGTCATGAAATCCATTCAGCTACCCCTGCTGCTCGGCATGCTGCTCGCCGGAACCGGCGTTGCCATGGCTTCCTCCGGTTCGCTCAACCAATTCAGGCCCAAGGTCCTGCCGGTGCTGGTGCAGGTGAACGCCCAGGGCAAGGTCACCAACGCCTCGCCGGCCACGGAGCTTTCGCCACGGCTCAACCGGTTGCTGCGCCAGAACCTGGACGAACTGATCAGCAAGCCGGCCACCGAACACGGGCGCCCCGTGGCCAGCCAGTTCATCGCCAACCTGGCGCTGCGGGCGACACCTCGCCAGGAGGGCGACTACGACGTCCAGTTCGCCTACGTGTCCAGTTCCCCGGTACCTCCCGGTTCCTGGTACTGGGTGCACATCGACGGCCACCGGCTGGCGCTCGCCAGCCAGGGTTCCTTCAACCGCGAGGTGCGGCTGCGCTACGGTGACAACCGCGACATGAGCCGGAACTGGAACAGCCAGGGCTATCGGTCCACGCCCATGCCCGCCATCCAGAACACGATGCGCAACGCCCCCGCCGCTGCGCCCGCGCGCGCTCCCGCACCCGGCCACTGAACCTGCGTGGCGGTCATGCGCAAGGTTCAATGCCTTGCGCGCAAGCCCCGTAGCCTCAATCACAAGGGTGTCGGACGCGATACGCCGAACTTCCGGACTCGGCGCACAAGGCCTCTGGCTTCCCGCATGACGCCTTGAGCCTTTCGCGCAAGCCTTCGAACTCCGCATGCAAGGCTCCGGGGCGTGAAACCGCAAGGCTCGAAGCCCCGGACGCAAGGCGGCAAGTCTTGCCCGCCACGCCGACAACTCCGGCCGCAGCGCCTTGATCTCCGCGTGCAAGCTTCCGCAGCCTTGCGCTTCGGAGTTTTCGCCTTGCACGCCGGGATAAAACTGTTGCGAACGGATGTTCCGGCGTGGCCAGCCGGTTTTTCCGCACAGAGGTTTGCAGTACGGTGGCCGCGCCAGGGATCGCTCAGGGGGAGTGAAATGGCCAAACGCACGAAAAGCGGCTTCGAACAGGTCGCGGCCATGCCATGGTGGCTCGGCATCCTGATCGGCCTGATCGGGTATGTCGCGATACGACACGGCATCAGCTGGTACCTCGCGTCACTCGACAACCCGGTTCTGTCCCACGCCATCCTCCTTTAGCGCCGCTTTTACCTTAACCTGGTATCGCTTAGGGGAGCAGCATGGCCAACGCGATATTCACCGCTTCGGAAAGCTCGGCGTACGACGATCTCATCGAGGTGCGTTATCACTTTCCTCGTACCTACCTGCGCCAGATTGAGGCGGCGGTCGGCGACTGGATCATCTACTACGAGCCGCGAAGAACTGCCGGCCCGAACAGTGCTACCGGCCGGCAGGCATATTTCGCGATTGCTCAGGTGATGAGCGTTACGCAGGACCCGGAGCGCGCAGACCACTACTACGCGCATCTGCAGAATTTCCTTGAGTTTGACCGACCCGTACCTTTCCGCGAAGGTGCTAAGTACTACGAATCGCTCCTGCAGAAAGAAGACGGCTCTTCCAACAGGGGCGCGTTTGGTCGCTCTGTCCGACTGATTCCACCAGATGAGTTTGCAAGCATTGTGCAGATAGGCATGTCTGTAGCACCCGAACCTTGGGAGCTGGCTGACCGAGTGGCCGAACCCGTACCCGAATACATCATCCATCCACTCGTCGAGCAGGTTGGTCTGCGGAAGTTCCGAGACGTTGCCTTCCGACGACACGTCCGAAGCGCCTACGCTAACACCT
The DNA here is from genome assembly GCF_030291135.1 of Rhodanobacter thiooxydans. Classification (NCBI taxonomy): domain Bacteria; kingdom Pseudomonadati; phylum Pseudomonadota; class Gammaproteobacteria; order Lysobacterales; family Rhodanobacteraceae; genus Rhodanobacter; species Rhodanobacter thiooxydans. Next base: position 1,113,477 of record NZ_CP127409.1, on the reverse strand, counting down.
GCGCCGTCACCGGCCTGCGATTGATCAACGGAGGTGGCCGCCCCGAGGTACAAGCCGCGCATATCCGCTCGGTCGAAGCTGATGGCCCCGACACCGTTCGCAACGGTATCGCCCTTACCGGCACGGCCCACTGGTTGTTCGACCGAGGTCTACTAAGCTTCGCCGACGACTACACCATTTTGCTTTCACCCCATGGCATACCCGATGCGCTCGATAAGTTGATCTTGCCAGATCGAAAGTTACGAATACCAATCAACCCCGAACTTCGACCTCACGCCACCTACCTTGCGTGGCACCGCGACCACTGCTTCAAGCATTAGCCACGAGTTTGCCTGCAAGAAGTCGGCACCGACCCTTGTTTCGGAACCCTTGGTGAGGCGACTCATGGACTTGCCACCCCTGGATGGGCGGCAAGCGCCAAGCGGGGCGGCCTTCTCTTTCAGTTACTTTTCTCTTGGCCACGCAAGTGAAAAGTGACCCGGGCGCCGAAGGCGGACGAAAGCTCTTGGCCACGAATGACAAGGGCAAGTGCGATTCCGGCCTTCGCCGGAATGACGGTGTGGAGGGAATGACGCGGTTCCGGCCTACGCTGGAATCACGAACGTTGATGGATGGAGCGGCGAGTAGTCGGGGATGGCATCAATGAAAGGCCGCCAGATCGGCGGCCTTTTCACATCAGCAGGGCGCTTCGTGCCTTACCCCATCAACACCCGGTTCATCCGCTGCACAAACGCCGCCGGGTCCGGCAACTGCGCGCCGGCGGAAATTTCCGCCTGCTCCAGCAGCAACATCGCCAGATCACGAGCCTTCGCCTCATCCGCCTCGGTCTCGACCCGCCTGACCAGCGCATGCGCCGGATTGATCTCCAGCGTCGGCTTGCTCTCGGGCATCTCCTGCCCCGCCTCACGCAGCAGCCGCGCCAGGTGCGGCGCCATCTCGTAATCGGAGAGCGCCAGACACGACGGTGAATCGGTCAGGCGAGCCGAAACCTTCACCTCGCCCACGCGATCGCCGAGCAGTTCCTTGAGCTTCTTCAGCAGCGGCTCGGCTTCCTTGGTGGCCTCTTCCTGCTTCTTCTTGTCGGCCTCGTCCAGCGGCACTTCGCCCTTGGCAACGCTCTTGAGCTTCTTGCCTTCGTACTCGCTCAAGCTGCCGATCATCCATTCGTCGATGCGGTCAGACATCAGCAGCACTTCGATGCCCTTGGCCTTGAACGCTTCCAGCTGCGGGCTGCCGGCGGCGGCGGCGTAGCTGTCGGCGGTGATGTACCAGATCGCGTCCTGGCCGACGGCCATGCGGCCGATGTAGTCGTCCAGCGAGACGTTCTGCGCCGTGCCTTCGCCCTTGGTGCTGGCGAAGCGCAGCAGCTTGGCGATGCGCTCGCGGTTGTTGGCATCCTCGCTGATGCCTTCCTTCAGCGTGTTGCCGAACGCCTTGTAGAAGGTCGCGAACTTTTCCGGCTCGTCCTTGGCCAGCTTCTCGATCAGGTCCAGCACGCGCTTGACGCAGGCGGCCTTGATGCGATCGAGCTGGCGGTTGTGCTGCAGGATTTCGCGGCTGACGTTGAGCGGCAGGTCATCGGCGTCGACCACGCCGCGCACGAAGCGCAGGTAGTTCGGCAGCAGCTCCTCGGCCGCGTCCATGATGAAAACGCGCTTGATGTAGAGCTTGAGCCCCTTGCGCTCGTCGCGACCGCCCATCATCAGGTCGAACGGCGGCTGCGACGGCAGGTACAGCAAGGTGGTGAAGCTCTGGCTGCCTTCGACGCGGTTGTGCGTCCACGCCAGCGCGTCGTTGAAGTCGTGGCCGAGCGACTTGTAGAAGCTCTGGTAGTCCGCGTCGCTGATCTCCGATTTCGGCTTGGTCCACAGCGCCGAGGCGGCGTTGATGGTCTCGAACTCGTCGGTGGGCTTGCCGTCCTTTTCGGTCGGCATGCGGATCGGGAATGCCACGTGGTCGGAGTAACGGGTGATCAGCGCGCGCAGCTGCCAGCGGCTGAGGAACTCGCCCTCGTCGGCCTTGAGGTGCAGGATCACCGCGGTGCCGCGCTCGGCCAGTTCGATCGGCTCCAGCGAGTACTCGCCCTTGCCGTCGCTCTCCCACTTCACGCCCTCGCCCGCGGGCGCATCGGCGCGGCGGCTGAGCACGGTAACCTTGTCGGCGACCACGAAGGCCGAATAGAAGCCCACGCCGAACTGGCCGATCAGGCGCGCGTCCGCCTTCTGCTCGCCCGACATCGCTTCCAGGAAGCGGCGCGTGCCGGAGCTGGCGATGGTGCCGATGTTGGCCACCACCTCGTCGCGGTTCATGCCGATGCCGTTGTCGCGCACAGTGACGGTGCGCGCGTCCGGATCCCAGCTGACGTCGATATGCAGCTCGCTGTCGCCGGCGGACAGTTCCGGCTTGGCGATCGACTCGAAGCGCAGCTTGTCGCAGGCGTCGGAGGCGTTGGAGATCAACTCGCGCAGGAAGATTTCCTTGTGCGAGTACAGCGAGTGGGTGACCAGGTGCAGCACTTGGGCGACTTCGGCTTCGAACTTGCGGGTTTCGGCGGGTGCGTTCATGCGTGGATGTTCCGTACTGAAGTTGACGATGGACATTTTGACTCCTCCCCCTGCATGCAGGGGGAGGTTGGCAGGGGGTCGCCTTTGATCCTGGCTGTTCAGATCAAGATCAAGATCAAGAACGAACCCCACCCCGGCCCTCCCCTGCGAGCAGGGGAGGGAGAAAGGCGGCGGCGGTCAGCGGCCGCTCTGCAGCGCGGCGATGCGCTCCTCCAGCGGCGGGTGGCTCATGAACAGCCGCTTGAAGCCATCGGCCAGCGGGCCGGAGATGCCGAACGCGGCGATCGTCTGCGGCAGCGTGTTTTCGCCGTGGTTGGCCTGCAGCCGCTGCAGCGCCGAGATCATCGCGCCGCGGCCGGCGAACTGTGCACCCGCCGCGTCGGCGCGGAACTCGCGCCAGCGCGAGAACGCAGCCACGATCATCGAGGCGAACAGGCCGAACACCAGTTGCAGCACCATCACCACCACGAAATAGCCGATGCCGCCGCCACCTTCGCGGCTGTCGCGGCCGCCGCTCATCCAGCTGTCGACCAGCCGCCCGACGATGCGCGCGGCCAGGATCACCAGCGTGTTCAATACACCCTGGATCAGGGTCAGGGTGACCATGTCGCCGTTCGCCACGTGGCCGATCTCGTGGCCGAGCACGGCGCCGACCTGGTCACGGTTCATCTGCTGCAGCAGGCCGGAACTGACCGCCACCAGCGAACTGTTCCTGGTCATGCCGGTGGCGAACGCGTTCATTTCCGGCGCGTCGTAGATCGCCACCTCGGGCATGCCGATGCCGGCGTTCTGCGCGTGGCGGCGCACGGTGTCGACCAGCCAGCGCTCGGTCTCGTTCTGCGGCTGCTCGATCACCCGCGCGCCGGTGGACCACTTGGCGATCGTCTTGGACATCGCCAGCGAAATGAACGCGCCGCCCATGCCGAACACGGCGGCGTAGGCCAGCAGGCCGCCCATGCCGCCGTAGCCGCGGGCGGCAGCCATCTGGTCGATGCCGAACAGGTGGCAGACGATGCTCAGCAGGAGCAAAACGGCAAGGTTGGTACCAATGAACAATGCGATGCGACGCATGGCTGTCTCTCTTGTGGCAGTCATGAAGGGGATGGGGTGGATTGAAAATTCGGGGCGACGGCCGGCGCTTTCAAGGGTTCGGCACGGCATCTAAGATGCGCCGATGAGCTATCGCGGCCGCTTCGCCCCCTCGCCCACCGGACACCTGCACTTCGGCTCGCTGGTCGCCGCGGTGGGCAGCTGGCTGTGCGCGCGGCATGCCGGCGGCAAGTGGCTGCTGCGGGTGGAAGACATCGACCCGCCGCGCGAGGTTCCCGGGTCGGCCGCGAGCATCCTGGCCGCGCTGCCGGCGTTCGGGCTGGTCGCCGACGCGCCGGCGTTGCTCCAGTCGCAACGCATCGCGGCGTACGAAGCGGCGTTCGAACAACTGCGTGCGGCGCAGCAGGTGTTCCCGTGCTGGTGCAGTCGCGCCGAGCTGGCCGGGACGGGTGGCATTCATCGCGACGGCCGCTGCATCGCGCCACCACAGGCCGGTCAACCACCGGCCTGGCGCTTGCGCGTGCCGGACATCACCATCGAATTCGACGACGCCCTGCAGGGCCCACAGCGGCAGAACCTGCGCGAAGAGGTGGGCGACTTCGTGATCCGCCGGGTCGAGGGGTTCCATTCGTACCAGCTCGCCTGCGTGGTCGACGACGCGTACCAGGGCGTCACCGAGGTGGTGCGCGGGCAGGACCTGCTCGACTCCACCGCGCGGCAGATCTGGCTGCAGCGTTGCCTGGGGCTGCGCACGCCGGCGTATCGCCACCTGCCGCTGGTGCTGGATGGCGAGGGACGCAAGCTGTCGAAGTCCGAACAGGCCTTCCCCGTCGACCCGGCCGACCCGCTGCCGGCGCTGCGGCGGGCGCTGGCGTTCCTGCGGGTACCGGCGCCGGCCGCGGCGGCGGATGCCCGCGACCTGCTGGCGCAGGCGCTGGCGAACTTCGATCCGGCGCAATTGCCGCATTGCAGCGATCACTCCTTCGCCTGAAACGCTATAAATGCAAAACGCATCGGCGCCCCGCGGCCATGGCTGAAACATGTCGCCGCCATGATCCGGTACGACAGACAGCCCTCCGCTACACCTGCACAGGAGATTCAAGGACATGACTCAGCGCACGGCATTGGTCACAGGCGGCACCGGCGGCATCGGCAGCGCGATCATCCGCTACCTCGCCGGACAGGGGCACCGGGTGGCCACCAATTATCGTGACCCGGGCAAGGCCGAAGCCTGGCGCAAGGCGATGGCGGCGGACGGCATCGAGGTGTGCATGGTGTCCGGCGACGTCTCCGATCCGGTCGCCTGCGAGGCGATGATCCGCGCCCTGGAAGAAAAGTGCGGGGCGGTCGACATCCTGGTCAACAATGCCGGTATCACCCGTGACACCACCTTCCACAAGATGAACTACCAGCAGTGGACGGACGTGATCAACACCAACTTGAACGCCTGCTTCAACGTCACCCGTCCGGTGATCGAGGGCATGCGCGCGCGCAAGTGGGGCCGCATCGTGCAGATCAGTTCGATCAACGGCCAGAAGGGCCAGTACGGCCAGGCCAACTACGCCGCGGCGAAGGCCGGCATGCACGGCTTCACCATCTCGCTGGCGCAGGAGAACGCGAAGTTCGGCATCACCGTGAATACCGTCTCGCCCGGCTACGTCGGCACCGACATGGTGATGGCAGTGCCGGAGGAAGTGCGCGAGAAGATCGTGGCGCAAATCCCGGTGGGCCGCCTCGGCCGGCCGGACGAGATCGCCCACGCGGTGGCGTTCTTCACCGGCGACCAGGCCGCCTGGATCACCGGCGCCAACCTGGCGATCAACGGCGGGCATTACATGGGCTGGTGATCGCCCCCTAGTAGGAGCCCACCGGTGGGCTCCTACGGGGAAGCCAACAGCTTCTCCAGCACCTTGCCTACCGCCGCGAACGCAAACGCGCCGGTGACGTGGGTGGCCGCACCGAGGCCACCACCGCAGGCCAGGTTCAACGCGTCGCCGCCGGGCGGGCGGGTGCCGCAGACGGTGCCGTCAGGCTGCGGATACTGCACGTTCTGCAGCGAATAGACGGCTGACACGCCGAAGTAGCGATCCGGGTTGCGCGGAAAGTTGAAGTCGGTGCGGAGCTTCTTGCGGATCAGGCTGAACATCGCGTCGTGCTCGGTGCGCGACAGGTCGCGCACGCGGATCTGGGTGGGGTCGGTGCGTCCGCCGGCCGAGCCCACGCTGACGATCGGCAGCTTGCGCCGGCGGCACCAGGCGATGGTTTCGAGCTTCACCCGGAACGCGTCGCAGGCATCCAGCACCAGGTCGTAACCGCGATCAAGCAGTTCGTCCAGGGTGGACGGGGTGAGGAAACGCTCGACCGCCTCCAGCCGGATCGTCGGGTTGATCGCGTGCGCCCGCGCCGCCATCACGCCCACCTTCGACTTGCCGTACTCACCATCCAGCGCATGCAGCTGGCGGTTGGTGTTGGACACGCAGACCTCGTCCGCGTCGATCAGGGTAAGCCGGCCCACGCCGCTGCGCGCCAGTGCTTCGACCGCCCACGAACCGACGCCACCGATGCCGATCACGCAGACATGCGCGCGCGACAGCGTCGCCACGCTGCCGCTGCCGTACAGGCGCTCGACGCCGGCAAAGCGTTCGGCCGGAAAGGTCGCCTCGCGCATGGCGTCGCCACTGGTGTCCGGGGTCATATCCGCGTGTGTCACAGGTCTGCCTTGCTGCTGCGTATCCGCCATTTTATCGCGCCCGCGTGGCTGCGACGCGTCTGCACAAGCTATCCTTGCGGACTCTTCATCCTTGGAATCGTGGCAATGCGCGTAGCTCTGATGATCCTGCTCGGCCTGGTGATCGGCGTGATCGGCACCGCCAACGTGATGAATGCGCTGGCCGCGCGCAACCCGATGCCGAAGGCCGTGATGGAAACCATGGGCTACCACATGGGCGAATTGAAGAACGCGATCAAGGCGAAGCAGTGCGACCCGGCCAAGGTGCAGCACCACCTGGCCCGCCTGCAGTCCACCGCCACGGACATTACCCCGGTGTTCGGCATCGACGAAAAGGCCTTCACCGACGACGCCAGCCAGTTGCAGAACCGCCTGCAGCAGGCGGTGCAGGCAGCACCGGCTACCTGCGAGGCGCTGGCCGCGGCGGTCAAGCCGGTCGGCGAAACCTGCAAGAGCTGCCACCAGCAGTATCGCTGAGGCGAAAAGCGACCCCACCCCGGCCCTCCCCTGCCTGCAGGGGAGGGAGAAAATCGTCAAAAGCGGATCTTGCCGCGCAGCATCTGGCCGTACATCACCCAGTCGCCCATCAGGCTGTACAGCGGGTGCTTGAACGTGGCCGGGCGATTCTTCTCGAACCCGAAGTGGCCGATCCAGGCAAAGCCGTAACCGAACACCGGCGCCAGCCACAGCCAGCGCAACTGGCCGCTCGCCAGGGCCAGCACGATCATCGCCAGCACCAGCGTGCTGCCGATGAAGTGCATCCGGCGGCAAATGCGGTTGCCGTGCTCGCTGAGGTAGAACGGATAGAACTCGGCGAAGCTGCTGTAGCCGGACATGTTTCGACTCCGCGACGGGATGCGCCGATTCTGCCACTCAACCGATCCGTGCGCGCTGCAGGGCGGGCACTGCCGCGGGCCTTTGCCTTGTTGAAGCCGAGAGCGGCGGACAGGGTCCGCCCTACGAAGCAAGGCAATCCGCGTGCGCCTACTCCGGCAGCGGGATGAATTCCTTGTCATCGCCGGGCACATTCGGGAAGCGCCCCTCGCGCCAGTCGGCCTTGGCCTGCTCGATGCGCTCGCGCGTGCTGGCCACGAAGTTCCACCACAGGTGCCGTTCGCCATCCAGCGGCGCACCGCCGAACAGCATCAGGCGGCTCGCTTCCTGCGCGCGCAGCGGCGGCGCGGCGGGACCTGCCTGCACCGCCATCTGTTGCGCACGGACCTCCAGTTCGCCCCAGCGGACGGCACCCTCGACGACATGCACACCGCGCTCGTCGTGCTCCGGCGGGAAGGCCAGTTCGGCGCCCGCGGCCAGTTGCACTTCCAGGAAGAACATCGGCGCGAACACCTTCACCGGTGAGCGCTCGCCGTAGGCCGTGCCGGCAATCAACACGGCCTCCATGCCGGGCTGGCGGATCTTCGGCAGCGCAGCACGGTCGTGGTGATGGAACTCCGGATCCACCTCGGCATCGGCTTGCGGCAATGCCACCCAGACCTGGATGCCGTGCAGCAACTGGCCGCCCTGGCGCGCCTCCGGCGGCGTGCGTTCGGAATGGGTGATGCCGTGACCGGAAGTCATCCAGTTCACTGCGCCGGGGTGGATATCGGCCAGGCTGCCGAGGCTGTCGCGATGGCGGATCACGCCGTCGAACAGCCAGGTCACCGTGGCCAGGCCGATGTGCGGATGCGGCCGCACGTCCATGCCCTTGCCGGCGGCGAACGTGGCCGGCCCGATGTGATCGAAGAACACGAACGGGCCGACGTGGCGCGCCTGCAACACCGGCAGCATGCGGCGCACCATGAAGCCGTCGCCCAGATCGTGCACGCGGGCATCGGCAATCAGCATCGGGGTGGCTTCCATCGCGCGCTCCTCACCAGGCTCGTTGATATTGCACCGGCGCGTCGATCTTCGCACCCAGCTGCTGCGCCGCACGGCGCGGGAAGTACGGGTCGCGCAGGCTCTCGCGGGCGATCAGCACCACGTCGGCATCGCCGTTGGCGACGATCTGCGCGGCCTGCTCCGCGCCGGTGATCAGGCCCACCGCGCCGGTGGCGACACCCGCCTCGCGCCGGATCTGCGCCGCGAACGGCACCTGGTAGCCCGGCGCCAGCGGGATCTTCGCGTGCGGCAGCAGGCCGCCGCTGGAGACATCGATCAGGTCCACGCCCAACGGTTTCACCTGGCGCGCCAGTTCGATGCTCTGGCCGATGTCCCAGCCGCCTTCGTCCGCCCAGTCGGTGGCCGAGAGGCGCAGCCATAGCGGCAGTTCGGCCGGCCACACTTCGCGTACGGCGACGATCACCTCGCGCACCAGGCGGGTGCGGTTTTCGAAGCTGCCGCCGTAGCGATCATCGCGCCGGTTGCTCAGCGGCGACAGGAACTGGTGCAGCAGGTAGCCATGCGCCGCATGCACTTCGATCAATTCGAAGCCGGCTGCCAGCGCTCGCTGCGCGGCGGCGCGGAAGTCCGCGATCACCGCCTGGATGCCGGCTTCGTCCAGCGCTTGCGGCGCCGGCCAGCCGGCATCGAACGGCAGCGCCGACGGCGCCACGGTAAGCCAGTCGCCCTGCCCGGCCGGCACCGGGCCATGCCCGTCCCACGGCCGCAGCGTGCTGGCCTTGCGCCCGGCATGCGCCAGTTGCACGCCGGCGATCGCGCCATGCGTCTTGATGAAGCGGGTGATCGGCTGCCACGCGTCCTGCTGGGCCTGGTTCCACAGGCCGGTGTCCTGCGGCGAGATGCGGCCCTGTGCGGAGACCGCCGAAGCCTCGGCGATCACCAGCGCGGCGCCGCCGACCGCGCGACTGCCCAGGTGCACCATGTGCCAGTCGTTGGGCACGCCGTCAGTGGCCGAGTACTCGCACATCGGCGACACCACGAAGCGGTTGCGCAAGGTCAGGCTGCGTTGGGTGAAGGGATCGAACAGTTTCATGGGGACATCCGGCGGATTGGACACATCGACATGCTGGCGAGCTCGCGGAGAATCAACCTGTCGAGCCGTCGCGCGCGGCGAACGCTGCGTCCGCCGCAGCCAGCCAGTCGGCGATGCGCGAGGCTACCGGCGCCGGCGTCTTCATCCAGCCGAAGTGATCGGCCGGCAGCCCGTCCATGTCCTCCCGCATGATCACGGCCACGCGGCGCTCGCCCGGGCCGAGCTTGCCCAGCAGCCACTCCAGCGACGCCGGCGGGCCCAGCCAGTCCTGCTGCAGGCACAGCGCCAGCAGCGGCAGTTGCAGCGCGGCCAGTTGCCGCTCGAAGTCCCGGGCCATCCCGGCTGCCGCGTAGCGGCCAGTGCGCCCGCTGCGTGCCCAGTCGGTGATCACCCCGCGCGCCTCGTTGCCGCCAAAACCGATCCGCCGCCCGGGCAGGTAACCCACCAGGCCTGCCAGTAGCGGAGCCAGTGCATAGGCCACCCCGATCAGCCAGCCATGCCGAAAGCGGCGCCAGTACGGCGCACCACTGGCGACCAGCAGCAGGCCGGCGAAGTCGTGCGGGTGCCCGCTGGCGTAGAGCAGGCCGAGCTGGCCGCCCAGGCTGTGCCCGCCCAGCCAGCGGCGCGCCTGCGGCCAGTGTTGATGCACCGCCGCCAGACCGGCAGGCAGGTCATCCTGCAGCAGTTCGCGATAACCCCAGTTGCTGCCGCGAGCGGCGCGCCGCTCGCTGGAGCCGATGCCGCGCCACTCGTGCAACACCACCGCGATGCCCCGCGCCGCCAGGGCCTGGGCCAGTGGCAGGTAATGCCGGGCCGGTATGCCCATCGCCGGAAGCCAGTACAGCAAACACTGCCAGGCACCGGTGGGCAGCACGGCCAGCAATTCATAGCGGGTGCCATCGGCGGCAGTTACCGGAATTGCCAGCGGCTCGGCCGCTGCAGGCATGTTTTCGATGGAATGCTCGGACATCCCGACAGGCTAGCGAATTGCCTTCGCCACTACAAAAAAGAGGCCGGCTTGCGCCGGCCTCCTCAAGCGGATTCCGCCACCACGATCAGACGGGGGTGACGTCTTCGGCCTGCAGGCCCTTCTGGCCGTCGACGACCTTGAAGCTGACCTTCTGGCCTTCTTGCAGGCTCTTGAAACCCGAACCAGTGATGGCGCGGAAATGCACGAATACGTCAGGGCCATTTTCACGGCTGATGAAACCGAAACCCTTGGCGTCGTTGAACCACTTCACTGTACCTACTTCACGATCCGACATGACTCACTCCGATCCTATCCAGACGCTGAGACAAACCGGCCCCAACGGGCCGACGGTTTACTGAGCATGCAGGGTCCGGTGCAACAGTCGGATTCAGGAAATCCCTACCGGGCACTCACGTAGCCAAGCAGACGCAGTGGCCCAAGCATAACGGATTTTCAGCTCGTGAGTGATTTGTCAAGCAGGCTGTCGCGGACATTATCCGGGCAGGAAAAAACCGGGCATGGCTGCCCGGTTTTCCCCTGCAAACGCGACACTCAGGCCGGGGTGACTTCCTCGGCCTGCAGGCCCTTCTGGCCCTGCACCACCTTGAACGAGACCTGCTGGCCTTCCTGCAGGCTCTTGAAGCCGCCGCCAGTAATGGCGCGGAAATGCACGAAAACGTCCGGGCCATTGTCGCGGGCAATGAAACCAAAGCCCTTGGCGTCGTTGAACCACTTGACGGTACCCATCTGACGATCAGACATGTTAATCACTCCACGGGTTTATGGACGCGGCCACCATGGGCGACCGGCCGACTTGACTGGTGTGCAAGGAAACAACCCAGGGGTGAACGATGAGGCAGATCGCGGATCGGCTGCATCGGGCCACAAACTCTGCTGACCCCGGCAAACACAGTGGGCGGATCATAACGGCACATCGGGGCTGAACGGAATGGAGTGAATTCTGCGTCTTTTGCCGATTCGGCGGTAAATTCAGATTTTCTTGACCTCAGGCGCGGTCTAGTGGCGGCCAGCCCCGGATCAGTATCCACCGGCCGCCCGACCGGCACGGTCGTCACCTTGAGGAGAGTCATGATGCCTGCCCTGTCCCGCCTGACCCTGATCAGCGCGTTCGGAGGTCTCCTGCTGCTGGCCGGTTGTGCGCAGCATCCCCAGAGCACTCGGACCACGGCCACCTCCACCACGACAGCCCCGCCCGCCTCCACCACGAAAGCCGCCAGCAGCCCCACCCATCGGGAGCGTGCCGCGAGCACCCGCAGCAGGCCCGCCGCCGAGCCCGAGCTGTCCGAAAACACCGGCATCGCCGCCTGCGACGACTACCTCTCCAGCTACCTGGCCTGCCACCGCGCGGCGGCGATCTTCCCGCCGGACCAGCTGCAGTCCCGCTACGAGGCGATGCGCAGCAGCCTGCTGCGCGACGCGAAGAACCCGGAGATCCGGCCGCAGCTGGCGGCACGCTGCAACTCGCTGGCCAACCAGCTGCGCGAGGCCCTGCACGGCAAGTCGTGCGCGGCGAATCCGGCGCCGGCCAGCAGCACACCGTAGATCCGTCAATGACGAGGGCGAGTCCCGAAGGCGCCGGCTAGCCGGCATCTCGCCAGGCTGCGCGCAACAACCGCGCCAGCGCCACCGGCTGGACGCGCCCCAGCTGGATCTCCGGGGTGCCGTGCCAGCGGGCGGTCTCGGCAATGGCCCCGGCCACCGCCTGCGCCAGTGCCGACTCCGGTGACACCTCGGGTTCCAGGAACAGGGCCTTGACCTCGAACACGCCGGTGCCGCGATGGGCTTTCGCATCGAGCCGGCCGACCAACCGGCCCCGATGCAGGATCGGCAGCACGAAGTAGCCGTAGCGGCGCTTCGGCGCCGGCGTGTAGCACTCGAGGGTGTACTCGAAATCGAACATCGCCAGCAGGCGCACCCGATCCCACACCAGCGGGTCGAACGGCGACAGCAGCACGGTACGGGTAGCGCGCAGGCGCCCGGCCAGCGCCTTGTCCAGCGCGTCGGCGTGATCGCGGTGTACGTAGCCGGGCGTGCGCCAGCCCTGCACCGGCACAGCCAGCAGCTCGCCGCTGGCCACCAGCGGCAGCAGTTCGCGATCGCTGACCTTCGGCTTCAGGCGGAAGTAGTCGGCGATCCAGGCCGCCTGCGTCACCCCCAGCGCGCGCACGCTGTCGACGATGAAACGCCGACGCCGCTCTGCCGCCGAAGGTGCGGCGGCGGGATCGAATGGCGGGTCGAGCCGGGCCAGCACGTTTTCGGCCAGATCGTAAACGCGCTGGAAGTTGTCGCGCCGCGCCACCATCAGCTCGCCCAGCGCGAACCACGCCTCCAGCCAGCGCTTCTCCGGCTTCCATTCCCACCAGCCCGGCTTGCTGGCGGTGTCCCTGCGCGCGAAATCCGCCGCCCGCACGGGACCGGAAACGCGGATCGCCTGCAGCAGCGCATCCATGTCGGCGCGTTGTTCGCGATGCATCCGCGCCGCGTTCCGATGTGCCCAGTGGTGCGTACGATGGTCGTGCCCGCCACGGTGCCAGGCGATATCGGCGGCACTGACGAAGCACGCCTCGTGCGCCCAGCACTCGGCCAGCCGCCCCTGCGCCAGCGCCTCGTCCAGCCAGACCGCGGGGTAATCGCCCAGGCGCGAGTGCAGCACCAGGTAGGGGCTGCGCGCCACCACGTGGATGGTATCGATCTGCAGCAGGCGCATGCGCCCGACTGCCGCCACCACCTCGTCGCGCCGGGCCCTTCGCCGCGGCGGCTGCAGCAGGCCCTGCGCCGACAATTGCAGAGCCCGCGCCTGCGCCAGGCTCAACACGCGGCCAGCACCTGAAGCGGCGCCCAACGGCAGCCTGTCTTCACGCCCTCGTGACCCGGATTTTGAGCCGACATTTACAAAGTCCCTGCTAGCGTGAAACCCGAATTGGGCCGGACGGAACTCCCGCCCGATGGAGTGCGGGCATCCGCACAAGCTCACCGATCATTCTGGCATGGAGTACCGATGATGAAATCCCGCAAGCCATTGCTGACCGCCCTCGCCGCCGCAACGCTGCTGTTCGCCGGCAGCCTGATCGCGCAGGACGTACCGCCGCCACCCCCACCGCCGCCCACGGGCATGACACCGGTGCCGCCCGTTCCACCGACGCCACCGACGCCAGCGACGCCGACTACACCGGGCATGCCGGCGACAGCCTCACCCACCGGCCAGTCCGACACCGCCACCATGAACACGCCGGCCGGCGAACTGGTCGTGCATTCGAGCATGCCGCCACCTCCGCCGGCCGGCCCGGCACCCGCTTTCGAGCAGTTGTCCGGCGGCGGGAAGTACATCAGCGAAGAGCAGGCTTCGGCCTATCCACTGCTCGCCAATGACTTCCTCTACGCCGACCACAACCGTGACGGCCACATCAGCAAGAGCGAGTACGAACGCTGGGTCGCCGGCAAATAAGTCCGCGTGCCGCAGACGTCGGCCGCACACGCGGCCGGCGTTTTCATGTGCAGGTCATCGTGGTCCATCGCCACTCCGCTAGACTGCTCCGCTGATCTGCCAGGAACTTTCCTTCATGAAACGTTCGACCGCGGCTGTCCTTCTGGCCTTGTTCGCCGGCACCCTGACCGCCGCCGCGCATGCACAGAACCCTGACCCCACCGACATCCGCGCCTGTACCGCGATCGAAAGCGACGCCCAGCGGCTGGCCTGCTACGACCATGCGACCGGCCGGGTCAACCTGCCGATCGCGCAGAAACGGGTGGACCAGGCCACCGCGACGCCAGGCATCTTCAGCCGCGACCGCCAGAAGGCGTCCGGCACCGACGCGGAAACCAACCGCGAGGTGGCCGCCCCGCTGTCCCTGCTCGACAGCCGCTGGGAGCTGTCGCCGGAAAGCAAGCTCGGCACCTTCAACATCCGCGGCTACAAGCCAGTGTTCGTGCTGCCCATATTCGCCACCAGCAACCAGAACAACCGGCCGCACAGCCCGAACCCGGACAACACCGTGCCAGGCCCGGGGGAGCAGCTGGACAATGCCGAGATGAAGTTCCAGCTCAGCCTGAAGTCCAAGCTGTGGCAGGGCGTATTCGGCGACGCCGGCGACCTGTGGGTGGGCTATACCCAGTCCTCGCGCTGGCAGGTGTACAACGCCAAGGCGTCGCGGCCGTTCCGCGAAACCAATTACGAACCCGAGGCGATGCTGGTGTTCGACACCCACTACCAGTTGCTTGGCTGGGACGGGCGGATGCTCGGCATCGGCTTCAACCACCAGTCCAACGGCCGCAGCAATCCGCTGTCGCGCAGCTGGAACCGGGTGATCGCCAACATCGGCTTCGAGCGCGACGGCTGGACCGTGATGCTGCGCCCGTGGTGGCGCGTCCCGGAGGCGCGCCGCGACGACAACAACCCCGACATCAGCAACTACATGGGCCGCGGCGAGATGCAGATCGTGCATGAATGGCGCGGCCAGGAATTCGGCATGCTGCTGCGCCATTCCCTGCGTGGCGGCAGCGACAGCCACGGCTCGGCGCGCTTCAGCTGGAGCTTCCCGGTGGCCGGCAACCTGCGCGGCTACATGGAGGTGTTCAAGGGCTACGGCGAAAGCCTGATCGACTACAACCACAATGCCACCTATCTGGGACTGGGCGTGTCGCTGCTCGACTGGTATTGAGTCGGCCCACGAACGACGAAGGCCCGGTGCAAGCACCGGGCCTTCGCGTATCAGCGGATCGCGGCCAGGCCGCGCCGGTGCTCAGTGGTGATGACCGCCGGCACCGTGCACGTGGCCGTGCTCCAGCTCTTCCGCGGTGGCGTCGCGCACATCGGTCACCTCGATGGCGAAGTGCAGGGTCTTGCCGGCCAGCGGGTGGTTGGCGTCGATGAAGACCACGTCGTTCTCGATCTTGGTCACGGTGACGTTGATCTGGCCTTCCGGGCCGTGGCCCTGGAACTGCATGCCGGGCTGGATGTCGTCGACGCCCTGAAACGCCGCGCGCGGCACTTCCTGCATAAGTTCGGCGTGATGGACGCCATAGCCCTCCTCCGGTGCCACGTCGGCGGTGAACTTGTCGCCGACCACGCGGCCTTCCATCTGCTTTTCCAGGCCCGGCACGATATGGCCGCTGCCATGCAGGTAGGTCAACGGCTCGCGGCCCTCGGAGCTGTCGATGACCTGGCCCGCGTCGTCGGTCAGCGTGTAATGGAAGGCGGCAACGGAGTTCTGGGCAATCTGCATGAGGTTCTCGCGAATAGGTTCAAGTCCGCCGGCCAGGTGCCGACACGAACCGCGTAGGTTACCAGAAGCGAGCAAACCGCCGGCAGGCTGCGTCGGGATTGCCGCGCCAGGCGCTGCCAGTTGCCGGCGTGGACGGCAGCTCAGCCGCCCAGCCGCGCCCGCGTGTCCTTGCCGATCTTCTCCGGCGTGTCGGTGGAGGCATAGCGCTTCACCACCTGGCCGTCCGCATCGACCAGGAACTTGGTGAAGTTCCACTTGATCGACTCGCTGCCGAGGATGCCCTTGCCTTCGCTCTTCAGCCACTTGTACAGCGGATCGGCGTGCTCGCCGTTCACCTCGAGCTTGGCGAACATCGGAAAGGTCACGTCGTACTGGGTGCTGCAGAAGGTCCGGATCTCGGCCTCGTCGCCGGGTTCCTGGTGGCCGAACTGGTCGCACGGAAAACCCAGCACCACCAGGCCCTTGTCGCGCTGGTCCTGCCACAGTGTTTCCAGCCCCTGGTATTGCGGCGTGAAACCGCATTTGGAGGCGACGTTGACGATCAGCAGGGTCTTGCCGCGCCATTCGGCGAGCGAGCGCGGGTTGCCGTCGATATCGCGGACGGTGAAATCGTAGACGCTGGACATGGCCGCACTCCATCTTGATGGATCAATCCGTCAGCATACGCCATCGCCGCCGCTGCCCGTGGCATAGAATGGCCCACCCGCCCGCAGGCCACTTCCCCGCCGTGATCCGCTTCGTCGATGTGCACAAGTCCTACCGCGTCGACGGCAGGGACATTCCCGCGCTGCAGCCGTTCAGCCTCGACATCGCCGACGGCGAGGTGTTCGGCATCATCGGACTGTCCGGTGCCGGCAAATCGACGCTTATACGGCTGATCAACCTGCTCGAACGCCCCAGCGGCGGACGCATCTTCGTGGGCGACACCGAGATGACCGCGCTGGCCGAACCGGCGCTACGCGCGCAGCGGCGCCGGATCGGCATGATCTTCCAGCACTTCAACCTGCTCGCCTCGCAGACGGTGGCGGACAACGTGGCGTTTCCGCTGCGGCTGGCCGGCGAACGCGACGCCGGCGTCATCCGCGCGCGGGTCGATGAGTTGCTGGCGCGGGTGGGCTTGAGCGCACACGCCGGCAAGTACCCGTCTCAGCTTTCCGGTGGCCAGAAGCAACGCGTCGGCATCGCCCGCGCGCTGGCCAACCGGCCGTCCATCCTGCTGTGCGACGAGGCCACCAGTGCGCTCGACCCGCAGACCACCGCCTCGGTGCTGGAGCTGCTGGCGGAGATCAACCGCGAGCTTAAACTCACCATCGTGCTGATCACCCACGAGATGGACGTGGTGCGCCGCGTGTGCGATCGCGTGGCCGTGCTCGACGCCGGCGTAATCGTGGAGCGTGGCGCAGTAGCCGACGTGTTCCTGCATCCGCAGCACTCCACCACCAAGCGTTTCGTCAACGAGGCCTTGCCCGAGGAAGCGGCCAGCGAACTGGCGCCATTCGCCCAGGTGCCCGGGCGCATCCTGCGCCTGAGCTTCCGCGGTGATGCGACGCTGACGCCGTCGCTGAGCCAGGTGGCGCGCGAGACCGGCGTGGAGTTCAACATCCTCGCCGGCCGCATCGACCGCATCAAGGACCTGCCCTACGGCCAGCTCACCCTGGCGATGCAGGGCGAACGGGTGGACGCCGCGCTGGCCATGCTGCGCGAGGCCGGCATCGAGATCGAGGAGTTGCACCGATGAACCCGCTGCCAAGACTCTTTCCGAACATCGACGACTGGGCCGAGATCGGCCGTGCCTGCATCGACACTCTTTTGATGCTGGGCGGCTCGCTCGCCCTCACCTTGCTGATCGGCCTGCCGCTGGGGGTGCTGCTGTATCTGACCGGCAAGGGCCAGCTGCGGCCGATGCCGAAGCTCTATGCGGTGACCTCGCTGCTGGTGAACATCCTGCGCTCGGTGCCGTTCATCATCCTGATGATCGTGCTGATGCCGGTCACCTACGCCCTGGTCGGCACCAAGCTGGGCATCCGCGGCGCGATCCCGCCACTGGTGATCGGCGCCGCGCCGTTCTTCGCGCGGCTGGTGGAGACCGCGCTGCGCGAGGTGCAGCAGGGCGTGATCGAGGCCAGCCAGGCGATGGGCGCCAGCCTGTGGCAAATCGTTCGCCACGTATTGCTGCCGGAAGCCCGCGGCGGCCTGTTCGCCGGCATCACGGTCACAGCGATCGCGCTGGTCGGCTACACCGCGATGGGCGGCGCGATCGGCTCCGGCGGCCTGGGCGACCTGGCCTACCGCTACGGCTACCTCAGCTACAAGTCCGATTACATGCTGGTCACCGTGGTGCTGCTGATCGTGCTGGTGCAGCTGTTGCAGATGATCGGCGACCACATCGTGATGCGTTATAAGCAACGCTGATCTGGTCATTTGCGTCTGGCGGCATCGGAGGCCTACTTTCATCGGCCGCCCACGAGAGTCGCCGCCATGAATCTGCTGCTCGCCGCCGTCGCCGCGATCCTGGCCCTGCTCCTGCTGGCTGGCTATGCCGCGCCGAAGTCGTGACGCGCCGGAAGCCTCGCGTGCCACGCGTTTGTGTTTGGCAGTATAGACGGCTTATCATGGTGCACCGCACAAGTGAATCTGCCATGAGACTGCTGCTTGCTTCGCTCACCCTGACCCTGCTGTTGCTGGCCGGCTGCTCCAGCCCCGGCAAGCAGAACGACAATGTCCTCACCGTGGCCGCCACCGCCGTGCCGCACGCGGAAATCCTCAAGCAGGCCAAGCCGCTGCTGGCTAAGGAAGGCGTGGAGCTGCAGATCAAGGTGTTCGCCGACTACGTGCAGCCGAACACCCAGGTAGCCGAGAAGGCCATCGACCTGAACTACTTCCAGACCAAGCCCTATCTGGACGCGTTCAACCGCGAACGCGGCACCCGCCTGACCATCATCACCGGCGTGCACATCGAGCCGTTCGGCGCGTACTCGCACAAATACAGGAGCATCGACCAGCTGCCCGACGGTGCCAGCGTGACGCTGCCGAACGATCCCAGCAACAACAGTCGCGCGCTGTTGCTGCTGGCGAAGCACGGCCTGATCACGCTGAAGGACCCGACCGACCAGATGGCCACGCTGAAGGACATCATCGCGAACCCGAAACACCTGAAGTTCCGCGAACTGGAGGCGGCGATGCTGCCGCGCACGCTGGACGAGGTGGACCTGGCGCTGATCAACACCAACTACGCGCTGGCCGCCGGGCTGAACCCCACCAAAGACGCGCTGCTGATCGAGGACAAGGACTCGCCCTACGTGAACTACCTGGTCGGCCGCCCCGACAACCAGAACGACCCGCGCGTGCAGAAACTGGCCAGGGTTCTGAACAGTCCCGAGATCAAGGCGTTCATCGAGCAGAAGTACCACGGCGCCGTGCTGCCGGCGTTCTGAGGATGCACGCTTACTCCTGCGTGGCAGGGATGTCGAACACCTTCCGCAGATACGCCACGTAGGCCTCGTCCTCGCACATGTTCTTGCCCGGCGAATCGCTGAGCTTGGCCACCGGCTGGCCGTTGCAGCGGATCATCTTGATCACGATGTTGAGAGGCGCGGGCCCCACATCGTTGGTGAGGTTGGTGCCCACGCCGAACGCGAGCTGGCAGCGGCCGCGGAAGTGCGCATACAGCTGCATCACCCGCGGGATGTCCAGACCGTCGCTGAACACCAGTACCTTGCTGCGCGGATCGACGCGGTTCGCGCCGTAATGTGCCAGCACCTTCTCGCCCCAGGCGAACGGGTCGCCGGAATCGTGGCGGGTGCCGTCGAACAGCTTGCAGAAGTACATGTCGAAATCGCGCAGGAACGCCTCCAGCCCGTACACGTCCGACAACGCGATGCCGAGGTCGCCGCGATATTCCTTCGCCCACGCCTCCAGCGCGGCCACCTGCGAGTCGCGCAGGCGCGGTCCCAGCGCCTGGTGCGCCTGCAGGTATTCGTGCGCCAGCGTACCCAGTGGGGTCAGGTCGAGCTTGCGCGCCAGCCACACGTTGCTGGTGCCGGCCAGTTGCTCGCCCAGCCCCTCGCGCAGCAGGGTCACCACCTTTTCCTGCCATACCCGCGAGTAGCGCCGGCGCGTGCCGTAGTCGGCGATCTTGCAGCCGGCGTAGTCCGGCGTGTCACGCAGCAGTTCGATCTTCGCCAGCAGCCGCCGGCGCCCCTCGGCAAGGTCGAGGCCACCGCTGGTGTTGCGGAAGTACACCTCGTTGATGATCGCCAGCAGCGGCACCTCGAACAGGATGGTGTGCAGCCACGGCCCGCAGATGCGGATCTCGATCTCGCCGTTGCCTGCCGCGGCCGGTGCGATCTCCACGTACTTCTCGTTGAGCTGGAACAGCCCCAGGAAATCCACGAAATCGCTCTTGATGAAGCGCCACGTGCGCAGGTAGTCGAGCTCGTCCGGCGCGAAGCGAAGCTGGCACAGGGCTTTCAGCTCGGTGCGGATCTCGTCGATGTACGGCACCAGGTCGATGCCGGGCGTGCGGCACTTGAAGCGGTACTCGACCTGGGCGGCCGGGTACTGGTGCAGCACCACCTGCATCATCGAGAACTTGTACAGGTCGGTGTCGAGCAGCGAATCGATGATCATCGGGAGCCGGGGAATGGAGCGGTATGGCCATTATCCACGCGAACCGCGCCGCTTGTTCCGCACAAAAAAAACCCCATCAGCCAGGGGAGGACTGATGGGGTTTGTCAGGCGGCATCCAGGGGAGGAAATGCCGGCCCCTCAGTGACGCGATGCATTGCGCCACTTCCTGTCGCCATCACGGCGATACACGTGCTTAGTGTGGCCGGCAGCAGATGAGTTCAACCTGTATGACGATGTTTGTTCAGCTTTCCGACAGGCTGGCCGCCACGGACGGACGCGACGATTCGCGCATCCGCCGTCTACAATTTCTTTACCTCTGCAGGGATCGACCATGAAGCTGCTCGCCGCGTACCTGCTCGCACTGTGCCTGGCCCTGCCCGCGACGGCCGCCGAGCTGAAGGTGGATCTCGGTCACGGCGTCGTCACCTACCACAGCGAAACCCTGCTCAAGCGCGGCGACGCGCGCACCATCAGCGTGCCCGGCGACGTGGCGTTCCGGCGCACGATGCACTTCCGCGCGGTGCCGCTGGCCGCGCTGCTCGAAGGCATCCATCCCGGCGATCACCTGCAGTTCGTCGCCGGCGATGGCTTTGCCGCCGAGATACCCGCCGCGCTGCTGCTGAACACGCAAGGCAGCGAAGCCTGGCTGGCGATCGAGGAGGCAGCGCGGCCGTGGCCTGCCTTGCCCGGGCATGGCCGCGCCGGGCCGTTCTATGTGGTGTGGACGCGGCCGCAGGCCGCCGGCGTCGGCCCGGAACAGTGGCCGTACCAGCTGGCCAGCATCCGCAAGCTGGCCGACGTGGCCGAACGCTTCCCGGCGATCCTGCCCGCTTCCTCGCTGCCGCCGGACAGCGAAGTGCGGCGGGGTTTCGCGGTATTCCAGCACACCTGCTTCGCCTGCCACACGCTCAACGGCCAGGGCGACGCACGGCTCGGCCCCGACCTGAACCTCCCGCACAATCCCACCGAATACCTGCGCGCCGACCTGCTGCGCGCGTTCATCCGCAACCCGCAGTCGCTGCGGCGATGGCCGCAGGCGAAGATGCAGGGGTTCGACACGCACGCGCTGTCCGACGCCGACCTCGACGCCGTGCTGGCCTACCTGCGGCACATGGCCGGGCGCAAAAGCGGCGGTTGAAGGCAGCCCGCTCACGGCCCGGCCGGTGCTTCGGCCGGCCGCGCACCGCCCAACGCCTGCAGCGCCTGCTCGCGCTGCGCCTCCGGCTCGCGCGCCAGTTCGCGCACGCTGGCGTAGAACGCCGGCCAGTGGCGCCCAGCTCGCTGGAACAGCACGGCGAATGCCGGCGTCCACCGCTCGTACAGGCCGAACGGCAGCAGCCGCGCATTGTTGATCGGCTGTGCCACCCAGGCGTCGTGGCGGTGGTCGCCCGGCCAGTCGCGCTCGCGCCACTGCGCATAGCGGACGCGGAACGCCGCGATCTCGCCCTGCTTGCCCGCCTCCATCGCCGCTGCGTCGGCGCCGCTGGCATACAGGCTCGCCAGGCGCGTACGCAGGTCCAGCACCAGGCGGGTGAAGCCCTCGTCCATTGCCCGCGCACGCCCGTCCGGCGGCGGCAGGCCACGCGACTGGCGCCATTCGCGCAGGCCCTCGGTCTGCACGAAGGTCGCGAAGGATTCATTGAACGCGGTGTCGCCCTTCACGTATATCCGCTGGTGCGCCAGCTCGTGGAAGATCGTGCCGTCCAGTTCGTCGTCATCCCAGCGCAGCATGCTCGACAGGATCGGATCGGCGAACCAGCCCAGCGTGGAATACGCCGGCACGCCGCCGATCCAGACATCATCGCCACGCGCGCGCAGCCGCGCCGCATCGGCCTCCGCATCGGCTTCCCTGAACCAGCCGCGATAGGCGACGCAGCCGCTGACCGGGAAGCACTGCGGCACGGCCTGCACCGAGTAGCGCGGCGTGGCGAATACGTTCCACACCACGTAGGGCCGATCCAGCGCGACATAACCGGTGTAGCTGCGGTTGTCCGGCAGGGCCAGCTGCTGCGAGGCGAAGCGGCGTGCCCGCTGCGCCTGCTGCAGCCGCGCGGCGAGTTGCGGGTCGGTGGCCGGATCGCGCAGCAGCTGGCTTATCGCACGCCGGTGCACGACCAGCTCGCCCTGCCCGTGCACTGCCTGCGCGTAGTAGCGCAGGCTGCCGCAGGCACCCAGCAAAAGGCCCACCGCCGCGACGGCGATGAGCCTAGGAATGCGTATGCGTGGCGGCACGAATCCGGGCATCCCCCGATGGTGCCTCAAGCCTCAGCGGCGATCGTCGCGATCATCACGGTCGCGGTGGCCACCACGCCGCTGCCGGTTGCCGTCACGATAATCACCGTGGCCGTCGCGATGGCCCTGCCACTGGCCGGCATGGCCGCGATAATCGCGATGGTCGCGGTAGCGATAGTCGTCGTGCCGGTAGCGCGAGCCGCCGTACCACGTGCTGCTGACGCCCACGCTCACGCCAGGTGCATAGCAGCAGCCGTAGTAACCGCCGTAATAGCCGTCGTAGTAACCCGGCGCCACGTAGTAGGCGTTGCCGCCGTCGCCATAGTAGGCATCGCCGCTGTAGCCGGAGCCACGTACATAGCTGTAGCCCGGATCGTAATAACAGCCTGACAGCATCGCGGCAGCGACGATCAGGACAACAATGGCCAGCAGGCGTTTCATGATCCGTCCCCGAGTGGGAGTAGCAGTTTCACGTTAGGCCGGGTTGCTTGAACACGCACTGAGTTTCGCCGCGCCGCCTGCCGGCGTTTAGCCGCCAGCCATGTCTTGCCGTCCTGCCTCGCTTCGCATCGTGGAAGCGGCCACTGGAGCGGCGGCGATCAGCCCTTGCGTCGGCCCTGCTCGCTTCGCTGGATGCCGGTACGCATGCCGCCGGCGTTGCCCGATCCCGACCGAGTCAGGCTGGGCATCCGGCCGACCTGATTCCCGCCTCACCCGCCCCGCTTGGCTTCCAGCAGGGCCTGGATCTTCGCCACGGCGTCTTCCTGGCTGAGGTACCGGGTCGGCACCGGCTCCGGCGGACGTTCGCGTGAGGCCGGTTTTTTCGCAGCAACGACGGAGGGGGCCACGGACCGGACCGCCGGCTGCTTGGTGACCGGCTTTCCCGCTGCGACCTGCCTGGCCGGGGCCTGTTTCGCCACCGGCTTTTTCGCGGACACCTTCTTCGCGAACACCTTGCCTGTCGCAGTCTTCTTCGCCACCGGCTTCTTCGTTGCCTTCTTCACCGTCAGCTTGCCGGCCGCGGGTTTCCGCATCGCCGTTTTCCTTGTCGCGACCTTCTTCGCGGCAACCTTCTTCACCGCCGCCTTGCGCGGAGTGGACTTCTTCGCAGCCGTTTTCGCGGCGGGCGTCTTGCTGGCGGTGGCTTTCTTTGCCGCGGATGTCCTCGCGGCCGACTTGCGGGGCATGGCCATGCGTGCGTTCTCCTGCGGTGGGCGGTGGAACCATCACCAGTATGCACGCCCCGGCCGTGGCAGGCATTACGCAGCGCAGGAAACGTGCATCATCAGAAGCTGGGCCGCATCAGCGCATCGAGGAAATGCGGCAGCACCCGCGGCTCCACCAGCAGGGTGAAGACCACGCCGTATGCCGCACCCCACAGGTGCGCGCTGTGGTTGACGTTGCCCTGCCCGCGCCGGTCCATGTAGATCGAATAACCGGTGTACAGCACCGCGTAGACAATCGCCGGCATCGGGATCACCAGCACGATGATGCGCGACCACGGCGCCAGCAGGATGAAGGCGAACAGCACCGCCGACACCGCGCCGGAGGCTCCAAGGCTGCGGTAGTTCGGGTTGTTGCGGTTCTTCAGGTAGGTCGGCAGGATCGAGACCACCAGGCCGCCGATGTAGAACAGCGCGAAGCCGAACGGACCCAGCCGCGAGGCGAAGAAGCCCTCCATCACCCGGCCGAAGAAGAACAGCGTGACCATGTTGAACAGCAGGTGGCCGAAGTCCGCATGCACCAGGCCATAGGTCACCAGGCGATGGTATTCGCGCTGGCGGGCGATCGCCGGCGGCCACAGGATCAGGTCGTTCAGCAGACGGCCATTCTTGAGCGCCATGAACGAGACAATACAAGTGATGGCGATGATGGCCAGGGTGATCAGCATGGGCGGTTCCACGTCCGGCAACAAAAGCACACATCTTGGGGCCGCTGCCGCGACTTGTCGACTTTCTTTCCGGCTCATGCACCTTCCGTCACGCCATATTCCGAAAGATCACTGCCGGCAGCCGTGGCAGGCAGCTATCATTCGCCGCCTTACGCGGCCACGACGGTCGCCCGACGCATGCCATGACTTCGCTTCGCTACCTGCACCTGGACGTCTTCCCCGCCACGCAGGGCGGTGGCAACCACCTCGGCGTGGTGCTCGGCGCGGATGACTGGGACACCGAGGCGATGCAGCGCTTCGCGCGCTGGACGGCGCTGGTCGAGACCACCTTCCTGCTGCCGCCAACCGGCCCGAAAGCCAGTTACCGCGTGCGCATCTTCACCCCGCACAAGGAAATCCCGTTCGCCGGCCACCCCAGCATCGGCAGCGCGCATGCGGTGCTCGAATGCGGCCTGGCGAAACCGCGTGACGGCCTGCTGTGGCAGGAATGCGGTGCCGGCGTGCTGCCGATCCGCGTCGAGGGCAGCGGCGCCGGGCGCGAGCTGCTGCTGCAATCACCCGGTGAACGCGTACTGGACACCGGCCGCGACGCCCACCCGCTGCTGGCAGCCACGCTGGCCGGCATCGAGCTGGGTGCGCTGCCGCCGGCGCTGGTCGACGGCGGCCGCCGCTGGTGGCTGGCCGAGGTGGCGGACGAAGCGAGCCTGCGTGCGTGGCAACCTGACCACGCGGCGATCGCCGCATTGGCCCGGGCCAGCGACAGCATGGGGCTGTGCGCGTTCGCGAGAAGCAGCCACCCCGGCTACCGGCTGGTGGTGCGCGCGTTTCCGTCCGGTGTCGGCATCGTCGAGGACCCCGCTTCCGGCGCCGCCAACGGACTGATCGCCGCGTATATCGTGCACGCCGAACCTCACGGCGCGCTGGCCCGCGGCTACAAGGTCAGCCAGGGTCGCGAGATCGGCCACGACGCGCAACTGATCGTGCACATCGACGGCAACGCGATCTGGGTCGGCGGGCGCAGCCACACGGTGATCGACGGCGCACTGGCGTGGACGCCGTAACGCGCCGCACCGGCTAGTCGCGCTCGTCCAGATGCGCCCGGCGCGCAGCGACCAGCGCCAGCGCCGACCAGTCCAGCTCCGCATCGCCGGCGGCCAGCGCCTCCAGCATGGCGTCGCGCAGCACGCCGGCGAACGGCAGCGGCACGCGCTGCGCCTCCGCCGCGGACAGCGCCAGCCCCACGTCCTTGTAACCCAGCGGCAAGGCGAACCCGGCCGGCTTGAAGCGCTGCTCGGCGATCAACTTGCCGTAGCCCTGATAGGCCGGCGCGGCGAACAGGGTACTCGTCATCACGTCGAGAAAGTCCGCCGCGCTGACGCCGTGGGCGCGGGTCAGCGCGGTGGCTTCGGCCATGCTTTCGATCGCCGCCGCCAGCATGAAGTTGCCGGCGATCTTCGCCACGTTCGCGCGCTCCGGCGCCTCGCCCAACGGCCACAGCCTGCTGCCCATCGCCTCCAGCAGCGGCCGCACGCGTTCGATGGCGGCGGGCTTGCCCGCCACGACGATATTCAATGTCGCCGCGGCGGCCATGTCCGGACGGCCGAACACCGGCGCGGCGACGTACTCCAGCCCACGCTTCGCGTGTTCCGCGGCCAGTTCCTGCGCCAGCGCCACCGAGATGGTGGCGTGGTTGACGTGCACGGTGCCGCGATCCATCGCATCGAGCAGGCCGCCATCGAGGAACACCTCGCGCACCGCCTGGTCGTTCGCCAGCATGCTGCACAGCACCTCACCCTGCGCAGCGCGGTCGGCGCTGCGCGCGACCCGGGCACCCAGCGAGGCCAGCGGCTCGGTGGCCGCGACGGAACGGTTCCACACCGTCAACGTGTGGCCGACCGCCAGCAGGTTGCTGGCCATCGCGCTGCCCATCGCACCGAGACCGATGAACCCGACTTTCATGCAGGTGTCCTCATGCCGAAACCGGCACCCAGTGAAGCACGCGGGATATTCAATCCATGCGAAATCCACCGTGCGCGGTGAGCCTCAGGCCACCTGCCCCGCCGCCTGCCCCGAAGCCCACGCCCACTGGAAGTTGTAGCCGCCGAGCCAGCCGGTGACGTCGACCACCTCGCCAATGAAGTACAGCCCCGGCACCCGCTTCGATTGCATGGTGCTGGAGGAGAGTCCGTCGGTATCGACACCGCCCAGGGTGACTTCGGCGGTGCGGTAGCCTTCGGTGCCGCTGGCGGTGATCGGCCACGCGTTGAGCTGCGCGCCGAACTGCACCAGTTCGGCCTCGCGGTACTGGCGCATTGGCCGATGGTCGAACCATTGCTCGCACAGGCGTTGCGCCAGGCGCTTCGGCAGCACCTCGCCGAGCACGGTCTTCAGCTCCGCCAGCGGCCGCGCCGTGCGTTGTTCGACCAGGTACGCACCGATGTCGAGATCCGGCAGCAGGTCGATGCGCAGGTCGTCGCCCGGCTGCCAGTATGAGGAAATCTGCAGGATCGCCGGGCCACTGATCCCGCGATGGGTGAACAGCAGGCCGGCGCGGAAACCCTGCTTGCCGACCCGCGTCTCCACCACGGGCAGCGCCACGCCGGCAAGATCCTGGTAGTGCTCCTGGTGCTTGCCGCTCAGGGTCAGCGGCACCAGGCCTGCGCGCGTGGGCAGCACGGCGTGGCCGAACTGCCGCGCCAGTTCGTAGCCGAAGTCGCTGGCGCCCATGCTGGGGATCGACAGGCCGCCGCTGGCGACCACCAGCGATTCAGCGTGCACTTCGCCGCGCGCGGTGTGTACGGCGAAGCCTTCCGGCGTCTTGCGCACGTGCTGCACGCCGCAGCTCGCCTCCACCGTGACGCCAGCGGCGACACATTCGTCCAGCAGCATGCGCACGATCTGCTTCGACGAGTCGTCACAGAACAGCTGGCCCAGTTCCTTCTCGTGGTAGGCGATGCGGTGCTTCTCGACCAGCGCGATGAAATCCCACGGCGTGTAGCGCGCCAGCGCGGACTTGGCAAAATGCGGGTTGGCCGACAGGTAGTTCGCCGGCGTCGCGCCCATGTTGGTGAAGTTGCAACGCCCGCCGCCGGACATCAGGATTTTCTTGCCGACCTTGTTGGCGTGGTCGACCACCAGCACGCGGCGGCCACGCTGGCCGGCGGCGATCGCGCACATCAGGCCCGCGGCGCCGGCGCCGATGATCAACACGTCCACTTTCACGAACCGGCATCCTCGCGCCGCCACAGGTCGCGCATTATCGCCCAGCCGCATCGCTTACACTTTGTCCCTGTTCCCAGCGAGCCGCCGCCATGCCTTCCTTTGACGTGATCTCCGAAGTCGACAAGCACGAACTGACCAATGCGATCGACCAGGCCAACCGCGAACTGACCACGCGCTTCGACTTCAAGGGCGTGGACGCGAAATACGTGCTGGACGATGGCGTGATCACCCAGAGCGCACCCAGCGAATTCCAGCTGCAGCAAATGCTGGACATCCTGCGCGGCCGGCTGACCGCGCGGAAGATCGACATCCGCGCGCTCGATGCGGGCGATCCGGAAACCAACCTGGGCGGCTCGCGCCAGAAGATCACCGTGAAGCAGGGCATCGAGCAGCCGATCGCCAAGAAACTGGTGGCCGAACTGAAGGCGGCCAAGCTCAAGGTCGAGGCGCAGATCAACGGCGACAAGCTGCGCGTCAGCGGCAAGAAGCGCGATGACCTGCAGGCGGCAATGGCGGTGCTGCGCAAGTCGGACGTCGAACTGCCGCTGCAGTTCGACAACTTCCGCGACTGATCCGCGTTTCACCCCGCCACGGCAACTGCGTGGCGACCTCTCACCGGAACGACGTAGGGCGCGACCTCAGGCTTTCGACAACAGCCGCCCGCCCATCGCGGCATTGATACCCACCACCGCGACGACGGCCAGCGCATGCGTCAGTAGATCGGTGGCGGCCGAATCGTAGGCGTGGCAGATCTCCAGCAGGCTGGCCGAGGCGGCCGCGCTGGCCAGCCCGATCAGCACGGCGGTAAGCACCGGCCGCAGCGGGCAGGCGCGGCGCAGCAGCAGGATCAGCAGCGCGGACAGCGGCACCGAGAAGCCGATGATGAAGAGCAGGCAGTCGGCGGTCTGATGCATGCCGGCAAGCTGCGTCCCCGGCGCGATCCACGTGCGCAGGCAGCCGAGGCCACTGGCACCGATCCACAGCAAGGCGCCGGGCAACGGCAGCCATGCCCACACCGCTGGGCGCCCCGGCACGCCCAGCGCGAACGCGGCCCACGCCGCGCTGATCGTGGTGATCACTGCGCCGATGCCGGCCCAGGCCAGGTCCGGCGTGGCGGCCCAGCGCCGCAGCATCGGGTCCGCGCCGTAATGCAGCAGCAGCCCGACCGCCAGCGCCAGCACCAGCAGCAGCCAGCCGGCGGTGCGCAGCCATGGCGGTAGCAGACGCCGCACCGGCACCAGCCCGGTGCCGAGACGGTCGATCAGCGCCTCATGAGATGACGGCTCGAACATCACGTCAGGGTTCTCCATGGAAACGTTCGCGCAGCGCCTTCAACGCGCGGTGCAGATTCACTTTCAGCGCGCCGGTGTTGCGCCCGGTCAGCTCGGCCGCCTCGCTGAGCGAACGCTCGCGCAGGCCCAGCTGTTCCACCGCTTCGCGCTGGCCCGGCGGCAGTTCGGCGATCGCCTCGTGCAGCCGTTGCGCGCGCTGCCCGCTCTCGGTGGCGGCACTGGCGTCGTCGGCATCCGGGTGCCGGTCGAGCGCATAGTCGTCGCGCAGCTCGCGGCTGTCGCGACGGCCGCGGCTGCGCAACGCATCGATCGCGCGGCGGCTGGCGATCGCGGTCAGCCAGGCATCGTACGAGCGGGTCGGGTCGTAGGTATGGCGCACCCGGTGCACGGTGATCAGGGTCTCCTGCACCACGTCGTCCAGGCCGTCCGGCGCCACGCCCTGACGCCGCGCGGTGGCACGGATCAGCGCCACCGAATCGGCCAGCAGCCTCTCGTAGGCGCGGCGGTCGCCGGCCTGCGCAGCCGCCATCCACGCCGCCCGGCGCCGCTCGGGCGTTTCGCTGTCGTTCGCGGTGGCGACGTCGGCTGACACGGTCGGGGCGGGACTCCTCCGCAGGGAAAGTCCACTATCTAGACCCATGCAGACGGTGGCGGTCAAGGCTTGCGACATGCTTCGCTCCACGGCGGAACGCCTGTGGAGTATTCGCCGCATCCGGCCCCGGCGTTACCCCGTACCTGCAGGTAACCACCGTCGGCGCGCCGGCGAATAACCAGACAACCTTCCACGGACGCCCACCATGCTCGTGTTGATCCTCGCCTACCTCGGCGGCGTACTGACCATCCTCAGCCCGTGCATCCTGCCAGTGCTGCCGTTCGTGTTCGCCCGTTCCGACCGGCCGTTCATGCGCAACGGTTTCCCGATGCTGCTGGGCATGGCGATCACCTTCGCCGCGGTCGCCACGCTGGCCGCGCTGGGTGGCGGCTGGGCGGTGCACGCGAACCAGTACGGCCGCTGGGTGGCAATGGCGGTGCTGGCCTTCCTCGGCCTGACCCTGCTGTCGACCCACCTGGCCGAATGGATCACCCGCCCGTTCGTGGCGCTGGGCAATCGCCTGTCGCAGCGTTCGGCCGGCGACGGCGATTCGGTGTGGGGCGCGACCGGCCTCGGCGTCGCCACCGGCCTGCTGTGGGCGCCGTGTGCGGGGCCGATCCTGGGCCTGCTGCTGACCGGCGCGGCGCTGAATGGCGCCAGCGTGCAGACCACGCTGCTGCTGCTGACCTACGCCGCCGGCGCGGCCACCTCGCTGGGCCTGGCGCTGCTGATCGGCGGCAAGGTGTTCGCCCTGATGAAGCGCTCGCTCGGCGCCGGCGAATGGGTGCGCCGCACGCTCGGCGTGCTGGTGCTGTGCGGCGTAGCCGCAATCGCGCTGGGCCTGGATACCGGCCTGCTCACCCGCGTCTCGCTGGCCAGCACCGGCGGCATCGAGCAGAAGCTGATCAACGCGGTGCGTCCGGCACCGGCACCGCAGCCGGCGCCGAAGGCCGGCGAGCCGCTGCCGGTGGAAGGCACGTTCCCGTCGCTGGCCGGCGCCACGCAATGGCTGAACAGCCCGCCGCTGACCACCGAGTCGCTGCGCGGCAAGGTGGTGCTGGTCGATTTCTGGACCTACTCCTGCATCAACTGCATCCGCACGCTGCCCTACGTGCGCGGCTGGGCCGACAAGTACAAGGACCACGGCCTGGTGGTGATCGGCGTGCACGCACCGGAGTTCGCGTTCGAGAAAAATCCGGCCAACGTCGCCAAGGCGATCAAGGATCTGGGCGTCAACTATCCCGTCGCGCTGGACAACGACTACGCGATCTGGAAAGGCTTCAACAACGAGTACTGGCCAGCGCACTACTTCATCGACGCGCAGGGACAGATCCGCCATCACCACTTCGGCGAAGGCGAGTACCGGGAAAGTGAGGACGTGATCCGCCAGCTGCTGGTCGAGGCCGGCCAGAAGAACCTGCCCGGCGGCTACGTCAGCGACGACCATCGCGGCGTCGAAGCCGCGGCGTCGAACGATCCCACCCGTTCGCCGGAGACCTACGTCGGCTACGCCCGCGCGATGAACTTCGTCGGCGGCCGGGTGGCGCACGACGACGCACACGACTATCACGCACCCTCCTCGCTCGCCGCGGACCAGTGGTCGCTCGACGGCCGCTGGACCGTGCACGGCGAGAACGCGCAGCTGGACCGGGCCGGCGGCGCCATCGTCTACCGCTTCCGCGGCCGCGACCTGCACCTGGTGCTCGGTCCCGCCAGCGACGGCAAGCCGATCCGCTACCGCGTCACCATCGACGGCAAGCCGCCCGGCGCCGACCACGGCATGGACACCGATGCCGACGGCAACGGCACGATCACCGGCCAGCGGCTGTACCAGCTGGTACGCCAGGCCCACGGCAGCGGCGAGCGGCTGTTCGAGATCACCTTCCTCGACCCGGGCGTGCAGGCGTACGCGTTCACGTTCGGCTGAACCACCCACCGTTCCACGGAGGTTGCCATGTCCCGCATCGATGAAACCCTCGCGATGGATCGCCGCCGCTTCTTGCGTGCCGCAATCGGCGGTGGCGCACTGCTGGCCGTCGGCGGCGGACTGCTGCTGCCGCGCCTGCACGCCGCGGCAAACACGCCGGTCGGCCGACCCGGCGAAGTGCTGCTGGAAATCTTCGACGATGCCGGCCACGATCTCGGCGCGCGCAAGGTGGCGCGGCTGGTGCTGAGCGACGCGCAATGGCGGCAGCGGCTGGCGCCGGCGTCGTACGAGATCATGCGTCACGACGGCACCGAACGCGCGTTCAGCGGCGAGCACGAACGGCCCGCCGTGCCCGGCCTGTTCCGCTGCGTGGCCTGCGCCACCGCGCTGTACGACGCGGCCACCGAATTCGACTCCGGCACCGGCTGGCCCAGCTTCTGGCAGCCCATTGCGAAGCGCAACGTGATCGAGCGCCACGACAACATGTTCGGCATGGACCGCATCGCGATCGGCTGCGCCGGTTGCAACAGCCACCTCGGCCACGTCTTCGAGGACGGCCCGCAACCGACCGGCTTGCGTTACTGCATGAACTCGGTGGCGCTGCGCTTCGTGCCGCGCGCGGCAGCCTGACGCGCAAGCGGCTCAGCAGCCTTCCCGCGACCACGGCCACCAGCCGCGCCTCGTGCGGGCGTAGCGATCGGCCGCGCGCTCGAACGGGTTGCGCACGCTGACCCCGCCGCACAGCAGGTACAGCGGCAGGAACAGCGGACCGAGCAGCATGTACTGGTAAACGTGGGCACGTTCGTGGTCGGCCAGCGACACCGGCGGCTCGATGCAGCGGCCCGCGCGATGCGCATAGGTGAAGCACGGCACGTCCAGCCGCTCGCCGGTGTGCACGATCACGTTGCCCAGGGTCAACGCCCCGCCGCCCCACGGCCAGCGCCGCACCACCAGCGCCAGTTCGCGCTGCTGCCAGCGCAGCCGCGCGCCGAAGGCCACGCCGGCCAAACCCAGCAGCAGGCCGGCCACGCTGTTTGGCAAGGCCCACAGCATGCCCAGCGCAAGCAGGCTTCGCTGCGGCCAGCGTGAAGCGGGTGGGGCGGGACGTCGCGGCATGTCGGCTCGGCTTGGTTTCGGCAACGGGCGCCGCCATCTTGTCGGCGTTGGCGCCTGGCGCCTGACCCGTTACCGGAGTCTGCCATGAGTACACCGCTGGCCATCCCCTGCCCGCACTGCGGCGCGCTGAACCGCGTGCCGGCCGAACGCCTCGGCGAGCACCCCAACTGCGGCCGCTGCAAGCAGGCGCTGTTCGAGGGGCATCCGGTGGAGCTGACCGCGGCGAATTTCGACGCGATCGCCGGCCGCGGCGACCTGCCGGTGCTGGTGGATTTCTGGGCGCCGTGGTGCGGGCCGTGCGTCGGCTTCGCGCCGGTGTTCGTGCAGGCCGCGGGCAAGTTCGAACCACGCCTGCGGCTGGCCAAGCTGGATACCGAGGCGCAGCCGCAACTGGCCGGGCGCTTCGGCATCCGCAGCATCCCTACCCTGATCATGTTCAGGCAGGGTCGCGAGATCGCGCGGCAATCCGGCGCACTCAACGCGGCGCAGCTTCAGCAGTTCGTCGAGGGTGCGCTGGCGCGCGGCTGATCAGCGCGCGCTGGCGCCGGCTGCCTGCCAGCGCAGCCAGTCGACCACCGCGGCCACCGCGGCGCGCGGTTTTGCCGGCGGCCGCACGATCCAGTACGACGGCCCCAACGCCACGGCGAGGTCGCCGAACGGGCGCAGCAGGCTGCCGTTCGCCACGTCGTCCGCGGCCAGCCGGTGCCGCGCCAGCGCCACGCCCTGGCCCTGCATCGCCGCGCGCAGCACCAGGTCGGACGAGGTGTAGCGCGCGCCGCCCTGCAGCGAAAGCTTGGCCGGCCCGTGCGCCTGCCGCCATAGTTCCCACGCCGCCTGCGGGTCGCGGTCGTGCAGCAGGCGCAGGCCGGCCAGTTGCGCCGGCTTCGACAGACGTCCGGACGCCTGCCACAGCGCCGGGCTCATCACCGGGTACAGCGCGTCGTCCATCAGCGGCTCGGCATGCAGCCCCGGCCACGGTCCGTTGCCCATGCGGATCGCCAGGTCGATGCGGCCATCGTCCAGCGCGTCCAGCCGCTGCTCCACCTGCACCGACAACTCGATCTTCGGGTGCGCCTTCTCCAGCGCGGGCAACCGCGGCAGCAGCCAGCGGATCGCGAACGACGGCGAGGCGGACAGGGTCACCGCGTGCGCCGGGCGGGTCTCGCGCAACGCCGCCACCGCCTGTTCGATCTCGCGCAGGCCGGACAGCGTGGCGCGACCCAGCGCCTCGCCCTGCGGGGTGAACACCAGCGGGCCGCGCCCGGCCGCCGCACGCAGCAGCGGCACGCCCAGCCAGCGGTCCAGCTCGCCCAGGTGCCGGCTCACCGACGAGTGCGCCATGCCCAGCTCGCGCGCGGCGGCGCGCACGCCGCCATGCGCGTAGACCATGGCGAACGCGCGCAGGGCATTCAACGGCAATTCGTTCATGGTCGGAATTTTAGACCATAAACCTTGCGACACGGACCACCGATGCGCTCGAAAATGCACTTCATTCGACCATTGCCGATGAGGGAACCCCATGGATCCGTTGCTCGCCGCGTGCGGCCTGCTCTGCGTGGCCGCGATCACGCCCGGCCCGAACAACCTGGTGGTGCTGCGCGCGGCAGGGCATACCGGCCTGCGCGGCGCGCTGCCGGCGATCGCCGGCATCGTGTGCGGCGGCCTGCTGCTGCTCGCGGCGACGGCGCTGGGTGTGGGCGCAGCTTTCGCGGCGTACCTGCCGCTGAGGCGCTGGACCGGTGCGATCGGCGCGCTGTATCTGATTTGGTTGGGAGTATCGCTGTGCATCGCCGGCAGCGCGCCGCGACACGCCGCCGCGACGTCGGCGGCCTTGCCGGCCGGCACCCTGGGCCTGATCGGATTCCAGTTCCTCAACCCGAAAAGCTGGGTGATCGTGCTGACCGTGCTGGCGGCGATGCCGGCCACCGGCCTGCGCGATTACCTGCCGCTGGCCGGACTGTTCGTGCTGATCCCCACCCTGTGCCTGCTGCTGTGGGCCGCGCTGGGCGCATGGCTGGCCCGCTGGCTGGTGCGCCCTGCGGTGCGCCGCGGCGTCGACATCGTGATGGGCGTCCTGCTGGTCGCCTGCGCCTTCCTGCTGCTGATCGAACCCTGACCCTTTGCTCACCGGAGATACCGAGATGACCACCTTCCACGCCGCTCCCGTCCGCCGCGTGCTGTGCCTTGCCGGCAGCCTGCGCCGCGATTCCTGGAACCGCCGCCTGCTTCGGGCCGCCGTGGCCCAGGCACCGGCGACGCTGCAACTGGACGTCTACGACGCGCTGGCTGCCGTGCCGCTGTTCGACGAAGACCTGGAGCAGCACGACCCGGCCGGCCCCGCTGGCGTGCAGGCGCTGCGCGCGGCGATCGCCGCCGCGGACGGCCTGGTCATCGCCACGCCCGAGTACAACCATGCCATCCCCGGCGTGCTGAAGAACGCGCTGGACTGGCTGTCGCGCGAAAGCCCTGCGGGCGATGTGCTGCCGGAAAAACCCATGGCCGTGCTCGGCGCCAGCAGCGGCCCGTGGGGTACGCGCCTGGCGCAGGCTTCGCTGCGCCAGGTGCTGCACACTTGCGGCGCGCTGGTCATGCCGGCACCGACCCTGTTTGTGGCAGGCGCGGCCAGCCGCTTCGACACCGACGGCACGCTGGCCGATCCGGCCACCGCACAGTCGCTGCAGGGCTTCATGCTGGCATTCGAGCGCTGGATGGCACGCGTGGCGCCACCGCTCGCCAGGCCGCAGCCCGTGGTGGCGGCGCGGCGCTGAGCGCCACCACCCATGCCTTTATGCACACTTCCGCCGCCGCGCCGCCGGTTAAGCTGGCCGCTTTCGTCCGCAAGGAAACATCGTGCGCAAGTCCCTGTCCTCCGTCCTGCTGGCCGCCTTCGTGCTGGCCGGGTCCAGCCTTGCCCCGGTGCTCGCCGCCGACACCCACAAGCCGGCAGCACCGGAGTCGGCCGGCAGCGATGGCTTCCAGCTGCCGCCGCTGCCGGCCGATGCACACGTGACGCAATCGGCCACGGTGGACGGCAGGACGCTCAAGTACACGGTCACCGTCGGCGCGCTGCCGGTGCGCGACGAGAAGGGCAAGACCACCGGCGAAGTGGTGTTCACCGCCTACACCATGGCCGGCAAGGATCGCCCGGTGACGTTCGCGCTGAACGGCGGCCCGGGCGCCTCGTCGGTGTACCTCAACCTCGGTGCGATCGGACCGAAGAAGGTGAACTTCGGCGTCGAGGGCGACAACCCGTCCGACCCGGCCACGCTGCACGACAACCCCGGCACCTGGCTGGGCTTCACCGACCTTGTGTTCATCGATCCGGTCGGCACCGGCTACAGCCGCGCGCTGGTCGACGACAAGGAAGCCACCAAGCAGTTCTACAGTACCGACAACGACATCAAGTATCTGTCGCGCATCGTCTACGACTGGCTGGTCAAGAACGGCCGCATGGGTTCACGCAAGTATCTGGTCGGCGAGAGCTACGGCGGTTTCCGTGGCCCGCGCATCACCGAGTACCTGCAGACGCGGCTCGGCGTCGCGATGAACGGCGTGGTGCTGCTGTCGCCCTACCTCGACCCGGCGGCGTACCACGACGAGAACGTCTCGCCGCTACCGTGGATGCTCACCCTGCCCTCGATCGCCGCCGCGCACCTGGAACGCGAGCACAAGCTCAGCGCCGCGGCGATGGCGCCGATCGTCGAATACACCCGCGGCGAATACGCCAGCGATCTGATGCGCGGCCGTTCCGACCCGCAAGCCACCGATCGCGTGGTGAAGAAGGTCACCGAGCTGACCGGGCTCGATCCGCTGTTCGTGAAGCGCTCCGGCGGCCGCATCGAAACCCAGGCCTACCTGCGCGAGGTATACCGCGCCGAAGGCAAGCTGGGCAGCCGCTACGACTCCAACGTCACCGCCTGGGACCCGTTCCCGTACGCGCCGCACCAGCAGACCGGCGACCCGATCCTCAACGGCATCATCGCGCCCACCACCACGGCGATGGTCAACTTCGTCACCCAGACGGTCGGCTGGAAGTACGACGGCCGCTACAACGCGCTCAGCTACGAGGTGAACAAGCTGTGGCACGAGGACGAGGACGCGAACAAGGGTTCGGTATCGCAACTGCGCGAAGCGGTCGCCAACGATCCCGGCCTGCGCGTGCTGATCGCGCACGGCTGGGACGACCTGTCCTGCCCGTTCATGGCCTCGGTGCTGATCGTCGACCAGATGCCGGCGATGGGCGACCCAACCCGCGTGCAGGTGAAGAACTACCCCGGCGGCCACATGTTCTACTCACGGGCCGACAGCCAGGCGGCGCTGACCGCCGACGTGAAGGCGTTGTACGGCGTCCACTGAAGGCGTACGCCTTCCCGGCTTTGTAGGGCGGACACTGTCCGCCGCTGTTGTGCCACGAAATCAAAAGCCGGCGGGCCGTGCCCGCCCTACGAAGAACCGGCAACAGGCCGCCGTGGCGTCAGCGCGCCAGCGTGCCGGCGCGCACCAGGTACTGCACGCTGAACATGCGTTGCGAATCGGTCCACACGCGCTGCACGGCCAGCCCGGCGCGGGCGGCCAGCGCAGCGAAGTCCTCCAGCGAATACCTGCAGCTGTATCCGACCTGGATCGCCTCGTCGGCGCGAAACGCGCATGTTCGCGCGCCCCGCACCTGCTGCCCGCCGCCCGGCCACCACTCAACGCGAGAAGGCGTCGAATCCGCTGCGTCGCAAGCCGGCTGGAAACCAGCACACCAAGACGCAAGAGAGACGAACTTCAACCGCGTCCTTGTCAATCCTTGATTCCCGTGCAACTCAGCTCGGCCGAGCCACCGGGATGCACCACAACCACGATCCACACGTTTTGCTTGGCATCCTTGTAATCGACAAGCAGATCATCCCCCTGGGATTCCACGACAGGGGCCGGTAAAGCCGATACGTCGACAGGGAAGCCAGCACAGTAGTTCGATGAAGCCAGCTCTTTCAGCTTGCTTTCTGCAATGTCTTTTCCCTTGCTCTTGTCAATGGCATGAGCGGCGCATGACACGCCCGCAAAAATCGCCACCAGCGTGGCGACGAAAATTCGAATAGTCACGTCAAGAACCCCCACCCCCAATTGGCCGGGATCGACATATTTCAATCCGGCATGAAGCCTCGTTTGGCGCGACCACCCAGCGGACGCCGGCGAGTCCGGTCACGTTGCCAGCCGGCTTTCGTCGGCGGCTCCCCGAATCGCCTGCGATGACGGCTTTCCGCGACTCGCCTTCAGTTCTTTCAACGCATCAAGCAAATCGCGGCCATTCGAATAGTGGAAATTCACAAAATGCCATTGCCCGTTCTTTCGCACCACCTCGGCAATCACGCCGGGTTTCTCGTGCAGCCATCCCGATGACGAGGCGTCATGAATATCGACCCAGTAGCTATCACCCTTTTGCGTGATCCGACCCACCTTGTAATGCTGGCCGGGGTCCTGACTGTTCAGAAAGGGATCAAAATCGAGTCCCACGATCTCCCCCTCCGCCCTGGTCTGAGCAGCCGAGTCCTCTTCGAGCGCCTTGGCCAGCTGATGACTGAATACCGAGCCCCTGGCCTTGAGAGCCAGGCTCCATGCCGGATCCACGCTGTCGCCCAACGCCTCGGGAACATATCAGTCATAAAATTCCTGCACGAACCCGTGAAGTGACTCCAATGTGGCTTGGTCACTTCTGGTTTGAGCGAGGAGTGAATAAGGCAACACCAGTATCAAGCAACAAAACATGATCTTGGCAAACTTTACTGGCTTGGCCATTTCAGTTCATCACTGATTGCTGGAAAAACGATGGGCAAACACGTGCGCATGGCCCCTGCCTGAACCAAGCTGTCGAAAACCGGTTCCCCAACTTCGCGCGTCGTGAGTATGCCGCGCCGCTCGGGTTCGAGGCATGCCTCTGTCAACAGGCAAGTTCTTGCCGCAGTCGCAGGGCATAACCGGCAACGACCTCCTTTCCGTGCGATGCGGCCCTTGCTGCCGCAAGTCGCAGGGCACCGCCGCAAATGCTGCATTCAACGCGTCGCGGCGCCGGCACGCACCAGGTACTGCACGCTGAACATGCGTTGCGAATCGGTCCACACGCGCTGCACGGCCAGCCCGGCGCGGGCGGCCAGCGCAGCGAAGTCCTCCAGCGAATACTTGCAGCTGTATTCGACCTGGATCGTCTCGTCGGTGTGGAACGGCACGTTCGCGCGGCCCACCTTCACCTGCTGCTCGCGGCGGCTGACGATGTGCGTCTCGATGCGCCCGGCCATCGGGTTGTAGTGCGCGCGATGCGCGAACGCCGACAGTTCGAAGTTGCTGCCGATCTCGCGGTTGAGCCGCGCCAACATGTTCAGGGTGAATTCGGCAGTGACGCCGGCGCGGTCGTTGTAGGCCGCCTCGATCAGCGCGTGGTCCTTCTTCAGGTCCACCCCGATCAGGATGCCGCCGGCATCGCCCATCTCGTTGCGCATCTTGCGCAGCAGCACGGCCGCCTCGCGGTTCTCGAAATTGCCGATGGTGGAGCCGGGGAAATACAGCACGGTGCGCCGCGGCGCGCGTGGCGGAATCGGCAGCCGCAGCGGCTTGCTGAAATCCGCGCACAACGGCTGCAGCGGCAGCTGCGGGAACGCCGTCGCCAGCCGCTCGACACTCTGCCTGAGCGGCTCCGGCGAAATCTCCACCGGCACGTAGGCCACCGGCTCGTGCAGGTGCTGCAGCAGCATGTGGGTCTTGTGCGCATTGCCGCTGCCGTACTCGACCAGCCGCACGCCGCTGCCGAGCGCGTCGGCAATGTCGGCGGCGTGCTCGTCCATCAGCGCGATCTCGCAGCGCGTGAGGTAGTACTCCGGCTGCTCGCAGATGCGCTCGAACAAGGCCGAGCCGCGCTCGTCGTAGAACAGCCACGACGGCAGCCGTTTCGGTTTCGCGCCGAGGCCGCGCTGGACGACTTCCAGCAAATCGCTCGACGGCGGACGGCGCTCGTCGTCGCTGAGGCCAAAGGGTTGCACGCTGCTCATCGGTCCTGTCCCAGTCGCAGCCCGGCGAATTGCCACCGGGCCTGGGGTGGAAAGAAATTGCGGTAGGAGGCGCGGATGTGATCGCGCGGCGTGGCGCAGGAACCGCCGCGCAACACCCACTGCCCGCACATGAACTTGCCGTTGTACTCGCCCAGCGAACCGGGCAACGGGCGGAAGCCCGGATAGCCGACGTAGGGTGAGGCAGTCCACTCCCACACGTCGCCGTAAAGCTGCTGCAAACCGCTGCCGGCGCCGGCCGCGCGCGGCTGGAAGCGCTGCGTGTCCTGCAGGTTGCCGTCGATCGCCACGCCCTGCGCCGCCGACTCCCACTCCGCCTCGGTGGGCAGCCGCGCGCCGGCCCAGCGCGCGAACGCCTCGGCCTCGTAAAAACTGAGATGACAGACCGGTTCGTGCGGATCGAGCGCGCGCACGCCGGCCAGGGTGAATTCGCTGGCCAGGTCGTCCTGCCAGTACAGCGGATGCTGCCAACCTTCGCGCTGCAGCGTGGCCCAGCCGTCGGACAGCCACAGGCCGGGTTCGCGGTAGCCGCCTTCGCGCACGAAGGCCAGGTATTCGGCGTTGGTCACCAGCCGGTTGGCCAGCGCGTGCGGCTGCAGCAGGGCGCGGTGGCGCGGCGTCTCGTTGTCGAACGCGAAGCCCTCGCCGCGGTGGCCGATCTCGACGATGCCCTCGCGGCCCGCGACGAAATGCAGCGGCATCGCGTTCGCCTCCGTCGCCGCGGCGATCGGCGCGCGATACGCCGGCTGCAGCGGGTTGCACCAGAGCGCGTGCTTGATATCGGTCAGCAGCAATTCCTGGTGTTGCTGTTCGTGCTGCAGGCCCAGCTCGACCAGCCCGGGCAGTTCCGCGTCATCGGCACGGCCGAGCAGTTCGCCCACCGCGTCGTCGATGCGGCGACGGTAATCCCACACCTCGTCCAGCGACGGCCGCGACAGCAGCCCGCGCTGCGGCCGTGCGTGCATCGGCCCGACCGACTGGTAGTAGGAATTGAACAGGTAATGCCAGGCCGGATCGCGCGGCCGGTACGCCGGGTCGCGGCCCAGCACGAACTGCTCGAAGAACCAGCTGGTATGCGCCAGATGCCACTTGCCGGGACTGGCGTCGGGCATCGACTGCAGTTGCAGATCCTCGGCGCTGAGGCTGGCGCACAGCTCTATCGTCCGTTGCCGCGCCTGCGTGAATCGCAAGGCAACGCTTGCTGGCGTGGGCGACGGCAAGGTCGTCACGACCAGCTCCCTGACACGGTCGCCCGCGGGATCGCGACAAGCAGGTTCACGCAGCGCGAATCGTTCAAAAGCATATCCACCAGCATGCCGGGTCAACCGTTCACTTCTTGTGATACGAAGATGGCAGATACTTTGCAGCGGCCTTCCCCATGCCGCTGACCGTGCGGGCCGGCATATGGCCCCGTGGCCGAATCACGGTATGCGTATTACCCGAACGGACGAGGTAACGCCCATGAAAACGATCCTCCCCCCCCTGCTGCTCGCTCTCGTCGTCGGTACCGGTACCGGTGCCGCGCAGGCCGCCGAGACAGCGCCGGTCCGCTCGCCGCTGCCGGCGGCGGACTGCATCGACACCACGCAGATCAACGAGTGGTACATCGTCGACGCACGCACCGCCATCGTGCGCACCGGTCCGAAACATTACCTGGTGACGCTGCAGAACGATTGCCCGCGACTGGGCACGCCGCCGCCCGGGCTTATATTCCGGCCCAACCCGTCTAACGCCATCGTCAACCGGGGCCGCATCTGCGGCGAGGTCGGTGAAACGGTGCGCTCGCGCTACCAGCCGCCATGCGCGATCGAGTCGGTGAGCAAGATCGACAAGGCCCGCTTCAGACAGCTCGGCGAACACGCGATACGGCACGGCAGCGGCGTCGAGCTGCCGACGGCCCTGCCTGCACACTGAGATGCTGTCGACCCTCAACACGCGAAGAGCCCGGACATGCCGGGCTCTTCGTTCTGCGCAGCGATGATCCGGCGCGCCGGATCAATCGTCATCGTCGTCATATCCGCGGACATACCGCGTCTGGTACGGGTCGCCGTACACCACGGTGCGGGTCTCGACCACGCGGCGACGCACGACCGGGGCGTCCTCGTAAATCACCGTCCGCGGCGGGCCGTATACCACCGGTGCCTCGTAATACACCGGTGCGGGACGCAACGCGTCGCTGACCAGGCCGGCCACGGCACCGGTGACGATGGCTCCGGCGATCCAGCGTCCGCCGCTCCAGTAGCCGCCGTGATGGTAACGACCACCGTCGTAGCCGTGGTAACCGCCGTGGTAGCCGCCACGCCATCCACGATAGCCATCATGATCGTGCGCGGAAGCGCTCAACGGCATCGCCACCGCCGCCGCGACCGCCAGACCGATGGCTGCCAGCTTGCCTGCACCACTGAAACGTTGGGTCATGATCGTTCTCCGTTGTACGGGACGGATGCTCGTCCGATCACGCTTAATATGCACTGAAGGGTTCATTTTTTAATGTGTGCTGTATCCCAGGGGTTGATCCCCGTCACAGCCGGGCGCCGGCGCAGCAGCCAGCAGCCGTGGATGTCGGCGCGGCGAGCGAAGTCGAACGGGATGCTGGGCGCGCTCCAGTCCTCGATCGCGAAGTGCGGTTCCAGCGCCTCGCGATCCAGCTTGAAGCGGCGGAAGTTGTTGGAGAACACGATCACTCCGTCGCGGGTCAGCCGTGCGTTGCAGGCTTCCAGCAGCTTCACGTGGTCTCGCTGCACGTCGAAATCCTCAGCGCGCTTGGAATTGGAGAACGTCGGCGGGTCGACGAAGATCAGCCCGTAATGGCCGCGGTCGCGCTGCAGGAATTCCAGCGCGTCGAACTGCATCAGCCGATGATCGGTGCCGGTAAAGCCGTTCAGCGCCAGGTTGCGCGACGCCCACTCCAGATAGGTGGCCGACAGGTCCACGCTAGTGGTTTCCAGCGCGCCGCCGGCCGCGGCGTGCACGCTGGCGGTGGCGGTGTAGGCGAACAGGTTGAGGAAGCACTTGCCATTGGCCAGCTCGCGCACTTTCGCACGCACCAGCCGGTGATCGAGAAACAGGCCGGTATCGAGGTAGTCGGTGAGGTTGACCAGGAACTTCAGGCCGCCCTCTTCCACCTCGATGAACTCGTTGCGCTGGTCGAGCTGACCGTACTTGGAGCCGCCCTTGCCACGCTCGCGTGTCTTGATCGCGATGCGTTCACGCGGCACACCCAGCACCTCGCCAGCGACGCGGGCGATCTCGCGCAGGCGCAATCGCGCCACGTCGGCGGGGATGTCGGCCGGCGCGCGATATTCCTGGATGTGCAGGTGGTCGTCGCCGCCGGTGTCGCCGTAGACGTCGATCGCGGCGGCATACTCGGGCAGATCCTGGTCATAGGCGCGCCAGCAATGGATGTCTTCGCGCGCCAGCCGCTTGCGCAGGTGCCTGACGTTCTTCTCCAGCCGGTTCTTCAGCATCTGCGCGCCCGGCGAGAGCGGCCTGGGTTCGCGCGGTGTCTCGTCGCGCGGCTTCAGGTCGAAGGTCAGCAGCACGGTTTCCAGTGCGCCGTTGTACAGCGCGTAGCGTTTGTCCGCGTGCAGCTGCATCGCCCGGCCCAGTTCCACGTCGCCGGCCAGCACCGCGGCGCGCCAACCGGTGAAGCGCTGGCGCAGGGTGTCGCCCAGCGCGCGGTACAACTTTGGCATCTCGGCGCGGTCGCCGAGGCGCTCGCCGTACGGCGGATTGGTGATGACCAGGCCGTAACCGACGCCCGGCGGCGGTGCGGCGTGGCTCACGTCCTGCCGGTCCAGGGTGAAGAAGCCGGCCACGCCCGCGGCCTGCGCGTTGCGTTTGGCCGTCTGAACCATGCGCGGATCGGCGTCGCTGCCGAAGAACACACTGCGCAGGCCGCGCAGGCCCGCTTCGGCGCGCTGCTTCGCTTCGTCCAGCAGGCCGCGCCACAACGCGATGTCGTGCTGCTGCCAGCCGAGGAAACCGAAATATTCGCGACGCAAACCGGGGGCGACGTCGGCAGCCATCAGTGCACCCTCGACCAGCAAGGTGCCAGAGCCGCACATCGGATCGAACAAGGCGCCACCGGCCGCATACACCTCCGGCCAGCGTGCGCGCAGCAGCATCGCGGCGGCGAGGTTTTCCTTCAGCGGCGCCTCGCCCTGCTCCTCGCGCCAGCCGCGCCGGTGCAGCGGCGAGCCGGCCAGGTCCAGCGACAGCGTGGCACGGTCACGGCGCACACGGACGTTGATGCGGATGTCCGGCTCGTCGGTGTCGATGCCGGGGCGCGAACCGTCGCGCTGGCGGAACTGGTCGACCACCGCGTCCTTGGTGCGCAGGCCGATGAACTGGCTGTGGGTCAGCTTGCTCAGCGCGGTGCCGGCGTCCACCGCGAAGGTGGCGTGCGCGGCCAGATGCCGGCTCCAGTCGATGTCCTGCACGCCGCGGTACAGCGCCTCGTCGTCGGCCGCGTCGAACTCGGCCAGCGGCAGCAGGATGCGGCTGGCCAGGCGCGACCACAGGCAGGCCTTGTAGGCGGTTTCCAGCGTGCCGGAGAAATGCGCGCCGGCCAGCGCCTCGCGCACGTCGCTGGCACCGAGCGCGACCAGTTCGTCGCGCAGCAGGTATTCCATGCCTTTCGGGCAGGTGGCGAAGTAGTGGTTCATGCGGCGGTCGCCAGCTGGTCGAGCAGATGGCGGAACTGCGCGTCGATCATCGCCATGCTGGCACCCAGCCGATGGTCGTCGTCCAGCACCAGCAACGGCAGTCGGCGCTTCGCGACGAACGCATGCACGCCGGCGAGCGGACAGACCTCATCGCGCCAGCCATGGATCAGTAGCGTGGGCACGCCGGCACGCAGGTCGAACGAGCGTGCGTAGCCGGGGATTTCGCTGGGCGTGGCCAGCAACAGCAAGCCGGCCACCGGCACGTCCAGCGAGACCAGGCCGGAAACGAACGCACCCATGCTGGAGCCGACCAGCAGCGGCGGCGCGCCCAGCGCCTCGATGGTGGCGCGCAGGCGGGCGATCCGCGGCGCCACCGATCCGGCAAAGCCGCGTGCATCGTCGGCGCGGTAGTCCGGTCGCTGCGTGCGCCAGCCCAGCGATTCGGCCAGTGCGGCCAGCGCGCTGACCTTGGTGGCGTCCGGACTGGAGTCCGAGCCGTGCGAAAGAATGATCTGGCCGCGCATGGCGCGTCTCCATGAAACTGCT
This sequence comes from Rhodanobacter thiooxydans, assembly GCF_030291135.1. Classification (NCBI taxonomy): domain Bacteria; kingdom Pseudomonadati; phylum Pseudomonadota; class Gammaproteobacteria; order Lysobacterales; family Rhodanobacteraceae; genus Rhodanobacter; species Rhodanobacter thiooxydans. Next base: position 1,068,833 of record NZ_CP127409.1, on the reverse strand, counting down.
GGAAGCAAGGCGCGCATGGTAACAGGCGGCGTTTCCGCTGGGCCTTGGCGCATGCGAAACTGCCGCGCATGAGCCTGAGCATCCACGAGCAGCCGCTGCCCTACGTCGACCTCCTTCCCGAGCGCCCGGTCGACGCGGTCGAACTGGTGGTGATCCACTGCACCGAGCTGCCGGACCTGGCGATGGCGCGCGAGTACGGCGAGAAGGTGCTGCACGCCAGTGGCGCCGGCAACAGCGGCCACTACTACGTCGACCGCGACGGTGCGGTGTATCGCTACGTGCCCGGCACCCGCGTGGCAAACCACGTGCGCGGCCACAACCCGAACTCGATCGGCATCGAGCTGGTCAACCGGGGCCGCTATCCGCACTGGTGGGATTCGCGCCACCAGCAGATGGACGAGGCTTACCCCGAAGCGCAGCTGGCCGCACTGCGTGCATTGCTGGCGCAGTTGCGTGTCGAATTTCCGAACCTGCGCCAGATCGCCGGGCACGAGGATCTGGACACCGCGCTGATGCCGGCCAGCGACGATTCCGCGCTCGAAGTTCATCGCAAGCTCGATCCCGGCCCGATGTTTCCATGGGACGCCATCGTCCCGGCCTGCGGCCTGCAGCGCCTGCGCTAGACTGCGCCGAGCTTCCCTCGACCCACCGCCATGCCGGAGTTCGACGCCCAGCCGCTGCTGCAATCGTCCACCGTCGCGGTGCACGACGTGTGCTGCCGCGGCGCCTGCCGCCATCGCGGCGCCGAGGAATGCGCCGCCGCCACCCAGTTGGTGTTCCCGTATCGCGGGCTGTTCCTGCGCCACGTCGGCAGCACGCAATCGGTGGCTGACGCCAACCACGTGCTGTTCTTCAACGCCGGCGAGAGTTATCAGGTCAGCCACCCGGCGGCCGGCGGCGATGCCTGCCTGTCGCTGTCGGTGTCGCAGCCGCTGCTGCGCGAGCTTGCGCCGGTCGCGATGCTGCAGCGGCGCGACCAGCCCGTGTTCCGCCACCAGGCGCTGCGCATCGACGAGCGCGCACAGGTGCTGGTGGCGCTGCTGCGCCACAGCCTGCGCAACGGCGGCATCGAGCCGCTGGAGGCCGAGAGCCTGGCGCTGACCCTGGTGTGCCGCAGCCTCGGCCCGCGCACCACCCATGCGCCCGGCGCGACCCGTGCGCGGCAACGACTGGTGGACCGGGCCAAACTGCTGCTCGCCAGCGACCTCACCCGGCGCTGGGCGCTGGCGGATATCGCCGCGGAAGTCGGCGGCTCGCCGGTCTACCTCACCCAGGCCTTCCAGCAGGTCGAAGGCATGCCGCTGTACCGCTACCACCTGCGCCTGCGTCTGGCCCGCGCGCTGGACCGTGTGGCCGACTGCGAGGACGTCGCCGCGCTGGCGCAGGACCTGGGCTTCTCCAGCCACAGCCATTTCAGTGCCGCCTTCCGCCAGGCCTACGGCCGCACGCCCACGGCATTCCGCCAGGCCGCGCTGTCGCGCTCGTCGTGAATCACTAAAGATCCTGACAGCCGCCGTCGGCGGCCGGTGGTCTTCTGTGCCTGCCCGATCCCGGGCATCCACCGGAGACCAAGCATGAACGAGACCACCTGCGCCGCCTGCGACTACCCGCTCGATGGCAACGCCATCAAGGTCACCATCGGCGGCCGCACCGTCGAAGTCTGCTGCGAGGAGTGCGCGCAGAAGCTGCGCGAGGCGGAAGCGCAATCGTAAGCGGCCAGGCCTGCACCTGCCGTACGGCCGGCGGCGCCGGGCATGACCCGGCGTCGCCTCCTCGCCTGTCCACGGGTTCGGGCGCCGCCACCGCTATACTGGCGCCCCCTGCAAGGACACGCCATGAGCGAAGACCACGTTGCCGAACTTGTCGAGCTGCTGCAGCTGGAACGGCTGGAGGACAACCTGTTCCGCGGCCAGAGCCGCGACATCGGCACCCGCTTCGTGTTCGGCGGCCAGGTGCTGGGGCAGGCGCTGGCGGCGGCGCAGCAGACCGTCGACCCGTCGCGCGAAGCGCATTCGCTGCACGCCTATTTCCTGCGCGCCGGCGACATCGAGGCGCCGATCGTGTACAGCGTGGAGCGCACCCGCGATGGCGGCACGTTTTCCTCGCGGCGGGTGGTGGCGATCCAGCATGGCCAGCCGATCCTGAACGGCTCGATCTCGTTCCAGCTGCCCGAGCCGGGCGTGGAACACCAGACCAGCATGCCGAAAGTGCCGGCACCGGAAGACATCGAACCGCTGCATCCGCTGCCGCCGGACGAACTGGCGCGACTGCCGGTGAAGCTGCAGCGCTGGCTCGGCATCGATGGCCCGTTCGAGTTCCGCCAGGTGTGGCCGCGCGACGAGCTGCATCCGGTCAAGCGCCCGCCGATCCAGCACATCTGGTTCCGGCTCACCGCGCCGATCGACGATGCGGCGATCCTGCATCGCGCGCTGCTCGCGTACGCTTCGGATTTCCACCTGATCGGCACCGCCACGCTGCCGCACGGCATCTCGTACATGACCCACAACGTGCAGATGGCCAGCCTCGACCATGCGCTGTGGTTCCACCGCTCGTTCCGCGTCGACGAATGGCTGCTGTATTCGTTCGACAGCCCCACCGCACAGGGCGGTCGCGGCCTGGCGCGCGGGCAGATCTTCAGTCGCGATGGCCGGCTGGTCGCCTCCTCCGCCCAGGAAGGCCTGATCCGCGTGCGCGGCGACTGAGTAAACTGCAGCCATGCGCCAGATCTATACCTCGCCCCGCCAGGAAAACATCGATACCGTGGTCGCCCTGATGGCCGAACACGGCATCGAGGCCACCGTGGCCAATCGGTCCAACTACAACCGGCCGACCTGGCAGCGTTTCAGCTATTCGCAGCGGCAGGACGACCGCGGCAGCTGGGCGCAGGTGTGGATCACCCACGCCGACGACTACACCAAGGCGCGCACCCTGCTGCGCGAGATCGGCATCGAGCCGGTGATCCGCCATGGCGAGGAGCTGGCCGCCGCACGCAATCCCACCCCGGCCGACCGGCGCGCGCATACGGTGGCCCGCGCCCGCCGCATCGTGCTGCTGGCGGTGCTGGCCGTACTCGCCATGGCGATGCTGCGCTATTTGCGGGTGCTCTGAACCCGATGGTGCGACGCCCGCCGCGCGGGCATAGAATCGGGAAATGCGCCGTTCCGACCAAGTCCGTCTGTTCCAGACCCTGCCCCACGCGTGCGGCTACTACGCCGACCGCACGGCGCAGAACCTGGTGCTGGACCCGGCCGCGCCGAACCTCGACAAACTGTACGGCCCGGCGCTCGAACGCGGCTTTCGTCGCGCCGGTGGCCACCTGTACTTCCCTCACTGCGCGCAGTGCCACGCCTGCACGCCGTGCCGCATCGACGTGGCGAACTTCCGGCCGGACCGCACCCAGCGCCGCTGCCTGAAGCGCAACGCCGACCTCGTGCTCAGCGAGTCGCTCCCCGGCTACAACCGCGAGCGCCACACGCTGTACGAACGCTACCTGCAGAGCCGCCATGCCGGCGGCGGCATGGACGATGCCGAGGCCAGCGACTTCCGCCGCTTCCTCACCGCACCGTGGAGCCCCACCCTGTTCATGGAGTTGCGCCTGGGCGAACGCCTGCTCGCGGTGGCGGTCACCGATATCTGCCCCAACGGCGTGTCAGCGGTCTACACCTTCTACGACCCCGACGAAACCACACGCAGCCTGGGCACCTACGCGATCCTGCAGCAGGTGGCACTGACCCGCCGCCGCAACCTGCCATGGCTGTACCTGGGCTTCTGGATCGACGGCCATCCGAAGATGGATTACAAGCGGCGATTCAGGCCACTGCAGATCCGTACAGCCGAGGGCTGGGTCGCGATACCGTAGGGCAGGCCGTGCCTGCCGCCCCATGCGAAACCAGCGGCGGGCAGTGCCCTACCGGGTCTCCAGCCCCGACGCCTGCGGCTGCGGGTACGGAAACAGTTTCTCCAGCGGGATCGACAGGCCGTCGTCACCCACCACGCGGCAGTGGCCGCGATTGAGCTGGCGTGGCTCGCTGACGCCGCAGCTGTGCGCGATGATGCCGACCTCGTGCATCACGTTCTTCGCATAGTGGAACACCCGCTCGCTCTTGTCGCTGACCACCAGGCCGCGCTGCAGTTTCGGGTTCTGCGTGGTGATGCCCGTGGGACAGGTGTTGCGGTTGCACTGCAGCGACTGGATGCAGCCCAGCGCCAGCATGAAGCCACGCGCGGAGTTGACGAAATCCGCGCCGATCGACAGCGCCCACGCCACGTCGTAGGCGGTGATGCACTTGCCCGAGCAGACCACCTTGATGCGCTCGCGCAGGCCCTTGACGATCAGCATGTCGAGCAGCGCCGGCAGTGCCTCGTGCAGCGGCAGGCCGACGCCTTCCATCAGGGTCTGCGGCGCGGCGCCGGTACCGCCCTCGGAACCGTCGACGATGATGAAGTCGGGCGCACTCTCGATGCCGCGCTTGCGCACTTCGTCACACAGCTCACCGATCCAATCCACCCCGCCGAGCACCGCCTTGAAACCCACCGGCTTGCCGGTGAGCTCGCGGATGTGCGCGATGGCATCCATCAGCTGCGCGACGTTGCCGATGTCGAGATGGCGGTTCGGGCTCTGCGAATCCTCGCCGACCGGGATGCCGCGGATCGCCGCGATCTCGGCGGTGACCTTGGCGCCCGGCAGCAGGCCGCCCATGCCGGGCTTGGCGCCCTGGCCCAGCTTGATGCTGACCATCTTCACCTGCGGGTGGGCGCAGATCGCCAGCAGCTTGCCGTCGTCGAGCTTGCCGTCGCTCGTGCGCACGCCGTACTTGGCGGTGCCGATCTCGAAGATGATGTCGCAGCCGCCTTCGAGGTGATACGGCGCCAGACCGCCCTCGCCGGTGTCCATCCAGATGCCGGCCTTGGCCGCGCCGCGCGACAGCGCACGCACCGCCGGCGCCGACAGCGCGCCAAAGCTCATCGCCGAGATGTTGAAGAACGCCGCATGACTGTACGGTTCACGCGCGTACGGACCAATCGTCACCGGCACCGGCTCGACGTGATCCACGCCCAGGTCGGGAAACGGCGCGTTGACGAAGAATGGCACGCCCTCGCCACGCAGGTCGCGGCTGGAACCGAAGGCGTTGGTGTTGTCGACATTTTTCGCGGCGCGATAGACCCAGGTGCGCTGGGCGCGGTTGAACGGCATTTCCTCACGGTCGCTGGAATACAGGTACTGGCGGAAGAACTCGCCCAGGTGCAGGAACCAGTAGCGGAAGTGGCCGATCACCGGGAAATTGCGCAGCACCGCGTTGCCGGTCTGGTTCCGGTCAACCACCCAGGTCACCGCCAGCACCACCACCGCCAGCGCCAGCATCAGCATGGCAAACGTCGTGACCAGTTCGACCAGCACGATCAGCCAGTGCGCAAAGCCGGTGGATTCCATCCGTTCTCTCCTTTCGTCAATCGAATGCCGGTGACGACGACCGTGACCGCCACCGCCAAGCCTATCGCATCAGGCTGCCCGGACGCCCGCGCTCACAACTCGATGCGCAGATGACCCGCCGCACGCACCGCCTTGCCCACCGCTGCCTCCAGCGTGCCGGCGCGCGCCAGCGTCACCGCCATGCGTCGGCGGCCCTTCACCTCGGGCTTGCCGAAGATGCGCAGCTGCGTGTCCGGCTCGGCCAGCGCCGCGGCCACGCCGTGGTAGCGCGGCCCCGCGCCGTCGCCCTCGACCAGCACCGCGCACGAGGCCGAGGGTCCGTACTGGTGGATCACCGGAATCGGCAGGCCGAGGATCGCCCGCGCATGCAGCGCGAACTCGGAGAACTCCTGCGAGATCAGGGTGACCAGGCCGGTGTCGTGCGGCCGCGGGCTGACCTCGGAGAAGATCACCGCATCGCCCTTGACGAAGAACTCCACGCCGAACACGCCCCAGCCGCCCAGCGCGCCGGTGACCGCGGCCGCCTGCCGCTGCGCCTCGGCCAGCGCGGCGTCGCTCATCGGCTGCGGCTGCCACGACTCGCGATAGTCGCCCTCTTCCTGGCGGTGGCCGATCGGCGCGCAGAAGCTGACGCCATCGACGTGCCGCACGGTCAGCATGGTGATCTCGTAGTCGAAGTCGACGAAGCCCTCGACGATCACCCGCCCCTTGCCGGCGCGCCCGCCGGACTGCGCGTAATCCCACGCCTGCTGCAGCGCGTCGGCGCCGCGCACCACGCTCTGGCCCTTGCCGGAGGAGCTCATCACCGGCTTGATCACGAACGGGTAGCCGATCGCGGCCGCCGCCTCGCGGTACTGTGCCTCGTCGTCGCAGAAGCGGTACGGCGACGTCGGCAATGCCAGTTCCTCGGCGGCCAGCTTGCGGATGCCTTCGCGGTCCATGGTCAGCCACGCCGCGCGGGCGGTCGGGATCACCCGCTGCCCCTCCTTTTCCAGTTCGATCAGGGTCGGCGTATGGATGGCCTCGATCTCCGGCACCACCAGGTCGGGCTGTTCCTGTTCGATCACCGCGCGCAGCGCCTTGCCGTCCAGCATGTCGATCACGTGGCTGCGATGGGCCAGCTGCATCGCCGGCGCGTTCGCGTAGCGGTCTACCGCGATCACCTCCACCGCGTAACGCTGCAGCTCGATCGCCACCTCCTTGCCCAGCTCGCCGGCGCCAAGCAGCAGCACGCGCAGCGCGTGGTCGGAACGGGGGGTGCCAAAGGGCTTCATCGGGTTCTCCGGGGTGGCAAACCCGCATTGTAAGCGGCTACCCGGCATCGCCCGTGTCGGCAGGATGGCCTTCTTGTATTAGATATCATTTTGATATCTAATCACTCCACCTTTGGGAGACCACTCATGAACGAACATCAAGGTTTTTCCGTCGCCGGCATTCCCTTCGTCGGCTTCTGCCTGGTCCTGGCCGCCATCGGCGTGTGGCTGGTGGTCGGCGCCATCCACGGCCAGCCGGACGCACCGCCCGTCGTGCCGTTGTTTGGCGGCGTGCTGCTGATCGCCATCGACGCCTTCCTGCTCAAGGGTTTCTTCCAGGTCGCGCCGAACGAAGGCCAGGTGCTGCAGCTGTTCGGCAAGTACGCCGGTAGCGTGCGCACGGAAGGCCTGCGCTGGACCAACCCGTTCTGCAGCCGCCGTCGCATCTCGCTGCGCGTGCGCAACTTCGAGAGCGGCAAGCTGAAGGTCAACGACAGCGACGGCAATCCGATCGAGATCGCCGCAGTGGTGGTGTGGCAGGTGATCGACACCGCCGAGGCCGTGTTCTGCGTGGACGACTACGAGAACTTCGTGCACATCCAGAGCGAGTCGGCACTGCGCCAGATGGCACAGAGCTACCCGTACGATGCCCACGACGACGGCAAGCCGTCGCTGCGCAGCCACGGCGAGGTGATCAACTCGCACCTGCGCGACGAGATCCAGGCCCGGCTCGGCAAGGCCGGCGTGCAGGTGGTCGAGGCACGCATCAGCCACCTCGCCTACGCCCAGGAAATCGCCCAGGCGATGCTGCAGCGGCAGCAGGCCGGCGCGATCATCGCCGCCCGCACGAAGATCGTCGAGGGCGCGGTGAGCATGGTCGAGATGGCGCTGGACCAGCTCAGCCAGCGCGGCGTGGTCGAACTCGACGAAGAACGCAAGGCGGCGATGGTCAGCAATCTGCTGGTGGTGCTGTGCGGCGAGCGCGGCACCCAGCCGGTATTGAACACCGGCACGTTGTACTGACGCGTCACGATGGCCGCCGAGAAAAAAGCCTACCCGCTGCGCATCAGCGCCGCCGTGCTGGATGCGATGCAGCGCTGGTCGGACGACGAGTTGCGCAGCGTCAACGCACAGATCGAATACGTGTTGCGCGAGGCGCTGCGCAAGGCCGGCCGCCTGAAACCCGGCAAGCCGGACCCCGTGACGGATGACGACCACGACTGATTTGATCGAAGGGGAAAAGTCATGCTGAAGCTTGCCGTTTCCATCGGCGTCGCTGGATTGAGCCATGAACATGATGCCGACTGAACTGCCGGTGCGCGGGCCACACCTGAAACTGGCGCTGCTGCTTGGCGTGGCGGGAACCCTCGCCACACTCGCGCTGAGTCCGTATCTGATGGCGCTGATGCCGCTGAAGTTTGCGCTGCTGCCGGTTCCACTGTGGGTAGTACTGGGCGCGCAGGCGCTGCAAGCCGGCGTGCTGTGCTGGTTGCTTGGCTGGCTGGGCCTGTTCCTCGGCGCGCGCCATCGACTGGACGCACCATGGCTGCGCACATGGGTCTATCGCCAGCCGCGCGAGGCAGGCCGGCAGTCGCACTGGTGGCTGGCTGCGGTGCTCGGCGCAGTGAGTGCGCTGGTGGTGATTGGCATCGACCTGATCGGATCACCCTGGCATGCCACTGATGCCCACGCGGCGCTCGACTCGGCCTGGCGGGGTGGCTTGGCTTCGTTCTACGGCGGCATCGTCGAGGAGACCGAGTGCCGCCTGTTCCTGGTCAGCCTGTTCGTCTGGCTGCTGGCATGGACGTCCCGGCGACAGGCAAGGTCGTGGATGTTCGTGGTCGCCATCGTGCTGGCCGCCCTGCTGTTCGGCGCCGGCCATCTGCCGGCGGCATTCGCCACCGGCATGGCGCACACGCCGTTGCTGATCGGCAGAATCGTGTTGTTGAATGCGGTGGTAGGCGTTGTCAGCGGCACGCTGTTCTGGAAGTACGGCCTGGAGCACGCGATGCTGGCGCACTTCTGCGCCGACCTGGTACTGCACGTGGCCATGCCGCTGGCCGACATGGCCTGATTCGCTCAACGGGCGTTGAAGGCCACTTCCTGCAATTGGGGCAGCTTCAGCAGGTGCACTTGCTCCGGCTGCCTGCCTGTCACGAACAGCAACGACCCCCGCTGCGCGATCGACTGCACGTCAGGCAGGCCATCGTCCGCGCCCAGACGCTCCAGCGGGCGACCATTGTTGGCGTCGTAAACGACAAGTTCGCGGGTCGCCGGATCGGCCACCAGCAACCAGTCATGACCGGCGTCCTGCCAGTGCACCAGTTGACCGATTGAACGGGTCTCTGTCGTTCCGGCAGGAGCCGCAGACCACGACCACAGCAGGCATGACGACAACGCGGCAAGCAGAACCAGGCCGAGACCGCGCAGCAGATGGCTGCACGACCATGTCGCATGGGAGCGATGCCAAAGGGCAGTTTGCGTGTCCATGCGGACACCATCGCAGCCGGTCATGACTGCCGGATGACACCTTCAGGAATTATTCGTTGCGGGTGCGCAATGTCCAGCCGAGCGCGAGCCAGCCGATGACGAAGGCGAGTCCGCCGAACGGCGTGATGATGCCGACCCAGCGCGGCGCACCGAGTGCCAGCGCGTACAGGCTGCCACTGAACAGCACGATGCCGGCGGCGAATGCTCCCATCGCGACCCGCCCGCTGCGGCCGCGCCCCAGCCCGGCCGCCACGGCCAGCGCAAGCGCATGCCACACGTGGTAGTCCACCGCCGTGCGCCACAGCTCGCTGCCGCGGGCATCGAGCACACCGCGCAACGCATGCGCGCCGAACGCACCCAGCAGCACCGCGCTGGCACCGGCCAGACCGATCAGCAGGGCGACACGGGTACCGACAGGTTGTCGCATCGTGCGCGTACTCCCAAGGCCAGCGAACCCGGCCATGCGGCCGGTGTCGTATGCTTGAACGGATGAAGACCCAGGATTCTCGCATGAAGCCCCGCCACTGGCTGCGCCCCGCCCTGTTGTTGCTGCTGCTCACCGCCGGCCTGCTGCTGGGCGGCTGCCACCGCGGCGAGCCGCTGCCGTTCCGGCTGACCAACATCAGCGGGCACATGCCCGACCTCGACTTCAAGCTCACCGACGACAACGGCAAGGCCGTCACCGGCGCCGACTATCGCGGCAAGGTGGCGCTGCTGTACTTCGGCTACACCCACTGCCCCGACGTCTGCCCGCTGACCCTGGCGCAGCTGCACGTGGTGATGCAGCGGCTGGGGCCGCTGGCCGACGGCGCGCGGATCCTGTTCGTCAGCGTCGACCCGGCGCGCGATACGCCGGCGATCATGCACGCCTACGTCAACGCGTTCGACCCGCGCGCGGTCGGCCTGGTCGGCGATGCACGCGCGGTGGAGGCCTTGAGCAAGCGCTACCGCTCGGCGTTCACCCGCGAGCCGAGTTCGGCCGACGGCACCTACGAAGTCAGCCACAGCTCGGCGATCTACGTGTTCGATCGCGACGGCCACGCGCGCGTGCTGGCCACCCCGTCCGCCTCGCAGGACGACCTGGTGCACGACCTGCACCTGCTGCTCGACACCGGAGCCACGCCATGAAGACATCCACGCTGTCGTTGCTGCTGTCCAGCCTGCTGCTGGCCGGCGGTGTCCACGCCACCGACGCCGGGCACATCCGCACCAGCCACGCCTGGATCCGCGTGCTGCCCGGCACGCTGCCGGCCGGCGCCTATGTCACGCTGGAGAACGACGGCGACCAGCCGGTCGCGCTGAGCGGCGCCAGCAGCAGCGTGTATGCCGAGGTGATGCTGCACCACAGCTCGACCGAAGGTGGCATGAGCCGGATGACCATGGTCGACGCGTTGAACGTGCCGGCGCATGGCAAGGCCGTGCTGGCCCCCGCCGGTTACCACCTGATGCTGATGCGGGCACACGCGCCGGTGAAACCCGGCGACACGGTGCGACTGACACTGAAGTTCGCTGACGGCAGCACGCTGGCCACCGACTTCGTCGCGCGGCCGGCCAATGCCATGGATGCGGGCGACGATCACGCGATGCCGGCGATGGATCACGGCGCGATGCCACACGGCCACTGAGCCGCGGCGTAACGCTCAGTCCGACACGACCGTGTCGACCACCGCCGCACGACGGCCGGCCGGCCGATGCAGCGGCTTGCGCGGCAGCCGTCCATTGCGCGACAGCCGCAGCCACAGGCGCAGCGCCATCAGGCCGCCGATCGACTCCACCAGCGCCGACGGCACCCAGATGATCACGCCGCCGATCAGCTGCCCGGTCAGCACGTTGAAGGTGAACGCGCGGCCGCAGATCTCGAAGATCGGGTAGAGGTCGGTCTTGGAGAACGTGATGATCGCGCCGGCCACGATCTGTGGCGTCATGGTGATCGCCGGCGACAGCACGCGCAGTCCGGCGGTCATCCGCCCCGGCGGATGCGGCCGGTGGTCCAGCACCAGCGACCAGTAGGCGAAGCCGCTGACCAGCATGCTCCAGTTCATGAAGCGGTAGATGCGCCAGTCCAGCATCGCCAGCGTCTGCATGGACGGGATCAGCCAGACCAGGATGAAAGCGATGAACAGCAGCGTCGCCACGGTGGGATTCAACAGCACGCCGCTGACCAGCCGCCACGGCCATGAACGCTGCAGCGGCCGCAACAGGCGCAGCCGCCAGGCCAGCGGCAGGCCGGCGCGCAACACCGTGGCCGGGTATGCAGTAACGATCAGCAATGGCGCGATGTGGTGCAGCAGCAACTGCTGGATGCGGTGCATGAAGAACTCATGCTCGGCGTAGTAATCCAGGTAAGTGTGCAGCGACAGGTAGATGATCGCCATGCCGCACCAGAACGCCAGCTTGCGGCCGAAACCGACCGGCCGCCGGCGACTGCCGCGCAGGTACAGCACGGCGGCCGTCACGAAGCACGCGAGCAGCACCCACGAGAACTCCCACGGCACGATCCATTTCAGCAAGGTAGCGGTCACTGCAACGGCACTTCAGTCTGCACCGGCGACGGCCGGCGACCGCCCAGCATAATGCCGCGCGCCGGCGGAGTCAGCCGCGGGCTTGCGGCAGATCGCCGCCTTCACCGGCGCCGACGGCTGTAGCGGGTACGCCGCCAGCCATACAACAGGCCGAGCAGCACCACCAGCGCCGGCACCAGCACGATGTTGATGAACTTCAGGCGCAGGCCCAGCGCGTCGATCTCCGCGTTGAGCTGGTGCTGCACGTCGCGCAATTCCTTGTTGATCGCCAGCTGGCGCTGGCGGAACTGCTCGATCTCGCGGCGCTGCTCGGCGCTGGCGGTGCCACCGCGACTGCCCTTGGCCGGCTGCAGCTCGTCCAGCCGGCGCCGGGTATCGGCCAGTTCCTGCTCCAGCTCCCGCTCCTTCTGCAGGAATTTCTGGTCGGCCACGTTGCGCAGGGCCTGCACCCGCGTGAACGGCCGCTGCGAAGTGGAGCGGCCGCGGATCGACAGCAGCGCCGAGGAGCCGCTGAGGTTGTCCACCAGGTTGGTGACGAAGTCCCCGTTGTTGGCGAAGATCCGCATCATGGTCTGGCCCAGGATGGTCTGCGGCTCCACCCACAGCCGGTCGCTGAGCAGGTCGGTGTCGGCAACCAGGATCACCTCAGCATCCGGCGCCGAGCGCGCGCGGTGGCCCGCCACGCCGGCCCGTTCGGGGAACGCGCTGTCGAAAGTGCCGCGCAGGCGCGCCGCCAGCACGTAGTGCGCGTTGTCGGGCTTGTAATCCTGCAGCAGCGTGGTCGGATCGCTGCTCGCGTCCAGCACCCGCTGGGTCGGTACCACCTCGGCCTCCGCACTGCTTTGCAGCAGTGGTACCAGCCGTGTCCGCGCATCCGCGGCCAGGTCGAAGTAACCCGCGGTGGACACGTTGATGCGCTGCAAACTGGCGGTGACCACGTCGTTGCGGTTCAGCTCCTGCGCGCCCAGGTCGAGCATCGCCGGATGGTTGAGGCTGCTGCCGGCCAGTTCGATCTGCAGTGCGCGCGCGCGATCCAGCACCACCTTGTGCGGGTCGTAGCTCACGCCCCAGGCCTTGAACAGCCGCGGCAGGTCGGAGCCGTGGTCGGGGAAGGTGGTGCTGTCCGGCGCATACGGCGAGGTGTCGAGTTCCGCATCGGGATCGACGAACACCACCAGGTGGCCGCCTCGCAGCACGTACTGGTCGATCGCATACTGCGCGTCGGCCGGCAGCCGCTTGGGATGGATCAGCAGCAGCACCTTGATGCTGTCGTCGACCTTCTGCAGCGTCGATGCATCCAGCGTCCTCACGTCGAACAGCTGGCCGAGCTGCTGCAGCACCGTCCATGGCTGCTCGCTGAGCATCGGGTTGCCTTCGACCGGCAGCGAGCTGATCACCCCGATCGGCGGCTTGCTGGCCTGGTTCAACTCGTACAGCAGCTTGGCGATGTCGTATTCCAGGAAGGCCTCGCGGGCCGGGTCGAAGAAGGCGATCGCCAGCGTCTTCTCCGGCACGCGGTCGTCGGTGCCTTCGTTCTCGACACCGCCGGACATGGCGCTGCCGGCCAGGCCGAAGAACACCCGCTCGCCGTTGCTGCCGCCGTTCGCCGCGGTCAGGCCGTTGCCCTCGGCGCTGGCTTCGTCGTCGGAATACGGCACCGGGTCGATGATCTGCAGGCGGATATGGCCATGCGAGCGCGCCACCATCTCCTGCAGCATCTCGCGCACGCGCTGTTCGTAGCTGCGCAGCTGCGGCAGGTCGCGGGTGGCGTGTTCGGAAAAGTACAGGGTCAGCCGCAGCGGCCGCTGCAGCGTATCGACGATATGCAGCGTACCCGGCGTCAACGTGTACAGCTTGTCGGTGGTGAGGTCGACCCGCGAGGCGTGCAGCCAGCGGCTGCTGGCCACGATCAATGGCACGAACAACAGCACCAGCAGCACCAGCGCGCCATACAGCACGCCGCGCCGGGTCAGCTGCAGCGGGGTGGTGAACAGGCGATACAGGCGCGAGCGTGGCATGGCGTCAGCGCGTCCGCTTCAGGTCGAGCAACAGCACGCCGGCGATCAGCCAGCCGACCGTGCTGAGCAGGAAGTACACCAGGTCGCGGACATCCAGCACGCCGCGCGCGATCGCCTCGAAGTGCCGCAGCATGGACAGGTGCGCCACCGCATTGATCAGCTTGCGCGGCAGCGTGCCGGAGAAGAAATCCTGCACCTGCGGCTGGCCGGCCAGGATCAGCAGCACGCACACCAGCGCAGTAAGGATGAACGCCACCACCTGGCTGCGGGTCAACGCGGACAGGCAGGCACCGATCGCGATGAAGCTGCCGGCCATCAGCCAGCTGCCCAGGTAACCGGCCAGGATCACGCCGTTGTCCGGCGAGCCGAGGTAGTTGACGGTGATCCAGATCGGAAAGGTCAGCAGCAAGGCCAGCCCGATGAACAGCCACGCGGCAAGGAACTTCCCCAGCATCGCCTGCCACAGCGTCAGCGGCAGGGTCAGCAGCAGTTCCAGCGTGCCGCCCTTGACCTCCTCCGCCCACATGCGCATGGTGATCGCCGGCACCAGGATCAGGTACAGCCACGGGTGCATCGTGAAGAACGGCTGCAGGTCGGCCTGGCCGCGCTCGTAGAAGTCGCCCACGTAGAAGGTGAGGATGCCGGCCAGCACCAGGAAGATCACCAGGAATACGTATGCCACCGGCGTCACGAAATAGCTGCGCAGTTCGCGCCGCAGCACCGCGTTGACCGGGTTCACGCGCGGCCTCCGGCGCCATCGCCGTCACCCGTGGTGATCTGGCGGAACACCTCGTCCAGCCGGCCGCGTTCGAGCTGGATCTCCGACACCTCCAGCCCCTGCTCGCGCAGCAGCGTCTCGACCGGTTCCAGGATCCGCGCGCCCGGCTTCGGGAACACCGTGATGCGGCCGTCCAGCGGGTCCACCTCGATCGCCGCCACCTGCGGCAGGCGGCCCAGCATTTCCTGCGACATGCCGCTGCCCGGCGCGCTGAACGACACCGCGCCGTGGTAGCGCGAGCGCGCCTCCAGCTCGGCCGGCGTGGCATCGGCCAGCAGCTTGCCGCGCGCGATAATCACCACCCGGTTGCACAGCGCATGCACCTCCTCCAGCAGGTGGGTGGAGACCAGGATGGTGCGGTCGCGCGCCATCACGTCGATCAGCTGGCGCACCGCGTGCTTCTGGTTCGGATCGAGGCCGTCGGTGGGCTCGTCCAGCATCAGCACCGGCGGATCGTGCAGGATCGCCTGGGCCAGCCCCACGCGCCGGCGCAGGCCCTTCGACAGCGTGTCGATGCACAGCCCGAGCACTTCCTCCAGTTGCAGCTGCTGCACCACCGCGTCGAACCGGCGGTAGGCGGCCTCGGCCTTGAGCCCGCGCATGCGCGCGATGAACTGCAGGAATTCGCGCACGGTCATCTCGCCGTAGCTCGGCGCGCCTTCCGGCAAATAGCCAAGCGCGCGCTTGGCCTGCAGCGGCTCGCGAACGACGTCATGGCCGCACACCCGCGCGGTACCCGAGCTGGGCACCAGGAACCCGGCGATCATGCGCATCGCGGTGGACTTGCCGGCGCCGTTGGGTCCAAGCAGGCCGAGCACCTGGCCCGGCTCGACACGAATGCTCAGCGCGTCCACTGCGGTCAGGTTGCCATAGCGTCGGGTGAGCTGGTCGGTCTCGATCATGTCCGGTGGAAGGCTGTGGCGGCATACCGCGCCGAGCGCGGGCGAACCCGCCGACCATCGTCGCGGATCGCCCCGCAATGTACCGCAAGACACTGGCCTGCGGCCCGAAAAGAAAAGGCCCCTCCGAACGGAGGGGCCTCTGGAGGCACTGCGACGATCCGGCTTACTTGCCGGCGCTGGCCGCTGCGGCCGGTGCGGCAGCGCTGCCGGCCGGGGCCGGTGCCGTGCCCGACGCGGCCGGCGCCCCTTCGAGCGTCGGCGGCTGCAGGCCCGCTTCCTGTTCGGGGGTCTGCTCCGGTGCGTTGCTGATCGGCAGGAACACGTTGTATTTCGCGTAGGTGGTGATGTTGCCGCCGGCGTCCTTCACTTCCGGCGTGGCGATCACGTCGTAGGCGCGGTTGACCACGTCGTCGTACTTGTAGCCGTGGGTCTGCGCATAAGCCTTGAGCATGTCGCGGGTCTGCGGCACGCCGGCGAAGGTGCCGTTCCACACGCCCTTCAGCGCCGCGCCGCCGAAGGCCAGCGTGGCGCGCACGTTGCCGTCCACCACCACGCGGCCGTAGCGGTCGCGGCTGCCGACGGCGACGCTGGCGTCCGCGGCGGCGGCCGCGCTGCTGGCCTCGGCCGGTGCGCCGGAAGCGTCCAGCGCCGGCGGGGTCGCCGCGGTCAGCTGCTCGCTCTGGCCGTTGATGGTCAGCGTGCTGGAGTCGATCGGGAACGCCACGTCGAAGCTGTAGGTCTGGTCGCCGTAGTTGGTGGTGATCAGGATGCGCGAGCCGGTGACGTTCACGCCAAGCTTCTTGGCAGCTGCCTGGACTTCAGCTTTGGCCTTGGTGATGGCGTCTTCCACCGCCTCCATGCCGTCCTTGCGCTGGATCGAGGTGGACACCAGCAGCACCGGGGTCGGCTGGGTCTGCTGAATGGAGGGAATCAGCTGGCTGTAGTCGATGTTCGGCACACCGGCCAGCACGTTCTGCAGGTTGTTCAGGCTGAACTGGATGAACGAGTCGGGATCGCCGTGGATGTACAGGTTGGCGAAGCGGTTGACCAGGTTCCAGCCATAGGAGACGTCATACGACCAGGTGACCTGGGTCAGCTGCCCGCGGCTGCCCTGGCGTTCCAGGTCCAGCGTGAAATGCTTGTCCAGGCCGCGCCAGCTGTTGTCCAGGTTCCAGACGATGCTGGCGGTCTTGGTGTTGCTGTCGATCTTGTCGAACTCAGGCGTGGCGCTGGCGATGGTCAGGCCGCCGTTGCCGACCTTCGGGTCGGTGCTGGCCCAGCTGACCTCGGCACCCGGGCCGTACGACTTGCCGGAGAATTTGAACTGGATGTTCGGGTCGAACGAGCGCAATACCGAGTAGTCGGGCAGGCGGCGGTAGTTGTCGAGCACGTCGTAGACCTGCCGCATGTCCTTGCCGATGACCAGTTGGCGCTCCACGTGGCCACTGCCGGGCATGACCACAGCTGCCAGGACACCGATGACCGCCACGATGACCAGGGCAACAAGAAATTCAAAGACACGCATCATTCCAGAGTTCTCCGAAGCGTCTTTACGCCGTACCTAGATAGTGTTGTCCCAGCCGTCCGCGCGGGCCCGCCCGAGGGTTCATCCCGAGGGCCATGGCAGGGGGTCGGCAAACGCCGAAGCTACGGATGTTACTTGCTCACGGGCCGGAACGCTATCGCCGGCATCACCCCATCCGGAAGGCCAAAAACGGGCTGCGGCGGGCCGCCGGCACCGGCGCCGGGCAGCGCCCGCCCGCGTCAGACAATGCCCATTTCCAGCGCCTTCAGCACGGCCCGGGTGCGGTCGCGTACGCCAAGTTTGGACAGGATGTTGGAAACGTGGTTCTTCACCGTGCCCTCGGCCACCTTCAGCGAATTGGCGATTTCCTTGTTGCTGTAGCCCCCGGACAGCAGCCGCAGGATCTCGGTCTCGCGCTCGGTCAGCGGGTCCGGCTGCTCCAGGCTGGTGAAACTGTTCTGCATCCGCGCCACCCCGGCCATCAGGCGCTGGGTGACCATCGGCGCCACCAGCGAGCCACCGCTGGCCACGGTGCGCACCGCCTCGACCAGTTGCTCCAGCGAGACGTCCTTCAGCAGGTAGCCGCGCGCGCCGGCCTTGAGGCCCTGCAGCACCAGTTGGTCGTCGTCGAAGGTGGTCAGGATGATGGTCGGCGGCAATTCGTTGCGGGCGGACAGCGCCTGCAGCACCTCCAGCCCGCTCATGTTCGGCATGCGCAGGTCCAGCAGCACCACGTCCGGCTTGACCCGCGGGATGTCCTGCACCGCCTGCGCGCCGTCGGCGCACTCGGCCACCACGCGGATATCTTCAGCCAGGTCCAGCAGCGATCGAACGCCCTGGCGCACCAGATTCTGGTCGTCGACGAGACAAACGGAAATCATCGCGGATCCTCGGACAAACTGACTTGAGAAAGTGATACTGGCGGCTGGCGGTTCGGGCCGCTGCCAACGCCGGCGCACTTTGCGCCCCCGGCGCGGGCCGCCAAAGATTACGACACATTCAGCGCGGGCGGTTCAAACCGCGTCGGCGCGTGCGCCAGCGCGCTGTGCTCGCCCAGCGGCAGCCGCACGGTCAGTGCAAAGCCCCGGCTCAGGCCGGTGTCCAGCACCACGCTGCCACCAAATTCGGCCAGCCGCTCGCGCATGCCGGACAGGCCATTGCCCGGCTCGACGTTCTCGGCGCCGCGACCGTCGTCGCGCGCGTGCAGGCCGAGCAGGTTGTCCCCTGCATAGGCGAAATTCAGCCACAGATTGCGTGCGCCGGCGTGCTTGGCGGTATTGGTGATGATCTCCTGGGCGCAGCGCAGCAGCACCTGCGCGCGGCGCGGGTCCTCCACGCTGAAACGCGGCGGCATGACCACGTGCACGCTCAGGCCGGGCACGCCCTCGGTGAGGCTGCGCAGCGCCTGGGTCAGGTCGATCGCGTCGTCCTGGCGCAGCTCGCTGACCACCTCGCGCACGTCGGCCAGCAGCAGCTTGGCCGTGCTCTGCGCCTTGCGCACGTGCGCGCCGGCCGCTTCGTTGCTGAGATGGCTGGCCACTTCGAGGTTCAGGCTCAGCGCGGTCAGGTGGTGGCCGATCAGGTCGTGCAGGTCGCGCGCGATGCGCATGCGCTCGGCGATCCGGCTGGACTCGGCCAGCAAGGCGCGGGTAGCGCGCAGCTCGGAGTTCAGGCGACGCTGCACTTCGCGCTGTTCGGCCTGCTGGCTGGCCACCGTCGAGGTCACGAACACCAGCACCGAGATGCCCAGGTAGATACTGGCCTGGATGAAGCCCACGGCAATACTGTGGTCGTATTCGGGGAAGGTGGCGAAGATCGCCACCAGGCTCAGGTGCTGCAGCACCAGCCAGAACACCGCCAGCCAGAACGGCAGCAGCCACGGCAGCACCAGCGAGGCGACCACCATCAACATCGCCGACAGGCCGCTGTGGCTGTACCAGCCCACCGCCACCGCGGCTGCCGTCATCAGGGCCAGGCCCAGCAGCTTCAGGCCCGGGTAGCGGCGCGAGCCGAGGTTGCTGGTCAACAGCCAGTACATCAGGCCGAAGACCAGGTAGCACAGCGTCCACAACAGCAGCGAGAAATTCGGGCGATGCAGCTGGTCGAGTCTTTCGGTGGCCCAGTTGGTGACCAGCGGCGTGCCCGCCGACAGGTAGGTGAAGAAGCCCGCATAGCGAAGCAGACGGATGTGATTGATGAATGGCCAGCGCATCCCCGCATCATTGGCCGTGGCTGCGTTTCGCGCAATGCGCGAGAAGTCATGGCCGGCCGGGGCGTCCCGCTCGTTTTACGAAGCTTTTACATGTGCCCTTGCGAGATGTAAGGGCTGCGGCCGCATGGCATAATGAGCCATTGCGCGAGGCTGCTGCCCGACCTCGTCCCCGATTCCATCATTGCGGAGCAACGAATGGCCCTTGCCATCCGCGACGTGCGCGAGCACGACCTGGATGCCGTACTGGCGCTCAACAACGCCGCCGGTCGCTCCATCCTCGCCCTCGATACAGCCCAGTTGCGCTACTTCCACGAGCACGCCGAGTACTTCCGCGTGGCCGAGATCGACGGTCATCTGGCCGGGTTCCTGATCGCGCTGCGCGAAGGCAGCGACTACGACAGCCCGAATTACCGCTGGTTTGCCGAGCACTACCCGCAGTTCGTCTACATCGACCGCATCGTTATCGCGAACGCCTACCGCCGCCACGGCCTGGGCCGCATCTTCTACTGCGACGTGCACAGCTACGCCGAAGTGCGCGTGCCGCTGCTCACCTGCGAGGTGTTCCTGGAGCCGCGCGACGACGTGGTGGTGCTGTTCCACGGCACCTACGGCTTTCAGGAAGTCGGCCAGCAGCGCATGGGCGAGCACGGCCCGCAGGTCAGCCTGCTGGCCCGCGACCTGCCCAGCTACGCCTACGTGCGCGACACCTGGCTCGAACACGGCGGCCTGCCCGACGTGCCATGGCTGGCCGAACGCGAACGCCCCGCCCTGCACGACGCCACCCCGCGCCGCCACGCCGGGGAGCGGCGCCCGTGAGTGTAAAAACAGAGACCAACGATGCCTGCGACCTGCGCTTCGGCCAGGTCGGCATTGCCTGCGTGCGCGTGCGCCGGGTCGACGCCGCCGCACTGTGCGACGAACTCGAGCGCCGCGTGCGCGCCGCGCCGCAGATGTTTGCCCGCGCCGCCGTGGTGCTGGACCTGAGCCACCTGCTCAACCTGCCCGACGACGGCGCCGTCGATGCTCTGCTCGAGGCGGTGCGCAGCGCCGGCATGCTGCCGGTCGGCCTGGCCTACGGCACCAGCGAGACCGAGGCATTGGCCCGGCGCATGGGCCTGCCGCTGATCGCCAAGTTCCGCGCCGCCTACGAGCCCGCCCAGGGCAGCGCACCTGCTGCCGAACCGGCCACGCGCAGCGAGCCCGCCCCGGCGGTGCAGCGCGAGCCGATCCTGTCGGCACCGCCGCCCGGCAGCATGCAGGGCGCCCAGCACCACAACGGTTCGGTACGCTCGGGCCAGCAGATCTATGCACGCGACCGCGACCTGATCGTCACCGGCGCCGTCGCCAACGGCGCCGAGGTGATTGCCGACGGCAACATCCACATCTACGGTGGCCTGCGCGGTCGTGCCATGGCCGGCGCGCAAGGCGACGAAAAGGCACGTATCTTCGTCTCGGACTTCCGCGCCGAACTGGTGGCGATCGCCGGCCAGTACCGCGTGTTCGAACAGATTCCTGACGACCTCGAGGGCCAGTCCGTGCAATGCTGGCTCGAAGGCGACAAGCTGATGATCGCCAGGCTGTAATCACCTACAACAAGAACAATCATGCGGAGATGGGCCCTTGACTGCTGAGATTATCGTTGTCACCTCCGGCAAAGGCGGCGTCGGCAAGACGACGACCAGCGCCTCGCTCGCCACCGGCCTGGCCATGGCCGGCAAGAAAGTCGCCGTGATCGACTTCGACGTCGGCCTGCGCAACCTCGACCTGATCATGGGCTGCGAACGCCGCGTGGTGTACGACTTCGTCAACGTCGTGCACGGCGAAGCGACGCTGAAGCAGTCGCTGATCAAGGACAAGCGCTACGAGAACCTGTACGTGCTGGCCGCCAGCCAGACCCGCGACAAGGACGCGCTGACCCAGGAAGGCGTCGAGAAGGTGCTCGACGGCCTGTCCGAAATGGATTTTGACTACGTCGTGTGCGACTCCCCGGCCGGCATCGAGAAAGGTGCGCACCTGGCGATGTATTTCGCCGACCACGCGGTGGTGGTGGTCAACCCGGAAGTCTCCTCGGTGCGTGATTCGGACCGCATCCTCGGCCTGCTCGCCAGCAAGACCCGGCGCGCCGAGAAGGGCGAGTCGCCAATCACCCAGCACCTGCTGCTGACCCGCTACAACCCGGCCCGCGTCGCCATCGGCGAGATGCTCAGCGTGAAGGACGTCGAGGAGATCCTCGGCATCGAGGTGGTCGGCGTGATCCCCGAGTCGGAGAACGTGCTGACCGCCTCGAACAACGGCATCCCGGTGATCGTCGATGCCGCATCACTGGCCGGCCAGGCGTACAGCGATACGGTGGCCCGCATCCTCGGCGAAGAGCGCCCGCTGCGCTTCATCGACGTGCCCAAAAAGGGCTTTCTCCAGCGCGTGTTCGGAGGTTGATCACGATGGGTATTCTCGATTTCCTCAAGCGCAAGCCCGAAGCCACCGCCACGGTGGCACGCGAACGCCTGCGCATCATCGTGGCCCAGGAGCGCTCCACCCGCGGCGCACCCGACTACCTGCCGATGATGCGCAACGAGCTGCTCGAAGTGATCAAGAAATACGTCCACGTCGACCTCGATGCGATCAACATCAATTTCGAACGCGACAGCGGCCATGAAATCCTCGAGCTCTCGGTCACCCTGCCGGAAGGCAAGCAGGCGGCCGGGGGCGAGGCCAAGACTGGCTGAAAACCGGCCGAGCCACCGCCGTTGCGCTCTTCTGCCGGGCGATCCCGCCTCGCCCGGCACTCCCCGCCACTGAAGTCATCCGCGCCCACTGCGCACGCCCATGCACCCCGACCTCCCTCCTGTCCCCGCCGACCCGGCCAGCACTGTGCTGCGCGTGGGCCAGATCGGCTTTGACGCGCCCACGGCCCTGCTCGACCGCTTCGGCCTGCAATTGCGGTGGGTGGCGCCGGGCGAGCCGATTCCCGGCAGCTTCTGGGGCGGCGAGGAGGCCGGCATCATCGGCAGCACCGTCTATGCCCGCGACGACACCCCGGTGCATTCGCTGCTGCATGAAGCCGGCCACCTGATCGTGCTGCCACCGGAAAGACGTCCAGACGTCCATACCGACGCCACCGACTCGATCGAGGAAGAGGACGCCACCTGCTACCTGCAGATCGTGCTGGCCGACGAATTGCCCGGCGTGGGGCGCGCACGCCTGATGGCCGACATGGACGCCTGGGGCTACACCTACCGACTCGGCTCGACCCGCGCCTGGTTCGAGCAGGACGCGGACAACGCCCGCGATTTCCTCCAGGCGCGCGGCCTGCCCTGCTGACCTGCTGCAGCGGCTACTTCGGGTGCCAGTCGCCGTCGTCGCCCTTGCGGTACTTCTTCTTCACCGCCGCCCAGGCCACCTTGTGCGCGGCCTCCTCGCGCGACTCGCTGCCGCGGCGCTCATCCTTGTCGGCATATTCGTCCCAGGCGCTGTTGAACGCCTCCTTGTAGATCTCCTGCGCGTGCTTCGGCACATGGCTGCGCACGGCATCGGGCAATTCGCTGATGGATGAGTACGGCATGGCTCGGACTCCGCAGCTGACGAAACGCTGCCGGCAACCGTGGACCACGCGCGATCAAACCGCCGTCAACTTCATGTTGCCTCCGCGGCAACCACGACGCTCCGTTCAGCGACGCGAGACGTGCGGATCGCCAGGCACATACCA
Organism: Rhodanobacter thiooxydans; assembly: GCF_030291135.1. Classification (NCBI taxonomy): domain Bacteria; kingdom Pseudomonadati; phylum Pseudomonadota; class Gammaproteobacteria; order Lysobacterales; family Rhodanobacteraceae; genus Rhodanobacter; species Rhodanobacter thiooxydans. Next base: position 1,045,996 of record NZ_CP127409.1, on the reverse strand, counting down.
GCGCCAGGGTTCGTCCGTTGCCCGGCTGATGCCGACGCGCGCCGTGACCACGGGCGCAGCGGGCGGCGGCACGCCGTCGTCGACGATGCTGAATCCGCTGGCGCCGCCGACCAGGTCGATGCCGTCCTGCGCGCGGCCGATGCCCATGGCCTGGCACAATCGTGCCGGCCCGCGGCACAGGTCGCGGTCGCTGCGGCAACCTGGCCGCGCCGCACGCATCGCGGCCAACCCGGTCAGCGGCGCCAGTGCGCGCAGCAACACCGCGACGCCTTCACCCTCCTCGCCGCACACCGGGTTGCAGCACCAGTGCATGCCATAAGTGAAGTACACGTAGAGCAACCCGGGCGCACCGAACATCGTCGCATTGCGCGCCGTGCGGCCGCGCCACGAGTGCGCGGCCGGATCCACCGGCCCGCAGTAGGCCTCGGTTTCCACGATGCGACCGCTGCGACCGTCCGCATTCAACAAGACCTTGTTCAGCAGGTCGGGTGCGACCGTGCGCGGATCGCGCCGGTAGAACGCGCGATCCAGCGCCACGGGCCGCTCAGGCATGCTCGCGCATCCGCGACACGAACGCCGCTGCCGGCTTGCGGCGGGACAACAGCGACGCCACGCTCAGCCCGCCGACTTCGGCTGGTAGCTGCCCACGTCCGCGCGAAAACCGATCGCCAGGCGGTTCCAGCCGTTGATGGTGATGATGGCCAGGGTGAGGTCGACCATCGACTTGTCGTCGAACTGCGCGTGCACCTCGTCGTACAGGTCATCGGGCAGTTCGTTCGTCGACACCAGGGTGACCGCCTCGGCCCAGGCCAGCGCGGCACGTTCGCGTGCCGAGTAGAATGGCGCCTCGCGCCACGCCGCCAGCACATGCAGGCGCTGTTCCGTCTCGCCGGCGGCGCGCGCGTCCTTGCTGTGCATGTCCAGGCAATACGCGCAACCGTTGATCTGCGACACGCGCATCTTCACCAGCTCGATCAGCGAGTGCTCCAGGCCCGAGCCGTGCACATACATTTCCAGGCCCAGCATGGCCTTCAGGCCCGCCGGTGCCGCCTTGCCGTACTCGATACGCTTGCTCATTGCAGACTCCTCGATGAAAAAACTGCCTGCGTCGCTCAGGCCGGCTCGAACAGCCGCTGTGCGTCCGCATAAGTGAAAGTTGCCGCCAGGCCGTCGAAGCGGCCGCTCTCGCGCAGGGCCGCGGCGGCGCGATCCACTGCCGCCATCGCCAGCGTGGCGAAACGTGTGGCCGTGCTCACGCGGGCCACGCCGAGCCGGGCCAGTTCAGCCAGCTCGGGCATGCCGGGGCCGGCGGCCACGTTGACCGGGGCAGCGACCGCCTGCACCAGCGCGGCCAGCGTGGCGCGGTCGCCCAAACCGATCGGATAGATGCCGTCGGCGCCCGCCGCCAGATAGGCCCGCGCACGCTGCACGGCATCGGCGAGCGGTGCAGCCGGATCGGCAGCATGCTGCATCCAGTTGTCCACCCGCGCGTTGATCACGATCGGCACGCCAGCCGCCTCGGCGGCCCCGCGTGCGGCGCGGATGCGGGCCGCGGCTTCCTCGACAGGCCGCAGCGGGCCGTGGCCGGGGCGCCCGTCCTCCAGGTTGATGCCCACCGCACCCGCCGCGATCACCGCGCGTACCGTGGCGGCCACCGCCTCCGGCGTCTCGCCGTAGCCGGTCTCGATGTCCGCCGTCACCGGCAACTCGACCACCCGCGTGATCCGTGTGATCGCCGCCAGCACTTCGGCCAGCGGCGCCTGCTCGCCGTCAGCGTAGCCGAGCGACCAGGCCATGCCGGCGCTGGTGGTGGCGATCGCGGCGAAGCCGCGCTGCGCGAACAGCCGTGCGCTGCCCGCATCCCACGCGTTCGGCAACAGCAGGATCGCGGTGCGGTCGTGCATCCTGCGGAACGCCTGCGCCCGGTCGATCTGCACCTGCTTGTCCATGGCTTGCAACCCTTGTCCGCCGATGGCGGTTAAACGCGCAGCGTACGCCGCTTGCGCCCCGCGCGGAAACTACTGAAAAATGGCCGCCTCCGGTGCCGGCAGCCCACGCCGATGGCACGCCCTTCGAAAGAGAACCAGCATGCCCCGAACCGCACGCCTCCTGCTCGGCCTGGTCGCCGCGCTGACGCTGGGCAACGCCACGGCGGCCGCCGTCGACAGCGCCACCGCGGACCAGGCCTTCATGCACCTGGCCGACGGCTACTTCGACAGCTACTACTTCCCAACCAACCCCTCCACCGCCACCCTCGACGGCATCCACGCCTACGACGACAAACTCGAAGGCTATTCGCGCAGCGACATCGAGGCCAACGTCAAGGCGCTCAGGCAATGGGAGCGGCGCGTGGCGGCGGTCGATCCCGCGCCGCTGGGTGAGCGCGTGCGTGGCGATCGCGAGCTGGTGCTGAACAACATCCGCAGCACCCTGCTGACGCTGGAGACGATCCGGCCGTGGCAGAAGAACCCGGACATCTATTCCAGCGGCATCACCAGCAGCGCGTTCACCCTGATGGAGCGCAAGTTTGCCCCGCCGGAAACCCGCCTGCGCGCGCTGATCGCACGCGAACGGCTGATGCCGGCAGTGCTCGCCGCGGCACGCCGGAATCTCGACAACCCGCCGAAGATCTACGTGCAGATCGCGCTGGAACAGCTGCCGGGGCTGGTGCAGTTTTTCCGCAACGACGTGCCGGCGGCCTTCACCGCGGTCACCGACGCGGAGCTGAAGCGCCAATTCGCCAGCAGCAACGCCGCCGTGATCCAGGCGCTGGAGGATTACCAGGGGTGGCTGAAGAGCGCCGTGCTGCCGGGCGCGCACGGCGACTTCCGCATTGGCGCCGCCGCGTTCCGCGACAAGCTGAAGTACGACGAGATGGTCACCCTGCCGCTGGACCGGCTGCTCGCCATCGACATGGCCGACCTGCGCCAGAACCAGCGCCGCTTCGCCGAAGTGGCGCACCAGCTCGACCCGACCAAGACTCCGCGCCAGGTGCTGGCGGAACTTGGCTCCGACTACCCTCCCCCGGACAAGCTGCTTGAGAGCTTCCGCGCCACCTTCGACCACCTGACCGCCTTCATCCGGCAGAAACGGATCATCACGATTCCCTCGGACGTGCGGCCGATCCTGGAGGAAACCCCGCCATTCATGCGTGCCACCACGTTCGCCTCGATGGACACGCCCGGGCCGTACGAGACCGTCGCCAGGGAGGCCTACTTCAACGTCACCCTGCCCGAGCCCGGCTGGAACAGCCAGCGCACGCAGGAGTTCATGGCGCAGTTCAACTACCCGGTGATCAGCTCCGTCGCCACCCACGAGGCCTATCCCGGCCACTACATCCAGTTCCTGTGGATGCAGCGCCTCGATGACCGCGTGCGCAAGCTGCTCGGCGCCAACACCAACGTCGAGGGCTGGGCGCACTACTGCGAGCAGATGATGCTGGACGCCGGGCTGGCGCAGTTCGAATTCCCGCACGACCGGCGCCAGCAATTGCTGCTGCGGCTCGGCCAGCTGCAGGATGCCCTGCTGCGCAACGCACGCTTCGTGGTCGGCATCAAGCTGCACACCGGGCAGATGACGATGGACCAGGCGGTCGACTTCTTCGTCAACGAGGGCTACCAGTCGCGCGCGGTCGGCGAGGTCGAGACCAAGCGCGGCACGGCCGATCCCACCTACCTGTACTACACGCTGGGCAAGCTGCAGATCATGAAGCTGCGCGCCGACCTCGAAGCACGGCAGGGCAAGGATTTCAACCTGATGGCGTTCCACGACGGCTTCATGCAGCAGGGTTTCGCGCCGATCCGCATCGTGCGCCGGGCGATGCTGCACGACGACTCGCCCACCCTGTAGGAACGACGCCAGCCGGTCGCGGGTGCCGCCACTGCCGTTCGCGCGGCACTGGCCGGGCACGGCATCACGGCCTAGAGTCGGTGCAGACGAACCGGACGACGGAGGGCGCCATGGCCACGCGCAGGCTCGTGCTGCTGTTCGACGGCACCTGGAACAAGCCCGAATCGAACACCAACGTGGAGCGCCTGCGCCGGCTGCTGGCGCCGCGCGACGACGCCGGCAACGCCCAGCTCATCAACTACATCCCCGGTGTGGGTGTGAAGCCCGGGCTGGCCCACCTGCTCGGCGGCGCGTTCGGCTACGGCCTGTCCGACAACGTGCTCGATGGCTACCGCTGGCTATGCGAAACCTGGCAACCCGGCGACCTGCTCTACCTTTTCGGCTTCAGCCGCGGCGCCTATACCGCACGCAGCCTCGGCGGGCTGATCCGCAAGTGCGGCCTGCTCCGCTGCGGCACCCACGGCAGCGTGGCCAGAGCCGACGTCTCCGCCGCCTACGACTTCTATCGCGACACCCGCAGCAAGCCCGACGACCCGGCCGCGGTGGCATTCCGCGCCAGCCATTCGATCGTGATCGACATCCACTTCATCGGCGTGTGGGACACCGTCGGCTCGCTCGGCATCCCGGGCACCGCCTCGTGGTTTCCCTTTGCGCGCAAGCGCTACCAGTTCCACGACACCGAACTCAGCAAGATCGTGAAGTATGCCTACCAGGCGCTGGCGCTGGACGAGCACCGCGCCGACTTCGCGCCCACGGTATGGACGCGCAATCCGTACACGGTGAAGCCCGGTGAGACGCTGACCTCGAAGAAGCTCGAACAGATCGAGATCGAGCAGCGCTGGTTCATCGGCGCGCACTCCGACGTCGGCGGCGGCAACGAGTGCGATGGCGCCGGGCGCCGACCCGATCCGCTGCCCGACCTGCCGCTGGCGTGGTTGCAGCGCAAGGCCATCGCCGCCGGACTGGCCAGCGACGCGCTGTTCATGCCGGAGGACGACGCCGACTCCGGCATGCCACGCAATTCGTACGCGGAGTTCATGGACGGCCTCTACAAGGAGTTCAAGCCGCCGTTCGACCGCCGGCTCGGCACCGGCGTCAACGAGAAGATCGACGGTTCGGTATGGCAACGCTGGCTCGCCGACTCCAGCTACCGCTCGCCTTCGCTGGTCAGCGCACTGGCCGACAACAGCGCTCTGGTATTGGCAGATGCCGTGACGCGCATCCCCGCTGCCATGCCGGGCTCACCGGCGTAGCCAGTGCGGCGGCGCCTCAACGCGGCTCGGCGATCCCTGCCTGAATCCCGGCCGCCGTATCGACGTCGGCCAGCGGCTGCTCCAGCGGCTGGCGCGTGATGCGGTGATACCACCACCACGCCAGCACGCCGAGCAGGGTCAGCGCCGACGCGCCCAGTGCCAGATGCAGCATGCTCGCCGACAGCAACGGCGACATCACCCCGGCCACGAAACTGCACAGCAGCAGGCTGGCGAACGCCTGCACCGAGGAAATTCCGCCGCGGTGATGCGGAAAGCGGTCCAGCAGCAGCAAGGTCAGCGTCGGGAACGCCAGCTGCACGCCGATGCCGTGCAGGATCAGCGGCAGCATCGACCACGGCAGCCGCGGCGCAGGCAGCGCCAGCGCCAGCAACAGGTGCGCCCCGCACGCCAGCAGCATCACCACATAGCCCAGGCTCACCGTAGACTTCGCGCTGTGCCGCCCGGCCATCCACCCGGACAGCCAGGCGCCGCCGATCAGCCCACTCACCACCGGCACGAACAGCCACGGAAAACCCTGCGCCGACAGCTGCAGCAACCCGCGCACGATGTGCGGCGCCGAGGCGATGTACAGGAACAGGCCGGCAAAATTGACCGAGCTGGAAACCAGCAGCGGCCAGAACACGCGGTCGCGACCGAACGACAGGTAGCCTGCCAGCAGCGGCCGCGGCGCAAACCGCGTGCGCCGTGCCGGCGGATGGGTTTCATCCAGGAACTGCTGCAAGGCCAGCGCCAGCAACAGCGCGAACACGGCGAGCAACCAGAAGATGCCGTGCCAGCCGCCCAGCGGCAGCAGCAGCGCGCCGACCATCGGCGCGATCACCGGCGCCACCCCGAAGATCATCATCACCTGCGACATCAGCCGCTGCGCGGCCGGCCCTTCCAGGCTGTCGCGGATCACCGCCCGGCCCACCACCAACCCGGCGCCGGCGGACATGCCCTGCAGCGCGCGGCACATCAGCAGCATGGCGAACGAACTGGATACCGCGGCGCCCACCGACGCCACCGCGTACACCAGCAAGCCGGCGACCACCACCGGCTTGCGCCCCACCGCGTCGGAGATCGCGCCATGGAACAGACTCATCACGGCATAAGTGGCCAGGTACACGCTGACCAGCTGCTGCAGCGCCGCGGCGTCCACGCCGAAGCGTGCGCCGACCAGCGGAAACGCCGGGAACACTGCGTCGATCGAGAACGGCCCGATCATCGACAGCGCAGCCAGCAGCCATGGCAGGCTGCGGCGCACGGGGCGATGGGCTGGGCTCATGGCGGCACGGTAGCTACGAGGGGCCGCGCAGTATAGAACCGCTGCGCTTGACGATCGACCGGCCCGATCCATTAGGATGGCCGCTCGGAGATGGCATGCCTCCTGTTCCGGCACCTTCATGCGCGCCGGGACAAACCGCTACTCGCGATCCTGCGTTGAAGCTGATGATGCCTGCACCTCCGGTTCCCGGCGGCGCAGGCGCGCCTGCCGCGGCAACCGGACACTTTCACTGTCGGGAGGCACGCACGTGGGCTTGAACGGATTTGTGGCAATCGGCATCGGCGGCGCGCTGGGCTGCTGGCTGCGCTGGGGACTGGGCGTGCTGCTCAACCCCGTCTTCCCCACCCTGCCGCTGGGCACGCTGGCGGCGAACCTCGTCGGCGGCCTGCTGATGGGCTGCGTGATGGGCCTGTTCGACCACTTCCAGACGCTGTCGCCGGCGCTGCGGCTGTTCGTGTTCACCGGCTTCCTCGGCGGACTGACCACGTTCTCCACCTTCTCGGCCGAGTCGGCCACGCTGCTGCTGCGCCAGCAGTACCTGTGGTTCAGCGGCCACGTGGCCGTGCACGTGGTCGGCTCGCTGGCGATGACCGTGCTCGGCATCGCGCTCACCCGCAGCCTCTTGCGCCACTGACCGGGGGTACCGCATGAATCAGGAAAACCTGCAGCAGGGCGTGCACCTGTATTTCTACTGCCACTCGCGCGCGAAGCACGACGGCATGCTGCTTTCCGAGTGGCTGCTGGAACAGGCCAGGGCCCACGGCCTGGGCGGCGGCTCGGTGTTCCGGGCGATCGCCGGCTTCGGCCGGCATGGCGTGCTGCACGAGGAGCAGTTCTTCGAGCTGGCCGACGACCTGCCGGTAAAGATCGAGTTCCTGCTGCGCGAAGAACAGGCCGAACTGCTGCTGCAACTGGTGCGCAGCGCCGGTGTCGACGCGACGTATGCACGTTCGCCGGCAAGCTTTGCCGTGCTCGGCGGCCACTGACCGCCGCGATTTCATCCACCGCGAGACGACGCATGAGCCAGGACGACTTGAAGAATCGCGCCAGCGAACTGCTCGAACAGGCCGGCATCCACATCGACGGCGACGCCCCGACCGACCTGCGCGTACACGACAAGCGCCTGTACGCGCGTGTGTTCGCGCACGGCTCGCTGGGCCTGGGCGAGGCGTACATGGACGGCTGGTGGGATGCCGACGACCTGCCCGCGCTGTGCACCCGCCTGCTCACCGCCGGGCTGGACCAGGAACTGCGCACGCTCGACACCCTGCTCGCCCACCTCAAGGCGCGCTTCGTCAACCTGCAACGCGGCGAGCGCGCGTTCGAGATCGGCAAGGTCCACTACGACCTCGGCAACGACCTGTTCCACGCCATGCTGGGCAAGCGCCTGGTGTATTCCTGCGGCTACTGGGCCAAGGCCGGCAACCTCGATGACGCGCAGGCCGCCAAGCTCGACCTGGTCTGCCGCAAGCTGCAGCTGAAGACCGGCCAGCGCGTGCTGGACATCGGCTGCGGCTGGGGCGAGGCGCTGAAATACGCGGCCGAACGCTACGGCGTGGAGGGCGTCGGCATCACCGTGTCGCAGCAGCAGGCCGATTACGCGCGCGAGCTGTGCAGCGGGCTGCCGATCGAGATCCGCCTGCAGGACTACCGCGAGGTCAACGAGCAGTTCGACGCGGTGTATTCGATCGGCATGTTCGAGCACGTCGGCGGCAAGAACTACCGCACCTATTTCGAAACCGTGCGCCGCTGCCTCAAGGACGACGGCCTGTCGCTGCTGCACTGCATCGGCAGCAACGGCGCGCCGGCGCAGCCCGACCCATGGATCGAGAAGTACATCTTCCCGAACTCGATGATCCCCGCCGCCAGCCAGGTCGCCGCCGCGCTGGAGGACCTGTTCGTGGTCGAGGACTGGCACAACTTCGGCGCCGACTACGACCGCACGCTCACCGCGTGGCGCACCAACGTCGAAGCCGCCTGGCCCAGCCTGCCGCCAAGCTACGACGAACGCTTCCGCCGCATGTGGCGCTATTACCTCGCCGTCTCCGCCGCCGTGTTCCGCAGCCGCCGCGACCAACTGTGGCAACTGGTGCTGAGCCCGCATGGGGTGCCTGGCGGGTATCGGGTGCCGCGGTGAGCGGCTGACCGCGGTTGCCCGCGGTTGCCCGCGCGGCCATCCTGGCGAAGAAACGCCAGACAGCCGTCCCGCCCGAACGGCCGCCGCATGGCGATGTACGATGGCTGGCAGGGGGTACTTCAAGAGGGCGGCCGGGTGTCTGCGGGGCGACATGACTTCGCGCGCCGAAACGCTGCGGGATTAGGTCGCGCGTGGCAAGCGAAGGTATTGATTTCAAGGACGACGGCCGGAGAAAGGGCGCCGCGGACACGGGATAGGCCGTGGGATTAGACTGCAATTTGAAATCTACTAAGAGTTAGACCGCACTGCATATTTTCGTCAACTCAAGGAATGGCCATGTTTCTATTCAAAACCTCCGGAGCAACACTTCCAAGTGTCGTAAAGAATCAGAAACACGCGTTCAGCGGCCAGCCCCGCGACTGGCATATCGGCGAAATTGTTCTTGTCAGCAAGAACCGCGCGGACTGCGGCAAGAGCGAGCGACAAATTCAATATGTCATGGTGCTCGATTCAATACGCCCTATACAACCGAGCGAGTCAGAACGGTACTGGCCAGGCACGGAGGGTCGGTGGCGCTATCTTGTTCAGTGCCACGGCACGCAACGGATCAGCCACCCGTTTAATCTGCAAGAGGCGATTGGCACTCCCGCGAAGGAATACCGGTCGGTCATGACCTTCAAACGCTTAGGCCCAGATCACGAGGCGCAGCTTCGCGCCTTCCTGAAGCATCGCGAGCCAGAGCTTCTGGCATGAGCTCTGTACCAGAATTGCAAGAAAAGTTACGCGCCTTTGTTGCCGCTCGTGATTGGGCCAAGTTTCATTCACCCAAAAACCTCGCGGCGGGCTTAGCCACAGAGGCAGCAGAGATTCTTGAGATCTTTCTGTGGCTCACGGAGGCAGAGAGCTCTCAATTGAGTGCCGACAAGCTCGCGTGCCTAAGAGAAGAGATCGGAGACGTTCAGCTGTACTTGGTAAACCTCGCCGATAAATTCGCGCTTGATCCGCTTGAGTGTGCCTCAGCTAAGCTGGAGGCGAACGAGGCCAAATATCCTGCAGACCTCGTGCGTGGCAGCGCCAAAAAGTACAACGAGTATTAGTCAGGCGTGGTCCAATAATTCGTTCAAGGCAGACGACTAGGCCACCGCTTAACTCCAGCATCAGGCTGTCCCAAGGGGCAATAGTAATGAAAGGCAAGCTTCTTTCTCTCCTTGCAACGTTTCTTGTAGCACCGGCGCTTGCTACGACACCTGCCCCGGTTTGCGACATCGAGATGCAGAGCAATCAGATGGAACGGGGTATGTGCGCTGCCCGCCTTTATAAGCAGGCGGACGACTACCTAAATCAGCTTTATAAGCAACAGGTCAAGTATGAGGTCGATGCCAAAGACCTCCGTGATGCTCAGAAAGCCTGGCTTGAGTACCGGGATAAATCTTGTGCTTATGAAGCCCCTCAAAGCCCGCCTGACGTACAGGGTGGAAGCGATGAAGCCGAGGAGAAATATCGGTGTCTTGCCTCTTACACGCTCGAACGTGCACGAAGGCTTGAGGACTACATTGAATGTCAGTCCTGGAATGGACCATGCATAAGCGGCAGAGCATCGAAATAACGGAACGGATGAAATTGAGTCAGCCCTTCGAGCAAAGTAGGCGCAGGTGATTATTTTTATTTGATCACCTGCACCACGAAATCATCACTACACGCGAACCGCAGGCCAAACATGACCACCTCCGCCCTGGCACTCATCCTGTTCCTCGCCTGGACGCTGCTCCTGCTGGTCGTCATGGAGGCGCTGCGCGGCTACCTCGTGGTCACGGGCCGCGTCCGTTCGAATGAGTTCAAGCCCGACAACGCGAATCTCTCGCCGTTCATGCAGCGGCTCACCCGCGCACACGCCAACTGCGTCGAGAGCCTGCCGGTCTTCGGCGGCCTGCTGCTGCTCGCCATCGTGATGGGCCGGGCGGAAGTCACCGATGCGCTTGCGCCCTGGCTGCTGGGCGCCCGGATCGTACAGTCCGGCATCCACCTGGCCTCAACCAGCGTCATCGCCGTCAATGCCCGCTTCACCGCCTTCGCCGTGCAAATGGGCATCGGCGTCTATTGGGTCTGCAAGCTGCTTGGCCTGTAAGCGATATGGGGCGGAAGAAATGAATCGACCACAGATGCAAGCACCACGCACTCTTCCAGGGAGCCGACATGGATAGCCAGAACAAGTATTGGTTTCCCGCCAAGCGCTACGGTTGGGGCTGGGGTCTGCCGGTCCGGTGGGAGGGCTGGGTTTGCCTGGCCATCTACGCGGGGGGTGTTGCGCTGGTCTTTCGCTTCCTGCGGCCAGCGGCCGACCCCGTCATGTTCGCGATCAGCCTGGTGTTGCTGACCCTCGGCCTGACGGCCGTGTGCTGGCTGAAGGGCGAGCCGCCCCACTGGCGTTCAGGCGACTGACCGGCCCCGAAACCGCGGGCATCCACCCACTCGACCTCGCTGCGCCACGCCGGGCAAGGCGGTAGCGAAGCCCGGCGTCGGGGTGGCGAAGCCCGACCGGGACCTGCCGAACCCCGATGCCGAGGTTCCAGATATCGACGGGGACGTGCGCCACCTCGACGCCGGGGTTCCAGACATCGACGAGGACGTGCGTAACCTCGACGCCGGGGTTCCGGACATCGACGAGCACGTGCGCCACCTCGACGTCGGGGTTCCGGATATCGACAGGGAGGTGCGCAACCCCGACGATGAGGTTCCCGAGGTCGGCCGGCACCCACACCATCCCCACCTCGCGGTTCCATAAGCCAACGGCCCACGCCATGGCCACCTCACCAGGATTGAACCGGCCGCGGCTTGCCGCGACACTCCCTGCATGAAGCCCTCACTTGCCCTGCGCCTGCTCGCCTGCCTCGCCCTGCTGTTCGCCTGTACCTCGGCGCTGGCGAAACCGGCCCTATGGGTGGTGAAGGACGCCGACACCACGATCTACCTGTTCGGCACCGTGCACCTGCTGCCGCGCGACGCCAGCTGGCATTACCCGGCGCTGGACCGCGCGCTCTCGGACAGCCAGACGCTGTATATCGAGCTGGTCGACGACGATGCGGCGAACATGGCTGCGCTGGTGCTGCGCCACGGCATGGACCCGACGCACCCGCTGTCGACCCAGCTCGGCGAGGCGGATGCGCAGCGGCTGCGCATCCTCGCGAACAAGGCCGGCGTACCCGGCGGCATGCAGGCGCTGGACATGATGCGTCCGTGGCTGGCCGCGCTGACACTCACCGTGTCGCCGCTGCTGAAAGCCGGGCTCGATCCGGAGCACGGCGTGGACAAGCAGCTGAAGGCGCAGGCCACCGCCGCCGGCAAGCCGGTGCTGGGGCTGGAAACCGCGGAGCAGCAGATCCGCCTGCTGGCCGACATGCCGCGCTCGGTGGAACTGGACTTCCTGCGCTCGACCATGCGCGAGGCGGCCGACGACTCGGCCAAGCTCACCGAGCTGATCGACGCCTGGAAGGCCGGCGACGTGGATACGATTGCCCGCATCGGCAACGACGACATGCGCCGGCGCGAGCCGAAGCTGTACCAACTGCTGCTGGTACAGCGCAACGAGGCCTGGGCCACGAAGATCGCCACCATGCTGCAGCAGCCCGGCACCGTCTTCATCGCGGTCGGCGCCGCCCACCTGGCCGGGCCGGACAGCGTGCAGGCGCAGCTGCGGCAGCTGGGCATCGAGGCGGTGCGCAAGTAGACACCGCCTGCCCCGCACCGTAGGGCAGGCACCGCCCGCCGGCTTTTGACCGGTGGCGGCAAAGAGCGGCGGGCGGTGCCCGCCCTACGCAACGGCCGACCCTGCGCGCCTACAAGTGCCGGGCGCTTTCTGGCACCATCGACCGGTTATCCCGCGCGCCGCGCGCCACTTCCCTGATCCAACCGCATGAACCTGCAAGCCAATTACGAACAGATCCCGCTGAAGGAATACGCCGAGCGGGCCTATCTCGACTACTCGATGTACGTGGTGCTGGACCGCGCGCTGCCGTTCGTGGGCGACGGCCTGAAGCCGGTGCAGCGGCGCATCATCTACGCGATGAGCGAGCTGGGCCTGGCCGCCACGGCGAAGCCGAAAAAGTCGGCGCGCACCATCGGCGACGTGATCGGCAAGTTCCATCCGCACGGCGATTCGTCGTGCTACGAGGCGATGGTGCTGATGGCGCAGCCATTCTCGTACCGCTACCCGCTGGTCGATGGCCAGGGCAACTTCGGTTCACCGGACGACCCGAAGAGCTTCGCCGCGATGCGCTACACCGAGAGCAAGCTCAGCCCGATCGCCGAAGCGCTGCTGGGCGAGCTGGGTCAGGGCACGGTGGACTGGGTGCCGAACTTCGACGGCACGCTGGAGGAACCGAGCTGGCTGCCTTCGCGCGTGCCGCACGTGCTGCTGAACGGCTCGATGGGCATTGCGGTGGGCATGGCCACCGACATCCCGCCGCACAACCTGCGCGAGCTGGTTACCGCCTGCATCCGCCTGCTGGACGAGCCGGATTCCACCATCGCCGACCTGTGCGAGCACGTGCGTGGGCCGGATTACCCGACCGAGGCGGAGATCATCACCCCGCGCGCCGACCTGCTGGCGATGTACCAGAGCGGCGGCGGCTCGGTGCGCGCCCGCGCGGTGTACCAGCGCGAGGAGGGCAACATCGTGATCACCGCGCTGCCGCACCAGGTCAGCCCGTCGAAGATCCTCGAGCAGATCGCCGCGCAGATGCGCGCGAAGAAGCTGCCGATGATCGAGGACCTGCGCGACGAGTCCGACCATGAGAACCCGACCCGGCTGGTGATCGTGCCGCGCTCGAACCGCGTCGACGCAGACGAGACCATGCAGCACCTGTTCGCCACCACGGATCTGGAAAAGAGCTTCCGCGTCAACCTCAACATGATCGGCCTGGACGGCCGGCCGCAGGTGAAGGACCTGAAGAAGATCCTCACTGAGTGGCTGACTTTCCGCACCAGCACGGTCATCCGCCGGCTCAACCACCGCCTGGCCAAGGTCGAGCGCCGCCTGCATCTGCTGGAAGGCCTGCGCATCGCCTACCTCAACCTCGATGAAGTCATCCGCATCGTGCGCAGCGAGGACGAGCCCAAGCCGGTGCTGATGGCGCGCTTCCGGCTCAGCGAGGAGCAGACCGACTACATCCTCGAAACCCGGCTGCGCCAGCTGGCACGCCTCGAGGAAATGAAGATCAACGCCGAGCGCGACCAGCTCGAAGAGGAGCGCGCGCGCATCAACGTGTTGCTGAAATCGCCGGCCAAGCTGAAGGGCCTGATCAAGGACGAGCTGCGCGCGGATGCGGCGAAATTCGGCGACGACCGCCGCTCGCCGCTGGTCGAGCGCGAGGTGGCGCATGCGCTGGACGAGAGTGCGCTGGTGGCCAGCGAGCCGGTCACCGTGGTGCTCTCGCAGAAGGGCTGGGCGCGCGCAGCGAAGGGCCACGACGTCGACGCCGATGCGCTCAACTACCGCGAGGGCGACGGCCTGCTCGCCGCGGTGAAGGCGCGCACCACGCAGCAAGTGGCGTTCATCGATTCCACCGGCCGTGCCTATTCCACGCCCGCGCACACCCTGCCCTCGGCACGCGGCAACGGCGAGCCGCTGACCGGCCGCTTCAGCCCGGCCGCGGGCGCCAGCTTCGACGCGGTGATCGCCGGCGACAACGACACCCGGCTGATCCTCGCCACCGATTTCGGCTACGGCTTCGTCACCCGCTTCGAGGCGCTCACCGGCCGCAACAAGGCCGGCAAGCAGATCATCTCGCTCAGCGACGGCGCGAAGGTGCTGGCGCCGCAAATCAGCACCGACCCGGCGCGCGACCGCATCGTGGTGGTCAGCAGCGAAGGCCACCTGCTGATGTTCTCGGTGGCCGAGCTGCCGGAACTGGACAAGGGCAAGGGCAACAAGCTGATCGAGATCCCGAAGAAGCAGCTGGCCGAGGGCGAGCGCGTGGCCGGCGTGGCCGTGGTCAGCGAGGGCAAGGGCGAAGTGACAATGTACGCCGGCGCGCGCAAGCTCACCCTGAAGTGGGCCGACCTGGTCGAGTACGGCGGCAACCGCGCCACCCGCGGCGGCCTGCTGCCGCGCGGCCTGCGCCACGTCGAACGGATCGAAACCACCGGTTGAGCCAACCCGCATTCCATCCGCAGGACGGCTTCGCAGGGCGGGCATTGCCCGCCCTGCGGCGAGAGGCAGGAACTTGTCGGCGCGCGACCTTTCCAACAGGGATGTACACGCCAGCGCGGCCTTGCGCGTTGGATACGTGACAGCCTCGGAGCACGCATGAACATCCCACGTTTTCTTCCCGCCCTGCTGGTCACGCTGCTCGCCGCGCCGGCATGGGCGCAGAGCGCCAACAAGCCGCTGAACCTGAAACTGCCGCCCGGCAGCCTGCCGGCCGCCAGCAGCACCACCGCGGCTCCACCGCGCCACGACGCACCCGGCACGTACTACGGCGATACCAGCGGGCGCATGGGCAACAACAACACCGTCAACACCGCGACGGGCACCGACTGCGATGATTACAGCTACAACCGGCCGCAGATGCACGGCAGCGTCGGCATGGGCGTGGTCGGCGGCAACCACGTCAGCGGCAATTACCAGACCGGCACAGTGAATCTCAGCCAGGCCTTCGGCAGCTGCGACCATCCCCGCGGCGGCGTCAGCATCTCGATCGGCGCCGGCACCGGCCACTTCCACGACCGCGGCCACTGAATACGACGATAGTGGGGGTGTCCAGGAGGCGCGTCGACTTCGTTCGCTGGCGCGAACTACGCTCAGCGTGACCGGTTCGGGGCGGCGGGTTTTCCCCGAGCCAGCCGCAAGGCTTCATGCTGCACCCTGTGTAAATGGGCTCATCGCGGATCAGTGTGGGTGGATTGATCGCCACGCCCGCACCGCCGCGCGTTATGCTGCCGCCATGAACATCGATGCGCCATCGCTGCAACATCTGCAGGCCCACCGGGAGGGCCTGGCCACGCTGTGCCGCCGCCACCGCGTGCGCCGACTGGCAGTGTTCGGCTCGGCGGCACGGGGCGAGGCCAAGGCCGGCAGCGATTACGACTTCCTGGTGGAGTTCGATACCTTGCCGCCGGGTGGTTACGCCACGGCTTTCTTCGGTCTGCATGAGGATTTGCAGGCATTGCTGGGCGCGCCGGTCGAGCTGATCGTGGAGCGCGCCATCCGCAACCCGTACTTCCGCCAGTCGGTACAAGCTCAGCGCCAGGAGTTGTATACGGCTTGAAACCGCCAAATATCTGTACGACGTGCAGAGCGCAGCCACTGCGCTTGCCGGGTTCGTGGACGGATACGACTGGGCGGGATACCAGCGCAATGCCATGCTGCGCGCCGCCGTGGAACGCCAGTTCGAAATCATCGGCGAGGCGCTGGCCCAGCTCGCCCGCCACGATATGGCGCTGCTGGCGCAGATCGAACACCACCGCCAGATCATCGCGTTCCGCAACATCCTGATCCATGGCTACGCGGAGGTCGACGATGCCCTGGTCTGGGATGTGGTGCAGTCACGATTGGAGCCGTTGCGCCGGCAGATAGACGAGCTACTCGCGGATCGCTGATGGCAGCGCGGGGTCACACCACAGCGCCGCCACCACACCGCCGCGCGACCCGCCGGGCGTCTACTACGGCGACACCAGCGGGCGCATGGACAACAACACCGTCGACACCGCGACGGGCACCGACTGCGACGACGCCACCTACAACCAGCCGCAAATGCACGGCAGCGTCGGCATGGGCGTGGTCGGCGGCAACCACGTCAGCGGCAATTACCAGACCGGCACGGTGAATCTCAGCCAGGCCTTCGGCAGCTGCGACCATCCCCGCGGCGGCGTCAGCATCTCGATCGGCGCCGGCACCGGCCATTTCCACGACCGCGGCCACTGAGCGGGCAAAGCTATAATCGCCGGATCACGCAAGGGACGCTCTCGATGCACGGCGAATACAAGATGCCCGGCGGCAAGCTGGTGGTGATCGACCTTGAGTTGCGCGACGGCCGCCTTGCCGACGTGCAGCTCAGCGGCGATTTCTTCCTCGAACCGGACGCCGCGCTGGGCGCGATCAACGGCGCGCTGACAGGTCAGCCCGAGCATGCCGACGAAGCTACGCTGGCCGCCGCCGTGCGCGAGGCGCTCGTCGCCGATGTCATGATGTACGGCATTTCCCCGGAAGCCATCGCGGTGGCCGTGCGCCGCGCCCTGCACAAGGAACCCGCCGCATGATGCGCACCGACTGGCGCGACCACGACTGGCAGCTGATCCACACCGCACCGCAATCACCCACCCTGCACATGGCGCTGGACGACGTGCTGACCCACGAAGTCGGCGCCGGCCGCCGCGCGCCCACCCTGCGCATCTGGGAATGGGCCTCGCCGGCGGTGGTGATCGGCCGCTTCCAGTCGCTGCGCAACGAAGTGGACGGCGCGGCGGCGAAGCGCCACGGCATCGAGGTGGTGCGCCGGGTCTCCGGCGGCGGTGCGATGTTCATCGAGCCGGGCAATACCATCACCTATTCGATCTACGCGCCGCAGTCGCTGGTCAAGGGGCTGTCGTTCCAGGAAGCCTATGCCTTCTTCGACGCGTGGGTGCTGCAGGCGCTGGCCGAACTGGGCATCAAGGCGTGGTACCAGCCGCTCAACGACATCACCTCCGAAGGCGGCAAGATCGCCGGCGCCGCCCAGGTACACCGCGGCGGCGCGGTGCTGCACCACGTCACCATGGCCTACGACATCGACGCGGCGAAGATGCTCGACGTGCTGCGTATCGGCCGCGAGAAACTGTCCGACAAGGGCACCGCCAGCGCGGCCAAGCGGGTCGACCCGCTGCGCAGCCAGACCGGCCTGCCGCGCGAGGCGGTGATCGAGCGCATGGTCGCCACCTTCCGCCGCCTGCACGGGCTCAGCGACGACCACCTGCGTGCCGACGAACTGGCCCAGGCCGAAGCGCTTGCGCAAAGCAAGTTCGGCAGCCACGAATGGACGACCGACGTGGCCTGACCTGCGTCGGTTCCGCGTCGCCAGCGCTCACAGCCGGCTGTACGACCACGACTGCATGCGGCCGTCCCGGTACGGCATCACGCCGTGGAACGGGCGTGGATCGGCGTCGAACACCAGCGGCAGGAAGTGGCGGTCGCCTTCCCACATCGGCAGTTCCATCAGGCGCGCCCGTGGCACCCATTCCAGCGTGCCCTCGTGGTTGCCCTGGTGCGCCTCGCCACTGAAGCTGTCAATCAGGAAGATGAAGCCCAGCCAGTCCTCGCCATGCTTGCCGAAGCCGGGCCAGTTCAGCGTGCCGCGCAACTGCATCGACGCGCATTCGATGCCGGCCTCCTCGCGGATCTCGCGGCGCATGCAGGCGGCGATGTCCTCGCCCGGCTCCATCTTGCCGCCGAGGCCGTTGTACTTGCCCAGGTGCAGGTCGTCCGGGCGGGCGTTGCGGTGGATCATCAGCACTTCGCTGCGGTCGGGCGACAATACATAACCGAGAGTCGCCACTATCGGGGTATAGGGCATGGCCGGGCACCGCGAAAAGAACCGAGTTTAACGGCAGCCGTCGCCCGACGCAGGGGCGGGCTTGCACCCGCACGGCTGGGCAGCGACCATCGACGGATGCGTCCATCCACTTTGCTGTCCCGCCGCTTTCCACTCCCGCCACTGCAGCGCGTGTTGCCGCCGGTGTTGTTGCTCTTGCTGCTGTTCGCCGGCGTGCCCGGCTGCACTCCGGGCGCACGGGCGCTGGACAGCCGCGAGCTGGCGTTCGAGGGCCAGAACTACCGCGTCGTGCACGTGAACCTGAAACGCGAGGCGCTGAGCCTGCACTGGCGCGAACCGGCCAGCGGTCAGCCGTTCGGCAGCATCGAGGGGCTGCGCCAGTGGGGCGAGGCGCGTGGCCGGCGACTGCTGTTCGCGGCGAATGCGGGCATCTACGACCACAAGTTCGCGCCGCTCGGCCTGCACGTGGAGAACGGCAGGACCGTGGTGCCGCTGAACCTGGCGCACGGCAACCCCGCTTCGGGCAATTTCTCGCTACTGCCGAACGGCGTGTTCGCCATCTATCCGGACGGCCATGCCGCGGTGCGTACCAGCGCCGCGTTCAAGGCCGACGGCAAGAGCGCGCAATGGGCCACCCAGTCCGGGCCGATGCTGCTGATCGACGGCAAGCTCAACGAGCAGTTCGTCGACGACTCCGCCAGCATGAAATGGCGCAGCGGCGTGTGCGCGAAAACTCCCACCGAGGTGGTATTTGCCGTGAGCGAGACGCCGGTGAACTTCCACGCGTTCGGACGGCTGTTCCGCGACAAGCTGGGCTGCCGCGACGCGCTCTACCTGGACGGCAGCATCTCGCAGCTGTACGTCGACGGCGAAGGCTACGCCGGCGCACCGGCCTTCATGGTCAAGCCGTACGCAGGCATCTTCGCGGTGTTCGCCAAGCCATGACGACAACCTCAAGGGGGAAATTCCGCTGGCGCATCCTGCGCGGCTTGCTGCTGGTCCTGCTGGTGTTGCTGCTGGCCGCCTTCCTCACCGGCTGGTACCTGCTCGCCGGCAGCCGGGCGCAGCTTGACGGCACGCGCCAGGCCGCCGGCCTGACGGCGCCGGTCAGCCTCGACCGCGACGCGCTGGGCACGGTCACCCTCGTGGGGAAAAGCCGCACCGACCTCAGCTACGCGCTGGGCTACGTGCACGCGCAGGAACGCTTCTTCGCGATGGACCTGATGCGCCGCATGAGCGCCGGCGAGTTGTCCGCGCTGGTCGGGCCGGCTGCGCTGAAGGTCGATCTCGACCATCGCCGCCACCGCCTGCGCGCCGTGGCCGAGGCCGCCTACGCGCAACTGCCGCCACAGCAGCGGCACGAACTCGACCGCTACCGCGACGGCGTCAACGCCGGCCTTGCCGACCTGCGCGTGCGGCCGTGGGAATACCTGCTGCTGGGCAGCCAGCCGCAACCGTGGCGTTCGGAAGACAGCATGCTGGTGATCGCCGCGATGTACCTGGACTTGAACAGCGACGGCCGCAACGAACGCGAGTTGCGCATGGCGCAGATGCGCGCGGTGCTGCCCGGCGCGCTGGTGGATTTCCTGCTGGCACCCGACCCCGACTGGGAAGCGCCGCTGAGCGGCCGCTTGTCGCGCCCGCCGGTGGTTCCCGGCGCCGACGTGTTCGACCTGCACCGGCTGCCGGCCGCTGCGGCCTCGGCCAGCCTGGTCGCTGCACTGGCGCCGGCACTCGACGCCGCGCGCCCCGGCAGCAACAACTTCGCGGTCGCCGGTGCGCTCACCGGCAGCGGCGCGGCGATGCTGGCGAACGACATGCACCTGGGCCTGCGCGTGCCGAACATCTGGTTCCGCACCCGCCTGCGTTATCCCGATCCCACGGCACCGGGCGGCCAGCGCGACGTCAACGGCGTCAGCCTGCCCGGCACGCCGGCGATCGTCGTCGGCTCCAACGGCCAGATCGCCTGGGGCTTCACCAACAGCTACGGCGACTGGCAGGACTGGGTACGCGTGCTGCGCGATCCGGCCGATGCTTCCCGCTACAAGGTGCCTGAGGGCTGGGCCCGCGTGGAAAGCCACGACGAGCACATCCGGGTCAAGGGCCAGCCCGACACCATCCTCAAGGTCGAGGACACCCGCTGGGGCCCGATCATGGGCCAGGACGCCGACGGCACGCCGCTGGCGCTGGCCTGGATCGGCGGTCGGCCACACGGCTACAACGTCGAGCTGATGCAGCTGGAGCGCGCCACCGACGTGGCCGCCGCGCTGGCGCTGGCGCCACGGCTCGGCATGCCACCGCAGAACCTGCTGGTCGCCGACCGCGCCGGCCACATCGGCTGGACCCTCGCCGGCAACAGCATCCCGCTGCGCGCCGGCATCGACCCGCTGCTGCCGTCGGACTGGTCGAAATCCGGCAGCGGCTGGCAGGGCTGGGCCACGCCGGCGCAGTACCCGCGCATCGAGAACCCCGCCGACGGCCGGTTGTGGACGGCGAACAACCGCACCGTCGACGGCGAGGCGCTGGCCCTGCTCGGCAACGGCGGCCACGATCTCGGCGCCCGCGCCCAGCAGATCCGCGACGACCTGCGCGCCCACGCCAGCTTCACCCCCGGCAACCTGCTCGACATCCAGTTGGACGACCGCGCCGTGTTCCTCACCCGCTGGCAACGCCTGCTGCAGGACACCCTGGCCGACAGCACCGAGCCATCGCTGCAGCAGCTGCGCCAGCTCACTGCTTCATGGCGCGGCCACGCCGCCGTCGACAGCGTCGACTACCGGCTGGTACGCGCATTCCACGACCGGGTCAGCGAAGCGGTGCTGGCCCCGTTCGCGGCACGGGTGCAGCAGCGCTACCCGGACTTCAGCTGGCCCGGCGAGAACAGCGCGGAAGCGGCCGTGTGGGCATTGCTGCGCGCGCAGCCCGCACACCTGCTCGATCCGACATACCCCGACTGGCACGCCCTGCTCGTCGACGCCGCCCGCCAGGTGGCAGCCGAACTCGGCCGGCAACCCGGCGGCCTCGCCGCACGCCGCTGGGGTGAACGCAACCGCACCGGCATCCGCCACCCCCTGTCCGCCGCACTGCCGCACTGGCTCGGCCGCCTGATCGACATGCCTGACCAGCCGATCCCCGGCGACCACAACATGCCCCACGTCGCCGCACCCGGCTTCGGCGCCTCCGAACACCTGGACGTGGCGCCCGGGCATGAAGCCGACGGCATCCTCAACATGCCCGGCGGCCAGAGTGACCACCCGCTGTCGCCGTACTTCGGCGCGGGGCATGCGGATTGGGTCAACGGCCGCCCCACCCCGCTGCTGCCCGGCAAGAGCGAGCACACGCTGACGCTGCAACCGGCGACACGCTGAGCGCCCTGCATCCACGACGACCGGGCACCCGTTTACCGCGCTTGCCCGCCCCGGCGAGAGGCAAGGCAGCGCTGGCCGCACTGTCAGTCGGGAAAACACGCAAAGTTGTGATGCAAATCATGTTCATTGGTACTATCTTGCGCTAGGCGGCAGGGCCGGCACCGGGTTGCCGCCGGCCATCTCGATGCAGGGGACCATCCGGCAAGGACTGCTTGACCAGGCACGGGAGTGCCGGATGTCATGACGCAGGACTCAGCTTCACCAGCCTTCCGCTATTACGCCTTCATCAGCTACAGCCACCAGGACCGGGCCTGGGCCGACTGGCTGCACAAGGCGCTGGAAACGTATGCAGTGCCGAAACGGCTGGTCGGCCAGGCCACCGCCGCCGGCATCGTTCCCGGGCGCCTCACGCCGATCTTCCGCGACCGCGACGAGCTGGCCAGCGCGCATGACCTCGGCCGCAAGGTCAACGAGGCACTGGCGCAATCGGCCAACCTGATCGTGATCTGCTCGCCGCAAGCGGCGACGTCGCGCTGGGTCAACGAGGAAGTGCTGGCATTCAAGCGGCTGGGCCGCAGCGAGAACGTGTTCTGCCTGATCGTCGCGGGCGAACCGAATGCTGCTGCGTTGCCCGGTCGCGAAGCCGAGGAATGTCTTGCGCCGGCGCTGCGCCAGCTCCTGGATGCGAATGGCGAGCCGACGGCCGAACCTGCCGAACCGATCGCCGCCGATGCGCGCCCCGGCAAGGACGGCAGGAACAACGCCAAGCTGAAGCTGATCGCCGGCCTGCTGGGTCTGGATTACGACAAGCTCAAGCAGCGCGAGCTGCGGCGGCACAACCGGCGCATGGCCGCGATCACCACGCTGGCGCTGGTGGTCATGGCGCTGACCACCACGCTCGCGATCGCTGCCTTGTTTGCACGCCATGCCGCCGTCGTCGCCCGCCTCGATGCCGAGCGTCGGCAGAAACAGGCGGAAGGCCTGGTCGATTTCATGCTGGGCGACCTCAACGACAAGCTGTCACAGGTGGCGCGCCTGGACATCATGGAAGCGGTCGACGACAAGGCGATGGCGTATTTCGAGTCGCTGCCAACCACCGATATCAACGATGAAGCGTTGGCGCAACGCGCCAGGGCATTGGAAAAGATCGGTAGCGTGCGGCTAAACCAGGGCCATCTGCCGGCGGCGATGACGTCGTATCAAGCAGCCGCAAAACTGGCAGCGGCGCTGGCGCAGGCAGAACCGGCAGATACTGCGCGGCAACTCGCCCATGCGCGGATACTGACCTTCATCGGCATGACCTACTGGTATCAGGGCCAACTCGATGCGGCACTGCAGAGTTTCGAATCGGCGCAAACCGTGCTGCAGCGTGCCGAGCAGCATGCCGCGAACGACCTCACCTTGTGGTTCGATCTGGCCATGGTCGACAACGACATCGGCCATGTGCTGGAAGCCCATGGCCGGCTGGACGAGGCGGTCGTCCCCTACCGCAACACGCTGGCACTGTCCCGGAAGCTGGTTGCGGCCAGACCCGACAATACCGGCTGGGCGTCGCAACTGGGCGGTGCGCACAACAACCTCGGCAAGCTGGCGCTGATGCGCGGCGATCTGGCCACGGCGGTCACCGAATACACCGCTGACGATACGATCGAGACCGCACTCTCCGCGCGCAACCCGCAGGACCACAACCAGCGCGACAACGTGCTTGCGTCGCGCGCCATTCTGGGACGCACGCGGGCTCTGACCGGCGACATCGAAGCGGGCATGCACGACCTGCAGCAGGCGGTCGACATGGCCATGCAACTGACCAAAGTCGATCCGAAAAATACCAGTTTCCAGGAGCATCTGGCGCTGTACTCCTCGCAGTTGAGCCGGCTGCTGCGCCTGAGCGGCGATCTGTCCGCGACCCAGGCGCTGAATGCGCGGTCGCTGGCCATTTTCCTTGCCTTGACGAAACAGGATCCGGCGAACATCGGCTGGCAGCGCGAGTTCGCCGAGGCGCAGCTTGAGCAAGCTGCGCAGTCGCAAGCGTCCGGCCAGACCGACGCGGCGCGCAGGCAGGCGCAGGCTGCGCTGGCCATCCTCGACCCGTTGCTCGCCCGACAGCCCAACGACCGCGCCACCTTGCTGGCGACGGCGAGCGCGAAGTTGCTGCTCGCCGCGGTATCCGACGAAGCAGAGGTCGCGCAGCAACTACGCAACGAGGCCGTGAACGTGATGCAGGTGGTGAAAAGCGGCCATGGCGATCCACGCCTGCTGGCCTTGCAGGTCGATGCGCTGCTGGCGCTTGGCAGGAAGGCCGAGGCGCAGCCGCTGATCCGTCAACTATGGAACAGCGGCTACCGCGATGCGGCGCTGTTGGCCGTATTGCGGCGCGAGCATATCGACTACCCGGTCAACATGGCATTCCAGCAGAAGCTGCTGGCGGCGGCTGACACGAATGCCCGTCAGTAGAGCCAATCGAAGGAACAGGGGCACGGCAATACCGGCAAGCACAGTATCGATTCAATTCCGCCAACCAAGGAGTCCATCATGCCGAACAATCTGCAGGTCGCCCTCGACAAGAGCACCACCCCCTGGTGCCTCGACATCGATCAGCAAAACAATGCGAACCACGTAGCCCGGAGTCCCAACGCGCAAACCATCACGTGGCAGCTGACCGGCGACGCGGCCGCGGGATCATTCAATGCGCAAAGCAATACCGAGCCAGGCTTCGCCTGGGTCGGGACAGCGCCGCCCGACGGTATCTTTGGCACCCCCAGCGTAAGCGGCAACCAGATCACGATGAGCGATCTCAACAACAGCGCCAGCACGACAGGAACCTGGACATACCAGCTCAGCGCCACGATCGGCGGCGTGGTTTATCAATCCAACAAGACTTCACTCACACAAACCACAACAAACCAGTCGAGCCCAACCACAACAAATCGGATGAGCCTAGCCATAACAGACCCGTCGATCAAAAATAACTAGGGGTACCTGGTCTGTCCGGCAAGAGCAAAGGGGGTCAGGTCCACTTTTCCACGCCGTGGTCATCCAGGGTGGTGAACCCGAATCCCGCTGGCAGATCCCCGAAAGTCAGCAGGACTCCCGTCAGGGAGCCGTCACAACGGGACGCAGGCACAGCTGCGAGATTTCATGATGCAAGGCTCGAGACCTACCTGCGTTCCGCTATCACACCTTCATCGGCTACAGCCACCAGGACCGGGTCTGGGCCGACTGAAACGCATGCAGTGCCGAAATGGCTGGTCGGCCAGGTCACCACCGTCGCCATCAACACCGCTTCAGGGGCACCGATGCTGATCTGTCCTGCCACCATGCGAACGTCATGCAAGCCCATGCGTGCAGCCATCCCGTACTGGTCCACACCATGATGACGCCTGAAAATTCCATCTTGCCGATCACCGTGCCCCTGGTGGTCGGCGTGACCAGCCACCGCAACATTCCCGCCCACGAAGTCGCGATGGTCCGGCGACGCGTGCGGGGATTCTTCACGCAGTTGCAACACGATTTCCCCACGCTGCCGCTGGTGGTGCTGTCGGCGCTGGCGGAGGGCGGCGATCAACTGGTGGCGGAGGAAGCGCTGGCCGTCGGCGCGCGACTGATCGCGCCCCTGCCGCTGCCACGCGATCTCTATGTCGAGGACTTCCACCACCAGGCCACCCGCGCCATCTTCGATGCGCTGTGCGCCCGCGCGCAGGTGATCGACCTGCCCCTGCTGCCGGACAGCACGCACCACGGCATCGGCAGCGATGGCCCCCAGCGCGATCGCCAGTATGGGCAGGCTGGCGTGTTCATCGCCCGTCACTGTCATCTGCTGCTGGCGATCTGGGACGGCAAGCACTCGGCCCGGCTCGGCGGCACCGCCCAGGTGACGGAGTATTTCCTCAGTGGCGTGATGCCCGGCCTGATCGAACGCCGCCGTGGCGGCCGCCGGCATTTGCTGGGCAGCGGCGACGAGCGCCTGGTCTGCCAGATCGTCTGCTCGCGCGATACGGCGGACGGCGCACCGCTGCCGCCGCTGCAGCCAGGGCAGCTGCTGTGGCGTACGCAAACGGAGATCTCGCCACCCGATACGCCCATGCCAATGACGTTTCAGCATACCTTCGCGCACATGGCCGAGTTCGATGCGGATGGCGCGAAGTACCACCAGCAGATTGAAAACCACGCGACAGCCGGCGGCACGCCCGCAAGCAGCGCCGCCACGCTGGCGCGCCCCGAGGCGGCGCTGTTCCGCGCGGCGGACTGGCTGGCGGTGCATTTTCGCCAGCGCGTCCTGCTGGCGATGCGGGTGATCTACACGCTGGCGGCAGTGATGGGCATCGCCTTCACGATCTACGACAACCTGCCCGACCAGGACGACTTCATCTACGTGTTCCTGCTGTTGTTCGCCAGCGGCGTGTGGCTGAGCACGCTCGCCAGGCGGCGCGGCTGGCATCGCAAGTACCTGGACTATCGCGCATTGGCGGAGGGGCTGCGGGTACAGGGCTACTGGCACCGTGCCGGGATCTCGCTCACCGGCGACCCCGAGTTCGCGCAGGACAGTTTCATGCAGAAGCAGGACATCGAACTGGGCTGGACGCGCAACGTGATGCGCAGTGCGGGACTCGACCGCGCGGCCGCACGCGTGGGCGACCCGGACGAGGAGTTGCGCGAAGTCATCAGTGAATGGATCGGCGACGCCGCGCACGGCGGCCAGGTGGACTACTTCCGCAGCAAGGCCGTGCAGCGCGCCCGGCAGCACCACCTCACCGAGATGCTGGGTTTCGCCAGCCTGTTTGCCGGCATCGGCATCAGCATCGTGCTGGCCGCGCTGGCGCATCGGTTGTCGGCCGACACCAAGAATATCCTGGTGGTGGTCATGGGCATCCTGTCGATCCTCGCCGCGGTGCGCGAGGCTTATGCGTTCAAGAAGGCCGACAAGGAGCTGATCAAGCAATACCGCTTCATGCAGCGCATCTTCGACGAGGCGCGCGAGGCGCTGGCCAGGACCAGCGACGCGACGGAACAACGCGAGATCCTGCGCGCGCTGGGTGAGGCGGCGCTGGCCGAGCACGCCGAGTGGGCGCTGATGCATCGCCAGCGGCCGCTGGAGCACGGTAAGATGTAGCTGTCGCAAGCCGCTGCGCGCCCGTCGCCGCGACGCCGCCTGCGCAAGGACAGGCCCGCCAGCGCGGGCCTGTCCAGCCAGCGTGTTACCTGGTGATGACCGCCGGGTGCATCGGCGCCAGTTTTGCCAGCAGCTTGTTCTGCGCGCGGAACGGAATGTCGTGCTTGTTCATGGCCACCTGCAGGTCCTCGACCAGCGCGTTGAAGGCCGCGCGGTTGATGCCGAGGTTGCGATGCACCTTCTCCATGTCCCTGCCGGTGTAGGTGCAGGGGCCGTCGAGGATCACGCAGAACTGGTCGACCAGTTCGACCTTGATGTGCTCGCGATCGGAGTTGGCGAAGTACGGGCGCGTGCGCGCATCGGCCATCAGGTTGGCCATGAAGTCGTTCATCAGCGCCACCAGCCCCGGCTTGCCGCCGAACTGGTCGAATACCGGCTTGAGCGCGGGATCACGCGGCGCACTGGCGGCCATCGCCGCCGACTCCGGCGACATCGAGGCGGCATCCTGCGCGATGGCGCCCTGGGCAAACAGCAACGCGACGGCGAGCAGCGCGGTGCGCGGAAGGCATGTGTTCATGGACGTACTCCGAAGCAAGGGGGAATGATCAGAAACCGACCTGCACCGAGGCATACAGGCCGCGTTGCTTGTCCTTGATGACGATGTTGCCGAGGTCCGCATACGCCAGCGTCAGCGAGACATGCTTGGTCGGCGCCCAGGCGACGAACGCGTCGTACCAGTCGTCCTCCTTCGCGATGCCGAGGTTGTTCGGCTTCTGCCGATACTCCGCACCGACCGCCCAGTTGCGGCTGAGCAGGTACGCCACCGAGCCTTCGAATTCCGGCTTGTACGCGTTGTTCCGGTCGCCGCCGAAACCGAGGATGCCGATCTGGTTGGCCTTGGTCATGCGCAGCGTGGCGTTGACCAACAGGCTCTGGTTGAGGAACAGCTTGGTCGCGTTGACGTAGTAATCGGTGCCTTCATCGGACTTGGCGCCCACGAAGGCCAGCACGGCCGCCTGGTTGTTCTTCTTGTGCTGCGCACCGATCGACACCTGCGGCATCCAGCTGTCCTGGTCGAGCACCACGTCGCCGAACAGGCGGACCTTCACGCCGATGATGTTCTGCTGGAACGTGAAGCCGCGACCCAGCCCCAGCGCCGCGCCCACCTGTTCGGTGTCGAAACGCTGCTGCGCGAACGACACCTCCACGCGGTTGTACAGGCCGACCATCGCGCCGACTTCGTTGACGTGGTAATCCGGCAGGTTGATGTGGGTGACGAACGCGTTGGCGCCGATCTCGTCACCGGTGCCGTAACCACCGATCACCGCCCACGGCGTCAGCCCGCCACCGGCCGAACCTTCGACCTGCGACACGCCGCCGGTGAGCAGCAGCTTGTCGCTGAAGGCGGTTGCGCCGGTGCCATCGGCTGCCATGGCGGTCGATGACGCCAGGCAAACGCCGAGCACGCACCCGATCAGCCAGGCGATCCGGTTCCTTCGATTGTTCTGCATGGGTAGCCCCTTCAAGACGCGCGGAATGCGCATGTGCATGCAGGTACGCAGGACATCGCCGGACGGATGCACGCGGAGGTGGATTGCATCACTGCACCACGTGCCAGTTGCCGTTCACGCCATCGCCGGCGCGATCGCCCGGCTTGTCATCGCCGGCGAAGAGGTACAGCGGAGAACCCCGGTAGACCCATTGGCGGCTGCCGTCGGCGCGCGTGGCCAGCTGGTAATCGCCGGCGGCCTTGCTGTCGGCATCGGCCAGATACGGCGGCCACGCGGCCGCGCACGGACCGCTGCACTGGCTGTGGCCGGACGCGGCATCGACGTCGTAGCGGTACAAGGTGTGGCCGCTGCCATCGACCAGCAGGCCCTGCGCATCATGTTGCGGAAGGGATGCCGCCGCGGCCGCGCCGCTCAGCATCAACAACGCGACAGCCCATCGGGAAACGTTCATGGCGAGGCCTCCGGCACGCAGGCCGGTTGCCTGCTCCAGCTTGTACGCAGCAGCCGGCCGCATGGACGCACGCAAGGCGGTGGCGCCGCCAGACGGACCACTTGCCAGCGCGCAAGGCCCCTTTCATGCTATGAGACGTAACCTCCCGTCGCTGCACGCCGGCCGGGACCGATCACTACAGGATGGTTTGCCCATGAGTGTCAGCAGTCCTGCCGAGCGTGACGAGCTGAATCAGCTGTTGCTGCAGACCGGCCGCAACGACCAGAAAGCGTTTGCCGAGCTGTACCGGCGCACCTCGTCCAAACTGTTCGGCGTGTGCCTGCGCATGCTGCGCGACCGCGGCGAGGCGGAGGAAGTGCTGCAGGAAACCTACACCACGGTGTGGCGCCGCGCCGCCACGTTCGATGTGGCCAAGGCCAGCGCCATCACCTGGCTGGTCACGCTGTCGCGCAACAAGGCGATCGACCGGCTGCGCCAGCATCGCGAGGAGCTGCTGGACGATCCGGCACGACTCGACGAAACCGTGGACGAGCAGCCCACGCCGGCGGCCGGCGCGGAAACCAGCCAGGAGTACCAACGGCTGCAGCAGTGCCTGGATGAACTGGAGCCGCAACAGCAACGTTCGGTGCGTGAAGCCTTTTTCACCGGCGCCACGTATAACGAACTGGCGACACGCTGCAAGGTGCCGCTCGGCACCATGAAAAGCTGGATCCGCCGCAGCCTGATGCAACTCCGCACGTGCCTGGACTCATGAACACGCCTATCGATGACGGCAACCACAACCTGCGCTACGCCGAGTACGTGCTTGGCGTGCTGGACGCCGACACCCGCGCGGAAGTGGCGCGCGAGGTGCTGGCCTCGGACGAGGCCGCCACCGCCGTGGCCTTGTGGCAGCGTCGCCTGATTCCGCTGGCCGACACGGTCGGCGACGTCGCACCCGCCCCGTATGTGTGGGCGCGCATCCACGACGCCCTGCAGCTGGATGCGCCGGCCCGGGCGCCGCTGGCGCAGCCGCGCCGCGGACTGTGGAACAACCTGGCGCTGTGGCACTGGCTCGGCATCGGCGCCAGCGCAGTGGCCGTGGCGCTGCTGGTGGTGGTCTCGCTGCCGCGCCCGGCGCCCACGCCCAAGGTGGCCGGCATCGCCTACATGGCCTCGACCATTCAGCAGGACAACGGCACCACCGGCTGGACCGCCACCATGGACCTGCAGCACGCGCGCATGGTCGTGGTGCCGGCGACGCCGGTCGCCTTCGCGCAGGGGCATGCGCCGGAACTGTGGCTGATTCCGGCCGGCGGGAAACCCATCTCGGTGGGCATGATCGCGCGCGACAAGCCCACCACGATCGCACTTGATCCTGCGATGCTGGCACGACTCAGACCGACCGCCGCGCTCGCCGTGTCGGTGGAACCGGTCGGCGGCTCGCCGACCGGCCAGCCAACCGGCGCGGTGATCGCCAAGGGCGCGATCGGTGCGGCACCGGATGCCGGCGGCGGCAAGGTGGCCATGCTCGGCAACGTGCGGGCGGATCGACCCTGGATCTGAGCACGCTTGATCTGAACAGGACGCCCGTCCGCCCATGAGCACGGCCATCGTGCTGTTCCGGCGCGACCTGCGCCTGGCCGACAACCCCGCCCTGGCCGCGGCCTGCGCGGCGCACGCGCAGGTGCTGCCGGTGTATGTCCACGCCCCCGGCGAAGACGGCACATGGCAGGCTGGCGCGGCCAGCCGCTGGTGGCTGCACCATGCGCTGGCCGCGCTCGATGCAAAGCTGCGCACGCACCATGCCGCGCTGCACCTGCGCCAGGGCGACACGCTGGAGCAATTGCGCGAGCTGATCCGACTGAGCGGCGCCAGCGCGGTGTACTGGAACCGGCTGTACGAGCCTGCGGTGATCGCCCGCGACACGCGCATCAAGAGCGCGCTGCGCGAGGAAGGCATCGAGGTGCACAGCCACAATGCGGCACTGTGGTGCGAACCATGGACGATCGCCACGCAGCAAGGTGACCCGTACAAGGTGTTCACGCCGTACTGGCGCAACCTGCGGCCGCAGTTGCCGTCATCCGAACCGCTGCCCGGGGCCGCCCTGCATGGCTGGCATGAACTGCCCGGCGGTCTGCCGCTGGAAGCCCTCGGCCTGCTGCCGCGCATCCCCTGGGATGCCGGACTGGCCGAGGCGTGGCAACCGGGCGAACACGGTGCGCACGAACAGCTGGAAATCTTCGCCGACGATGCCATCGGCGACTATGCGCACGCGCGCGATCTGCCCGCACGACACGGCACGTCGCGGCTGTCGCCGCACCTCCACTTCGGCGAAATTTCGCCGCGGCAGATCCACGCCGAACTCGATCGCCGCGCACGCGCGACGGATGCCAGGCACCGGCCGGACATCGAGCCGTACCTGCGCGAACTGGGCTGGCGCGAGTTCGCCCACCACCTGCTGTTCCATTTCCCGCAGACGCCAACCGACAACTTCAACCCGCGCTTCGCCGATTTCCGCTGGGAACCGCGCGATGCGGCCGCACTGGAACGCTGGCAGCGCGGCCGCACCGGCATCCCGCTGGTCGACGCCGGCATGCGTGAGCTGTGGCACACCGGCTGGATGCACAACCGCGTGCGCATGGTCGCCGCCAGCTTCCTGACCAAGAACCTGCGCCAGCATTGGCAGCACGGCGCACGCTGGTTCTGGGACACGCTGGTGGACGCGGATCTGGCCAACAACACGCTCGGCTGGCAATGGGTCGCCGGCTGCGGCGCCGATGCCGCGCCGTATTTCCGCGTGTTCAACCCGGTCACGCAGGCAAAGAAGTTCGACCCGGATGGCGTCTACCTGCGACGCTGGCTACCCGAACTGGCCGACGCAACGACCGCCCTGCTGCACGAACCGTGGAAGGATCCCGCCCTGCTCATGCGCAGCGGCTATCCCGCGCCGATGGTGGATCTGGCCGTCTCGCGGCAGGCCGCGCTGGACGCGTACAAGCGGCGCGACTGATCCACGGGGCACGGGGCAATCATCCCCACCGAATTGCCGTCGCTTCCCGCACGAAACAACCCGGACACGCGGGACTGCCTGCATCCCGCGGCGGCTCCTGCACGTATCTCCTGAAGTACCCGGAAGATTCAACCTCGGATCTCGCGGAGCGCGGTCAATGCCCGCGTATCGCGTTCACCGGCTTTTGCAGGAAAACCGCATGCCATCGAGCCACACTTTTACGCCTCACCTTGCAGGCAGGCGCGGCCTGCTCGTCACGCTGCTGTTGCTGCTAGGCAATGCTTTGCTCACGGGATGCCAGGCGACGCTGTTCCGCAGCCTCAACGCCACCAGCAGCAAGGCCGATGTGGTGGTACGGCGCGACGTGACATATGACCCCACGCATCGACTGGCGCTCGATGTCTACCGGCCACGGGACGCTCACGATGCGCCTGTCGTGGTGTTTTTCTACGGCGGCAGCTGGAAATCCGGCAAGCGCCAGTGGTATCACTGGGCCGGTGAGGCCTTGGCGCGGCGCGGGCTGGTCGTGGTGATTCCGGACTACCGCCAGTGGCCGCAGGTGCGGCTGGACGGCTTCATGCGGGACGCGGCAGATGCCGTCGCGTGGGCCCAAGCGCATGCCGCCGAGTACGGTGGCGACCCGGCATCGTTGTTCCTGATGGGCCATTCTGCCGGCGCCCATATCGGCGCCTTGCTGGCCACCGATGCCCACTGGCTGGCCGGTGTCGGCATGCAGCCCCGCCAGCTGGCAGGCTTCATCGGCCTGGCCGGTCCGTACGATTTCCTGCCGCTGAAAGATCCGGATTTCGTCGACATGTTCGGCAGTACGCCTGCGGCGCAGCTGCGTTCGCAGCCCGTGCATTTTGTCGACGGCGACGAACCGCCGATGCTGCTGATGCAGGGCACTACCGACAAGGTGGTATGGCCGCGCAATGCCACCTCACTCGCCGCTGCACTGCAACGCAAGGGCGAACCCGTCGAAACGAAGATGTATCCGGACATCGGCCACGCTGCGATCCTGCTGGCTATATCGCGGCCGTTCCGGCGCAAGGCGCCGGTGCTTGACGATGCCGTGGAGTTCATCAGGATGCATGCCGTGAAAAAACCGACTGAAGTCGACACGACTCGACATTTCTTCGATACGCCGGCGCGACTCAGCCCAGGGCATGCAAATTCATCTGCCATACCGCGAAATTCAGCGCCGCGGCAAAGCTGACCCAGCACAGATACGGAACCAGCAGCGCGCCGGCCATCACGCGCACGCGCCAGAACCCGACCAGCGTGGCCACGATCAGCAACCACAGCAGCACGACGTCGGCGAAGGCCAGTCCACCACGGTGCCATCCGAAGAACAGCCAGCTCCACAGCACGTTGACCGCCAGCTGCAGCACGAACAGGGCGAGCGCGCCGCGCTGCCGGTGCCAGCCGCCTTCGCGCCAAGCCAGCCAGGCGGCGATGCCCATCAGCGCATACAGCACGGACCACACCGGGCCAAACACGTACGACGGCGGTGCCCAGGAGGGTTGGGCCAAATGCTGGTAGAAGACGGCCGCCTGCACCGAAGCGATGGCTCCCATCGCCGCCGCGGCAAAGCTCAGCAGCAGCCAGCCGGCCAGTCCAATGATCTGTCTTGTGCGAGTCATGCCCTGCTTCCTTGTGTGCCCCGTCATTCCGGCGTCTCGACTTTTCAACGGCTTGGAACCACGGGATGACCAGTATGCCTGTCGCAGGGATCTGCTGGCTTGCGCCGGGATGGTGATCCCGTTGAATACCGCCATGTAGCGCGTCCTGCCTTCGTTCCGTCAAGGTCCGCCGGGCTTTCTACGCGCTCGTGCATCCAAGTAGCCGCCTCGTCCGTATCTGGGGGTGACACGAAGACAGGTGCGTTCCCATGGCAGGCTTCAGACCCCACCCGAACACGCAGTATGAGGGCGTTCCGCCAGCCCCTGCGGGTACGGCTGATTCGCGCTTCTGGCTGGCACGTACGCTGCGCCGCTGGTTCGATACGAGTGCGGCGGTAACGCTCGACGAAAGCCGCGAGGATCGCATCGACTGGCTGCGCGCGGCACCGTTCATCGCCATGCACCTGGCCTGCATCGGCGTGATCTGGGTCGGCGTGTCGCCGATCGCGCTGCTCGTGGCTGCCACGCTCTACGTGGTGCGCATGTTCGCGCTCACCGCGTTCTACCACCGCTACTTCTCGCACCGCACGTTCCAGACCTCGCGCGTGGTGCAGTTCGGGTTCGCGCTGATCGGGGCATCGTGCGTGCAGCGCGGCCCGCTGTGGTGGGCCGCGCATCATCGCCATCACCACCGCGTGACCGATACGCCGGACGATCCGCATTCGCCGCGCGTGCACGGCTTCCTGTGGAGTCACGTCGGCTGGTTCCTCACGCCGCGCAATTTCCGCACCGATCTGGCGCGCGTGCCGGACCTGGCGAAGTTTCCCGAGCTGCGCTGGCTCGACCGTTTCGACATCGCCATTCCGGTCGCGCTCGCCATGGCGCTGTACGGCCTGGGCGCGCTGCTGCAGCACGTGGCGCCGCAGCTGGGCACCACCGGCGGCCAGATGCTGACCTGGGGTTTCTTCGTGTCGACCGTCGTGCTGTTCCACGCCACGGTGACGATCAACTCGCTGGCGCACCGCTTCGGCAAGCGCCGCTTCGATACCAGGGACGACAGCCGCAACAACGTCTGGCTGGCCCTGCTCACCTTCGGCGAGGGCTGGCACAACAACCATCACTTCTTCCCCGGCTCCAGCCGGCAGGGCTTCCGCTGGTGGGAAGTGGACCTGACCTGGTACGGGCTGAAGCTGATGTCGGCGCTGGGCCTGGTACGCGGGCTGAAACCGGTGCCGGCCTGGGTGCTGGCCAGGGCGAGGAGCTGAGCCATGCGCATCGCCATCGTTGGATCGGGCATCGCGGGGCTGGCATCGGCGTGGCTGCTGTCGCGCCGGCATGGGGTGACGCTGTTCGAGACCGACAGCTATTTCGGCGGCCACACGCATACGCATGAGGTGGAGCAGCACGGTCGCCGCTATCGCATCGACAGCGGTTTCATCGTGCACAACCCGAACCACTATCCGCTGCTGACCCGGATGTTCGAGCAGATCGGCGTCGCCTCGCAGCCGACCACGATGAGTTTCTCGCTGCACAACGAAGCCAGCGGGCTGGAATACAACGCGGCCACGCTGGACACGCTGTTCTGCCAGCGGCGCAACCTGCTCTCGCCGCGCTTCATCGGCATGGTGCGTGACCTGGCGCGCTTCTATCGCGAGGCACCGGCGTTGCTGGACTCACCCGACCAGGGACCGACGCTGGGCGACTACCTCGCCGAGCACCGCTACGGCGCCGCCTTTCGCGACGAGCATCTGGTGCCAATGGCATCGGCGCTGTGGTCGTCGCCGGCCGCGCAGATCCTCCGCTTCCCCGCGCGTTATCTGGTGCAGTTCATGGCCAATCACCAGATGCTGCAGATCAATGATCGCCCTGAATGGCGCGTGGTGCGTGGCGGTTCGTCCACGTATGTGCAAGCGCTGCGCGAGCGCTGGTCGGTACGCGAGCGGCTGCATTGCGCGGTGCGCTCGATTCGCCGCCATGCCGCGGGTGCCGAGATCACCAGTGCCGCAGGCGTCGAACATTTCGATCATGTCGTGCTGGCCTGCCACAGCGATCAGGCACTGGCCTTGCTGAGCGACGCGGACGAACGCGAGCGATCCATCCTCGGCACGATGCCGTACCAGCTCAACGACACCGTGCTGCATACCGACGCCAGCGTGTTGCCGGTGCGGCGCAAGGCGTGGGCGGCATGGAACGCGTGGTTGCCGCGCAATCCGGACGAAGCATGCACGGTCAGCTACTGCATGAATCTGCTGCAGGGCATCGAATCACCGGAACCGTTCGTGGTCACGCTCAATCGCACGGCAGCGATCGACCCGGACAAGGTACTGGCACGCATGCAGTACCACCATCCGGTCTACAGCCACGCGTCGGTAGCGGCGCAGATGCGCAAGGCCGAGATCCAGGGCCAGCGCCACACCTGGTTCGCCGGTGCCTACTGGGGCTGGGGATTCCACGAGGACGGCATGCGCAGCGCCGTCGATGTGGCGGCCGCTCTTGGCGTGCGCTGGCCGGTAGGTGTCGGTGCCATCCACGCGGTCGCATCACGTGCCGGGGAGATCGCGGCGTGAATGCCGAAGCGGGCAGGCCGCTGGCAAGCGCCGTGTACGAAGGCGTGGTGCGTCATCGCCGCCTCGCCCCGCATCCACACGCCTTCGATTACCGGATGGCCCAGCTCTATCTGGATCTCGATGAAGTCGATCGGGTGTTCCGGCAGCGCTGGCTGTGGTCCAGCAAGCATGGCAACGTCGCGCAGTTCCGCCGCAGCGATTATCTCGGCCCGACCGGACTGCCACTGGCCGAAGCCGTGCGCCAGCGCGTCGAGCAAGCCACCGGGCATCGCCCGGTCGGGCCGGTTCGGCTGCTGACCCATCTGCGCTACTTCGGTTTCGTGTTCAACCCGGTCAGCTTCTACTACTGCTACGCCCAGGACGGCGTGAGTCTGGCCTGCATCGTGGCAGAGATCACCAACACACCGTGGAAGGAACGCCACGCCTACGTGCTGCCGATCGAGACCGCGAAGTCGCGTGGACGCGCGCTGCACTGGGCCTTTCCCAAGACGTTCCACGTATCCCCCTTCATGCCGATGGCGCGCGAATACGACTGGAGTTTCACCGCGCCCGCCGACGACCTGCACGTGCACATGGATGTACTGCGCGATGGCCAGCGCGAGTTCGATGCCACCCTCTTCCTGCAACGCAAACCGTTGAATGGCGCTTCGCTGGCGCGTGTGCTGTGGCGCTATCCGCTGATGACGGCACAGGTCGTCGGTGCGATCCACTGGCAGGCATTGCGACTGTGGCTGAAGCGGAATCCCGTCCACGACCATCCCTCCCTTTCCTGACGCTGCACCGAGGTTCGCCATGAACGACATTGCCAAGACCGCCGACTACGACAGCCCCGGCATCGGCGCCTTCGATCGCTTCCTGCGTCAGCAGCTGCTCGGTCGACTGCGCCAGTTGCGGCACGGGCGATTGCTGCTGAACGACGACGGCGTGCAGCTCGAATTCGGCGAGGCCACTGCCGAGTTGCAGATCCATATGGAAATCCGCGACCCGGCCTTCTATCGCGCGATCGCAACCAACGGCAGCGTGGGCGCCGGCGAAGCCTACATGGACGGCCTGTGGCACTGCGACAACCTGGTCGGGCTGGTGCAGTTGCTGGTGCGCAACCGCGACCTGCTCGACGGCATGGAAAGCGGCCTGGCCCGGCTCGGCGGCATGGCGCTGCGCGGCTGGCATGCACTGCGCCGCAATACGCGCGACGGCAGCCGCCGCAACATCGCCGCGCACTACGACCTCGGCAACGATTTTTTCAGCCTGTTCCTGTCGCCGGACCTGATGTATTCCTCGGCGATCTGGACGGACCCGGCCGACACGCTGGAAGACGCCTCCACCCGCAAGCTCGAACGCATCTGCCGCAAGCTCGATCTGAAACCGGGTGACCGGGTGATCGAGATCGGCACCGGCTGGGGCGGCTTCGCGCTGTACGCCGCCCAGCATTACGGCTGCCACGTCACCACCACCACGATCTCGCGCGAGCAGCACGCGCTGGCCAGCGAACGGGTCGCCGCCGCCAGCATGGGCGCGCAGGTCGAGCTGCTGCTGGAGGATTACCGCGACCTGCGCGGGCAATACGACAAGCTGGTCTCGATCGAGATGGTCGAGGCGATCGGCGCGCCCTACCTCGATACCTATTTCAGGCAGCTGGGTGCCTTGCTGAAACCGGACGGGCTGGCCCTGCTGCAGGCGATCACGATCGAGGATCACCGTTATGCCCAGGCGCTGAGCTCGGTCGATTTCATCAAGCGCCACGTCTTTCCCGGCAGCTTCATCCCGTCGATCAGCGCACTGCTCGCCTCGAAGACCCGCGCCAGCGATCTGGCGCTGGTCCAGCTGGAAGACTTCGGCCACTCGTATGCGCTGACCCTGAAGGCCTGGCGCGAGCGTTTCATGGCGCACCTGCCGCAGGTGCGCGCGCAAGGTTTCGACGAACGCTTCATCCGTCTGTGGGAGTTCTACCTGGCGTATTGCGAAGGCGGTTTCCGCGAGCGCTCGATCGGCGTCGCACACCTGCTGCTGGCCAAGCCCGGCAACCGGCAGGCGACATGGCTGCCGCAGATCGAATCAACCCGGGGCCTGCCGGCATGAAATTCTGGAGCAGCCTCGTCGGCTATCAACTGGTCTGGTTCGCTGCCGTGATTGGCGCCGGGCACGGACTGGCGTGGCCGGGGATTGCCGGCATGCTGGTTTACGCAACATGCCAGCTGGTGGTCGGGCTGCAATACAAGGCCGACCTGTCGCTGATGCTGACGGCGATCGTGCTGGGACTTCTGCTGGATGGCGGGTTGATCCGCACAGGACTGGCCAGCTATGCGACGCCGTGGCCATCCGCCGCGATGGCGCCGGCATGGATTCTCGCGCTGTGGGTCACCTTCGCGCTGACCTTCACCCAATCGCTGGCGTGGCTGCAGACGCGTCTGTGGTGGGCCGCGTTGCTGGGATGGATCGGTGGCCCGCTGGCTTATCTGGGCGCATCACGAGGCTGGCACGTGGTGACGTTCGCGGCGCCCGCGTGGCGCGGACTGCTGTGCCTGGCGGTCGGCTGGGCCATCGCGACGCCGCTGCTGGCGTGGCTGGCCCGGCGCTGGTCGAGCGCGGCGATCCCCGCATCTGCGCCCGTGCAAGGTCGTGCGTCATGACTGCGTGGCTTCAACTGGCCTGCCTGTGGTTGCTGGCGGCGTTGATCATGAGCCTGGGCTGGTTGTGGCAGCGCAAGCATGGCAATGCCGGCATCGTCGACGTGCTGTGGGCGGCCGGCGCGGGCAGTGGCGCCGTGCTGCTGGCCCTGATCGGCGCGGGCGCTGCGTCATCCCGGCTGACGCTGGCGATACTTGGCGGACTGTGGGGCGTACGACTGGCAGCGCATCTGTGGAAACGGGTGCGCGGTGAGCCGGAGGATGGCCGCTATCAGCATCTGCGCACGCACTGGCATGGCAGTCAGTC
Organism: Rhodanobacter thiooxydans; assembly: GCF_030291135.1. NCBI lineage: Bacteria > Pseudomonadati > Pseudomonadota > Gammaproteobacteria > Lysobacterales > Rhodanobacteraceae > Rhodanobacter > Rhodanobacter thiooxydans. The sequence goes on along the minus strand of NZ_CP127409.1, from coordinate 1,007,393 downwards.
CAGGTTTTTCCTGTTCTTCCAGTTCCAGGCCTTGCTGATCGTGCTGTTTTCGCTGCCGTTCCTGGCCGTGGCGCGCAACCCGCGCGGATTCAGCCCGTGGCTGCTGGTCGGCATCGCGATCTGGCTGCTCAGCGTGATCGGCGAGTCGATCGCCGATCACCAGCTCGCCCGCTTCCGCGCCGATCCAGCCCATCGCGGGCAAACCTGCCGTGAAGGCCTGTGGCGTTATTCGCGTCACCCCAATTATTTCTTCGAATGGATCCACTGGTTCGCCTACGTCGGCCTGGCGATCGGATCGCCAATCGCGTGGCTGGCCTGGGCTGGGCCGCTGGTGATGTATGTGTTCCTGCGCTGGATCAGCGGCATTCCCTATACCGAGACACAGGCACTGCGCAGCCGCGGCGACGATTACCGCGCCTATCAACGCAGCACCTCCATGCTGATTCCCTGGTTTCCGAAAAGGAGCGATCCATGAATACCGTCGCCACGGCGTCCCACGAGTTGCCGCAGGAGCGGCCCGCCACCGGCCTGCTGGGTCTGGCCGAACGAGGGCATCTGCCCGATGCGCTGCTGCGGCAAGGCATCCGGCGCATGTGCGCGCAGCGACTGCGCGAGGAGATGAGCGGCGGGCTGGATCAGCAAGCCGCCCGCTTCGCCGAACGTATCGAGATGCTGCGGCACAGCCCGGTGGCGATCCACACCGACGCCGCCAATGCGCAGCATTACGAACTGCCGCCAGCGTTCTTCGAACTGTGCCTCGGCAAGCGCCTGAAATATTCCGGCTGCTATTACCCGCGCGGCGACGAGTCGCTGGATCAGGCCGAGGAGGCCATGCTCACGCTGTATGGCGAACGCGCCGAACTGGCGGACGGCCAGACGATCCTCGAACTTGGCTGCGGCTGGGGCTCGCTCACGCTGTGGATGGCCGAGCGCTATCCGAATGCTCGGATCAAGGCAGTATCCAATTCGCACCAGCAGCGCGAACACATCGAGGCGCAGTGCCGCAAGCGCGGTCTGTTCAACGTGCGCGTGGCCACCTGCGACGTGAACCTGCTGGAACTCGACGCGGCGCAATTCGACCGCTGCGTGTCGGTCGAAATGTTCGAGCACATGCGCAACTACGACATCCTGCTCGGCCGCATCGCCAGCTGGCTGCGACCCGGCGGCAAGCTGTTCGTGCACATTTTCGCGCACCGGACGCTGATGTATCCGTTCGAGACGACGGGCGAGGACAACTGGATGGGCCGGCACTTCTTCACCGGTGGCCTGATGCCGGCCTCCGACACCTTGCTGTGGTTCCAGCGCGAGCTGCAGATCGAGCAGCACTGGCATGTCGACGGCACGCATTACCAGCGCAGCGCGAATCACTGGCTGGCGAATCAGGACGCACGCAAGGATCAGGTGATGGCGGTACTGGTCGAAGCCTATGGCCGACAGGCCGCATCACTGTGGTTCCAGCGCTGGCGGATGTTCTGGATGTCCTGCGCGGAATTGTTCGGCTACGCCAACGGCCAGGAATGGCTGGTGGCGCATTACCGTTTCGTGCGGCCTTGAGCGCCCCACTCCATCACCTTCCTCTTTCGCCTCGGAGTCATGGCATGTCCCTTCCAAGAACCTTGTTGATGGCCTGCGCCCTGGCGGCCGCCAGCACCGGCGTTCACGCCGGTGATCTGCCGCCGATCAAGCCGGTCGCCCATGTCGACCTGCCGCGCTTCATGGGCAAGTGGTACGTGATCGCCACCATCCCCACGCGTTTCGAAAAGAACGCCTACAACCCGGTCGAAACCTACACGCTGCAGCCGGACGGAAACATCTACACCCAGTTCCACTTCAACAACGGCGGCTTCGACAAACCGGTCAAGACGATCCACTCCACCGGTTTCGTGAAGGCGGACAGCGGCAATGCCGTCTGGGGCGTGCAGGTGTTCTGGCCGCTCAAGGCGCAATACATCGTGGCGTACCTGAAGGACGACTATAGCCAGGTCATCGTGGCCCGCGACGCGCGCGACTACACCTGGGTCATGGCGCGCACGCCCACCGTGTCACAGGCTGACTACGACGCGCTGGTCGCACGCGTGGTGCAGATGGGCTATCCGGCCGAAGGCATCCGCAAGGTGCCGCAACGGTGGCCGGCAACCGCCGACTGATATTGCGCCGAACGGTCCCCTGGCCGGAAATCCCGATGCACCGGTTCGGGTCGCGGAGTTCCGTGGCCTGGAACATGAACGTGCTCATGCGTCATTCGACCACACGAACCGCCCGGTCGAATCTGACCGAAGTCAAAAGCATCACCTTCGTGCGCGCGCATGATCCGCCTCGTCCACAAGGCGGATTCGTTCATGATCAGCTGCGACACTGTCATCATCGGTGCGGGCCCGGTCGGCCTGTTCCAGGTTTTCGAGCTGGGCCTGCTGGGGCTGGATACGCACGTGATCGATGCCGTGCCGCATGCCGGCGGCCAGTGCGTCGAGCTGTATCCGGACAAGCCGATCTATGACATCCCGGCACTGCCGGTGTGCAGCGGGCGCGAACTGATCGAGCGTCTGCAGCAGCAGATCCGCCCGTTCACGCCGAAGTTCCACCTGGGCCATACCGTCACCGCGCTGCAGCGCATGGACGACGGCCGCTTTCGCCTGCAGACCAGTGGCGGCCTGGCCTTCGACGCCGGCGTGGTGATCATTGCCGGCGGCCTGGGCGCGTTCGCACCGCGCACGCTGGACCTGCCGGAAGCCGCGCCGCTGGTAGGCCGCACGCTGCACTACAAGGTGACGCAGCCGGCGCTGTTCGACGACCAGGACATCGTGATCGCCGGCGGCGGTGACGCGGCGCTGGATTGGGCGCTGGCCCTGGTCGAGCGGGTACGCAGCCTGGTATTGGTGCATCGCTCGTCCAGCTTCCGCGCGGCACCGGCCAGTGTGGCGCGCATGCAGGCGCTGTGCGACGAGGGCCGCATGCAGTTCTGCGAAGGCGACATCGTCGGGCTGGAGACGGCCGCTGGCGCGCTGTCGCAGGTGCGCGTGCGCACGCGCAGCGGCATGGTCCAGCGCATCGAGGCGTCGCAGCTGCTGGTGTTCTGGGGCCTGCATCCGGCGCTGGGGCCGATCGCCGAGTGGGGACTGGCCCTGGAACGCCAGCAGCTGGTGGTCGATCCATCGACGTTGCAGACCTCGGTACCCGGCGTGTTCGCGGTGGGCGACATCAACACCTATCCCGGCAAGAAGAAGCTGATCCTTTCCGGCTTCCACGAGACGGCGCTGTGCGCCTTCGCCGCACACGCGCACCTGCACCCCGGCGACAAGGTGAACCTGCAGTACACGACCACCAGCCCGGCACTGCAGCGGCGCCTGGGCGTGCGCGATGCCAGAGGCACCGGCGCCGTGACGCAACCGCCGCCACAGGTCGAAGCCAGCGCGGCCTGACGCTTCACGCCTTTTCGCCTTCGCACCAAGACGCACACCGGGAGGTCCTCCCATGCACCGTTCCATCGAACCCACCGAACCGCGCTCGCCCGAGCGCCGGCGACTGCTGCGGCAGGCCGGCCAGCTCGCCATCGCCGGCGGCCTGCTGGCTGGCGGCGGCTGGGCGGTGCTCAAGCGCAAGCAGAACCTGTGGCAGGTGCGCCGCGAGCGCACGCTGATGCAGACCTCCGTTTCGGTGACCTGCCTGGCCGACGACGTGCAGGCCGCCGGCGTGGCGATCGAGGCAGCGTTCGCGCGCATGGCGGCGACCGCCGCGCAGCTGACCCGCTTCGACCCGGCCAGCCCGCTGACGCGACTGAACCGCGACGGCCAGCTGGCGCAAGTGCCCGCGCAGCTGGACGCGGTGCTGCGCCAGGCGCTGGCGCTGTCGCGGCTGACCGACGGCGCGTTCGACCCGACCGTGCTGCCGGTGCTGCGCTACTTCGAGACGCTGCGCGGCGCAAGCCGCACCGACGCGCACGAGCAGCGCGTGGCCGAGGATCGCGATGCGCTGGTCGGCTACCGCGACCTTGCGCTGGACGCGCGCGGCGCGCGGCTGTCGCGGCCGGGCATGGCGATCACGCTGGACGGCATCGCCAAGGGCCACGTGGTCGACCAGGGCATCGCTGCGCTGCGCGGCGCCGGCATCGAGTACGCCCTGATCGACGCCGGCGGCGACATCCACGCGATCTGCGGCAACGACCCCGAGCGGCACTGGAACGTCGGCATCGTCGACCCGCGCGACGTGAGCCGCGTGGCAGCGGTGCTGCAGCTGCGCAACGCGGCGCTGTCCACCTCGGGCAACTACCGCGTGTTCTTCTCCGCCGACCGGCGCCTGTTCCACATCGTCAACCCGCGCACCGGCTGGTCGCCGCAAAGCTATTCGAGCGTCACCGTGATGGCGCAGCGTTCGGTGCTGGCCGATGGCATGAGCACGGCGGCGTTTTCGCTGGAGCTGCCGCGGCTGTCCGCGTTGATGGACGCGCAGGACCACCAGTGGCTGGCGTTCTCGCGCACCGGCGAACAACGCTGGCGCTCGTGCGAACTGCCGCTGATCGCCGGCACGGCGGAGCTGGCCTGATGCGCGACGCCCGCTCCCGCTCCCTCATCGCCCGGCTGCTGCTCGCGCTGCTGTTGCTGCTGCCCGCCTCCGCGGCGCTGGCCGGCATCGACGCGAAGTATCCGCAGCTGCACCAGGTATTCCCCGAGGCCGAGCACTTCGGCGACATCGAGGGCACCCCGCCCGCCGCGGCCGTGTACCACGGCGACCAGGTGATCGGCTACGTATTCGAGACGGTGATGGTGGCGCCGGTGCCGGCCTACTCCGGGGCACCGATCAACATGCTGGTGTCGATCGGCACCGACGGCACCATCCGCGACGTCCGCGTGCTGGAGCAGCACGAGCCGATTCTGCTGGTCGGCATCCCGGTGCAGAAGCTGTACGACTTCGTGGCGCGCTACATCGGCCATCGCGTGGACGACCAGATCGTGGTTGGCGGCGGCAGCAGCGGCAGCGTGCGCATCGACGCGATCAGCAGCGCCACGGTGACCTCGATGGTGGCCAACGAGACGATCATGAACTCGGCGCTGAAGGTGGCCGCCTCGCGCAAGCTGATCGCCGGCGCGGTCGACACCGGCGCGGCCGCCGCGCAGGTCCGCGCCGACTACTTCGTGCCGGCCGACTGGCAGGCACTGACCGGCAACGGCGCGATCGGCCACCTGCGACTGGCGCGGCAGGAGATCACCGACGCCTTCAAGGGCCAGCCGGAAAGCGGCCTGGTCGACGACCCCACCGCGCCGGCGCCCGGCCACGGCGCGGACACCTTCATCGACCTGTACTTCGCCGACGTCACCCCGCCCACGGTGGGTCGCAACCTGCTCGGTGAAGTGGCCCACGCCGACCTGATGAAGCAGCTCAAGCCCGGCGACTCGGCCATCGCGGTGATGGCCAACGGCATCTACTCGTTCAAGGGCGTGGGCTACGTGCGTGGCGGCATCTTCGACCGCGTGCACCTGCTGCAGGACGGCAAGCTGGCGCTGTTCAAGGATACCGACCTGGTGCAATTGAACGATACCCCGCTGCGCGGCAAGCCGGCCTTCGCCGAGCAGGCGATCTTCATCGTGCGCCACGGCGTCAGCGGCTTCGACGCGACCCGGCCGTGGACACTGCAGCTGCTGGTGAACCGCCAGGTCGGCCCACTGCAAAGCATCTACCACACCTTCACCCGCGACTACCGCATGCCGGCGGCCTACACCACGCGCCCGGAAGCGGCGGCCGAAGCCGATACCGATGCGCTGCCGGCCGATGCGCCGCTGTGGCAGAAGATATGGCACGGGCGCCGGCTGGACATCGCGCTGCTGCTGGCGGGACTGTCGGTACTCACCCTGATCCTGATGTTCCAGGACTGGATCGTGACGCGGCCACACCTGCTCGAACGCCTGCGCGTGGGCTTCCTGATCTACACGCTGGTGTTCATTGGCTGGTACGGGCTGGCGCAGCTGTCGGTGGTGAACATCCTCACCTTCATCCAGGCGGTGCTGCACGGTTTCCACTGGTCCACCTTCCTGATGGACCCGCTGGTGTTCATCCTGTGGGTGTTCGTGGCCGCCACCCTGCTGCTGCTCGGGCGCGGCATCTACTGCGGCTGGCTGTGCCCGTTCGGCGCGCTGCAGGTGCTGGTGAACAAGCTGGCGCGCCGGCTGCACGTGCCGCAGTTCGAGGTGCCGCAGTACCTGCACGAGCGGCTGTGGGCGATCAAGTACATCATCCTGCTGGTGCTGTTCGGGATGTCGCTGCAGTCGCTCAACATGGCCGAGCACTACGCCGAGATCGAGCCGTTCAAGACCGCGATCACGCTGCACTTCGCCCGCTCCTGGAGCTACGTGCTCTACGCGGTGGCACTGGTGGCGGTGTCGGCGTTCAACAACAAGTTCTACTGCCGCTACGTGTGCCCGCTGGGCGCCGGGCTGGCGGTGTCCGGCCGCTGGCACCTGTTCGAGTGGCTGCGCCGGCGCAAGGAATGCGGCCGTCCCTGCCAGATCTGTGCGAACGAGTGCGAAGTGAAGGCGATCAACGCGATCGGCCAGATCAACTTCAACGAATGCCACTACTGCCTGGACTGCCAGGTCACCTACGCCAACGACCAGAAATGCCCGCCGCTGGTGGAGCGCCGCAAGAAGCGTGAACGCGCTGCGCGGCCGCTGCCCACCCCGGTACTGACGATCATCCCGGCGGCGACGCCGGAAACCCACGAGTCGGCGAAGGTCGCCGACTGACCCACCACGATCCGAACGGATGAATGCCATGCACGACGAATCGAGCAACCCGACCGGCCAGTCCGGCCAGACCGCGGAACCGGGCAACCCCGCGCGCCGCAACTTCATGAAGAACAGCGCGCTGGCCGGCCTCGCCGGCGCGGCGGGACTGGCGTTGGCAGGCTGCGGCAGGAAGGGTGAGCCTGCGGGCGCAGCCGGCGCCGCCGCCGGACATGATGGCGAGGACCGCCACGAGCAAGGCGAGCACGCGGCGGCCTCCGATCACGTGCCACCCGGCCAGCTCGACGAGTACTACGGCTTCTGGAGCGGCGGCCAGTCCGGCGAGGTGCGCCTGGTCGGCGTGCCCTCGATGCGCGAGCTGATGCGCATCCCGGTGTTCAACCCCGACTTCACCATCGGCTGGGGCGTCACCAACGAGAGCAAGCGCGTGCTCGGGCCGAACTTCCCGCCCGGCGGCGACTGCCACCACCCGCACATGAGCCAGACCGACGGCCACTACGACGGCCGCTACATCTTCATCAACGACAAGGCGCACACCCGCGTCGCGCGCATCCGCTGCGACGTGATGCGCACCGACCGCATCACCGACGTGCCCAACGTGCAGGCGATCCACGGCCTGCGCGTGCAGCGCGCGCCGCGTACCGGCTACGTGTTCGCCAACGGCGAGTTCCTGATTCCGGCACCGAACGACGGCCGCGACCTGGAAGACCCGGCCAAGTACCAGACCATGTTCAGCGCGCTCGACGGCGACACCATGGAAGTGGCCTGGCAGGTGCTGGTGGACGGCAACCTGGACAACACCGAGGCCGACTACGCCGGCAAGTACGCCATCTCCACCTGCTACAACAGCGAAAAGGGCATGGACCTGCCCAGCACGATGCAGGCCGAGCGCGACTGGGCGGTGGTGTTCAACATCGCGCGCATCGAGGAGGCGGTGAAGAAAGGCGACTTCAAGACCATCGGCAGCTCCAAGGTGCCGGTGCTGGACGGCCGCCACGGCTCGTCGTTCACGCTGTACATCCCGATTCCGAAGAACCCGCACGGCATCAACGCCAGCCCCGACGGCAAGTACGTGGTGGCCAACGGCAAGCTCTCGCCCACCGTCACCGTGATGGAATGGAGCCGCATCGACGACTGGTTCGCCGGCAAGCTCAAGGACCCGCGCGACGTGGTGGTGGCCGAACCCGAGCTGGGCCTGGGGCCGTTGCATACCGCCTACGACGGCCGCGGCAACGCCTACACCACGCTGTTCATCGACAGCCAGATCGCCAAGTGGAACATCGCCGACGCGATCGCCGCCCACGACGGCAAGAAGGTCAACTACCTGCGCCAGAAGATCGACGTGGCCTACCAGCCCGGGCACTGCCATACCTCGATGGGCGAGACCCGCGATGCCGACGGCAAGTGGCTGGTGTCGCTGAACAAGTTCTCCAAGGACCGCTTCCTGCCCACCGGCCCGCTGCACCCGGACAACGACCAGCTGATCGACATCTCCGGCGAAACCATGAAGCTGGTCGCCGACGGCCCGGTCTACGCCGAGCCGCACGACGTGATCCTGCTGCACCGCCGGCTGCTGATCGACAAGGTCAAGAAGAGCTGGGACCGCGACGACCCGTTCTTCGCCGAGACGGTGGCGATGGCCAAGAAACACGGCGTCAACGTGCTGTCCGACAGCAAGGTCATCCGCGAAGGCCGCAAGGTGTTCGTGTACATGACCTCGGCTGCGCCGATCTTCGGCATGGGCAGCTTCAAGGTGAAGAAGGGCGACGAGGTGACCGTGGTGGTGACCAACATCGACGCGGTGGAGGACGTGAGCCACGGCTTCTGCATCGTCAACTACGGCATCAACATGGAGATCAGCCCCGGCGCCACCGCCTCGGCCACCTTCACCGCCGACAAGGCGGGGGTGTTCTGGTACTACTGCACGTTCTTCTGCCATGCGATGCACATGGAGATGAGCGGGCGGATGCTGGTCGAGGCCTGAGCCGTGCCGTGCCGTCGCGCAGCACGCGCGGCGGCACGGCCGGGTCGTCCGCTGCCATGTCCATGCTTCGCTGCCTCGCCATCCCGATCCTGCTCCTGCTGCTGGCACTGCCGGCACACGCGGACGCGTCGCTGGAACAGGCCGTGGCCGCGGCGCCGCCCGGCGCCACGGTCAGCGTGCCGGCCGGCGTGCATGCCGTGCATCTGAAGCTGGACAAGGCGATCACCCTGACTGGCGAGCCCGGTGCGATTCTCGACGGCGGCGGCAGCGGCGATGTCGTGCGCATCGGCGCGTCGAACGTCACCGTGCGCGGCCTGACCCTGCGCCACAGCGGCAGCGACCTCACCGCGATGAACGCTGGCATCTTCGTCGAGCGCCACGCACGCGAGGTCACGCTCGAGGGCAACCGCATCGAGGACAGCCTGTTCGGTGTCTACCTTGACGGCGCCGCCAACGTGCGCGTGGCGCACAACGTGATTCGCGGCATGCGCAACCTGCGCGTGGCCGATCGCGGCGATGGCATCCACCTGTGGAACGACACCGGCTGCACCATCGAGAGCAACGACGTGGCCAATTCGCGCGACGGCATCTACGTCTACGTCAGCCCGCACAACACCATCGCGCGCAACGTGGTGCACGGCGTGCGCTACGGCATCCACTACATGTATTCGCAGGACAACCTGCTGCTGGACAACGTCAGCCACGGCAACCTGGCCGGCTACGCGCTGATGTCCTCGCACCACCTGAAGGTGATCGGCAACAGCTCCGAGGACGAGAAGTCCTACGGCTTCCTGCTCAACTACATCTCGCACAGCGAGATCGCCGGCAACCGTGTCTACCGCGTCAACGGCCAGAGCGACGACGCCGGCGGCACCATCGACGGTACCGAGGGCAAGGGCCTGTTCGTCTACCTGTCGCAGTTCAACGACTTCCACGACAACCTCGTCGCCGACTCGCAGATCGGCATCCACGTGACCGCCGGCTCGGAAAACAACCGCCTGTGGAGCAACCGCTTCGTGGACAACCGCATCCAGGTGAAGTACGTGCAGAACCTCGCCCAGGAATGGTCGGCGCACGGCCGCGGCAATTTCTGGAGCGACTACCTCGGCTGGGACCTGGACGCCGACGGCATCGGCGACGTGCCGTTCCGCCCCAACGACGGCGTCGACGTGCTGCTGTGGAAATACCCCACCGCACGCAACCTGATGTCCAGCCCCGCGGTGCTGCTGATGCGCTACGTGCAGCGCGCGTTCCCGGTGTTCACGCCGCCCTCGGTGCAGGACAGCCACCCGCTGATGAAAACTTCCGACCCCAACCCATGAACCACGCCATCGAACTGGACGCCCTGGCCAAGCGCTACGGCGCGCTCGCCGCGCTCGACGGCGTCACCGCCTGCGTGCCGCGCGGCCAGGTGATCGGCCTGCTCGGCCACAACGGCGCGGGCAAGTCCACGCTGATCAAACTCATTCTTGGCCTGATCGCGCCCAGCGGCGGCCGCCTCGAGGTGCTCGGCCAGTCGCCGTGGCGCGCGCACGCGTTGCGCCGGCGCATCGGCTACCTGCCCGAGAGCGCCACCTTCTACGCCAGCCTGAGCGGGCGCGAACTGCTCGACTACCTGGCCCGGCTGAAGCAGGCGCCGCGCAGCCAGGTAGCGGCGCTGCTGGAGCGCGTCGGCCTGGCGCACGCCGCCGACCGCCGCGTCGGCACCTACTCCAAGGGCATGCGCCAGCGCCTGGGCCTGGCGCAGGCGCTGCTCGGCTCGCCCGAACTGGTGCTGCTGGACGAACCGACCACCGGCCTCGACCCGCAGGCCACCCGCGAGCTGTACCGCATCGTCGGCGAGCTGCGCGCGGACGGCCGTTGCGTGCTGGTCTCCTCGCACCTGCTGGCCGAGCTGGAGCCGCACATCGACGGCGCGCTGATCCTGCGCCAGGGCCGCCTGCTCGCCGCCGGCAGCCTGCATGCACTGGGCGAGGCGGCCGCACTGCCGGCGCAGGTACTGTTGCGCCCGCGCGAGCAGGCCATGCCGGAATTGCTCGCACGCCTTGAAACCGGCGGCCTTTCCGCGCAATCGCGCCCCGATGGCCGGCTGGAGCTGCAGGTGCCGCGCGCCAGCAAGCTGCACACGCTGCGCGAACTGCTGGCCGACCCCGCGATCGTCGATCTCGACGTGCGCGAACCCACCCTGGCGCAGCTCTATGACTGGCTCGGCGCCGGACCCCAGGCTACCGCGGAGGCCCGCGCATGAACCCGATTCTGACCGTCGCCGCCAAGGAGTTCCGCGACGACTTCCGCAACCGCTGGACAGTGGCGCTGACCATCCTGTTCGCGCTGCTGGCGCTGGGCATCGCCTGGTTCGGCAGCGCGGCGACCGGGCGCGTGGGCTTCACCTCGTTCGACGCCACGCTGGCCAGCCTGACCACGCTGGGCGCGTTCGTGATCCCGCTGATCGGCCTGCTGATTGCCTACGACACCATCGTCGGCGAGCGCGACGATGGCACCCTGCTGCTGATGCTCAGCTACCCGCTGGCGCGCGGGCAGCTGGTGGCCGGCAAGTTCCTCGGCCATTGCGGCGCACTGGCCGTGGCCACGCTGGCCGGCTTCGGGCTGGCGGTAGCGATCATGCAGTGGCTGCAGCCGCCGGCGCAGATGGCGCAGGCGTGGCTGCAGATCGGCCGCTTCATCGTCAGCGCCTCGCTACTGGGCGCCTGCTTCGTCGGGCTGGCCTGCCTGATCAGCGTGCAGACCGCCGACAAGTCGCGCGCCGCCGGGCTCGCACTGATCGGCTGGCTGGCCAGCGTGGTGCTGTTCGACCTCGCACTGCTGGCGCTGCTGGTGGTCAGCGGCGGCAACCCGCTCGAGCGCGCGGTGTATCCATACCTGCTGCTGCTCAACCCGGTCGACGTGTTCCGGCTGGTCAACCTCACCGCGCTGGGCGACGGCGCCGGCAACGACCTGCTGACCGGCATGACCGCCCACCACGCCTATTCGCCGATGCTGCTGGACCTGCTGTTGCTGGGCTGGGCGGTGGTGCCGTTCGCGTGGGCACTGCTTGCGTTCCGGCGCAAGGAAGTCTGAAGGAAACCCACGCATGCAACTCTTGCCGATGACCACCATCCGCCGCACCGCCCTGGTGCTTGCACTGGCCCTGTTCGCGGGCTGCGGCGGCAACCCGCCACCGGCGAAGCACGCCGTCGACACCCACGCGGACGACGCCTGCGCCGTGTGCGGCATGTACCTGGACGGCTCGCCCGGCCCGCGCGCGGAGGCGTGGACCGCAGGTCGCGCCAAGCCACTGGTGTTCGACTCCACCCGTGACTTCTTCGCCTACGTGCTGCAGCCGGAGAACCAGGCCGCGCTGCAGGAGCTGTTCGTGCAGGACAGTGCCCACATCGACTGGCAGCAGCCCAGCCACGCCGCGGTCAGCTTCATCGACGCGCGCCGCGCCTTCTACGTGGCCTGGCAGCCGCTGCCCGGTTCGATGGGGCCGACCCTGGCGCCGTTCGCCACCCGCACGGCAGCCGAAGCCTTCGTACGCGAACACGGCGGTGCCGTGCTCGGTTTCGACGAGATCACGCCCGCGCTGGTGACCGCACTGGACTACCGCTGCCCTGCCCGGGCAACCGCCGACGCCGGCGGCCCACTGCAATGCCAGGCTGCACCCACGGCATCCACCGGCCTGCTGGCCACGCCACCACCGGCCTCGCCTGCCTCGCAGGAGCAGCCGCTTCATCCACTTCCATAACGGAAATCCACACATGTTCGGACTGGACAGCTTTTCGCACTGGATCGTGTTGCTGGTGCTGGCACTGCTGGTGTTCGGCACCGGCAAGCTGCGCAACGCCGGCCGCGACCTTGGCAGTGCCATCGCCGATTTCCGCAAGGGACTCAAGGACAACCCACCGGACGAGAGCGTGCCGCAGGCGGTGCGACTGGATGCCGATGGCGAGCAACGTCACTGATGCGCTGATTACCTGGTGCGGGCACCGCAACGACGGCCGGCAATCGCCGGCCGAAGCGTCATCGCCCGGTCAGGTAGCGGCCAGCAGTCGCTCGCACACCGCCCGATACACCGCCGGCAGCTTCTCAAGCTCCGCCACATCCACGCACTCGTCGACCTTGTGGATGGTCGCGTTGACCGGCCCGAGCTCGACCACCTCGGCGCCCAGCGGCGCGATGAAGCGGCCGTCGGAGGTGCCGCCGCCGGTGCTTTGTTCGGGGTCGATGCCGCACAGCTCGCGGCAGACGGCCACCACGGTTTCACGCAGGATGCCGCCGGGCGGGGTGAGGAACGGTTCACCGGAGAGGTTCCAGTCCAGCGTGAAGTCCAGGCCATGCCGCTGCAGGATTTCCTCGGTGCGCGCGCGCAGGTCGTCGGCACGGCTGGCGGTGCAGTAGCGGAAGTTGACCAGTGCGGTGAGTTCGCCGGGAATCACGTTGTTCGCGCCGGTGCCGGCGTTGAGGTTGGAGACCTGGAACGAGGTGGGCGGGAAATCGCCGTTGCCTTCGTCCCAGCGCGTGGCGGCGAGTTCGGCCAGCGCGGGAGCGAAGGCGTGGATCGGGTTCAGCGCTTTCTCGGGATACGCCACGTGGCCCTGCACGCCGCGCACGACAAGCGTGCCGGAGAGCGAGCCGCGGCGTCCCACGCGGATCAGGTCGCCCAGTGTCTCCTTCGCCGACGGCTCGCCCACCACGCACCAGTCGATGCGCTCGCCACGCTCGCGAAAATGCTCGACCACCCGGCGCACGCCGTCGAGGTTGGTCGGGCCTTCCTCGTCACTGGTCAGCAGCAGGCCGAGCCGGCCGCGGTGGTCCGGATGCGCCGCCACGAACTGCTCCAGCGCCACCACCATCGCCGCCACCGAGCCTTTCATGTCGGCAGCGCCGCGGCCGTATAGACGGCCATCCTTGAGGGTCGGCTCGAACGGCGGGCTTTGCCACGCGGCTTCCGGGCCACTTGGCACCACGTCGGTGTGGCCGAGAAAGATCAGCGTGGGGCCGGTTGCCCCATGGGTCGCCCACAGATTGTCGACTTCGCCATAGCGCAGGTGTTCGACGCGGAAGCCCGCGCGTTCCAGGCGTTTGCCGATCAAGGGCAGGCAACCGGCGTCTTCCGGCGTCACCGAACGGCGGCGGATGAGGTCACAGGCAAGTTCGAGGACGTCGGACATGGGTCTTTGCGTGCTGCATCAGGGGTGATGACGCAGCATACCAAGCTAGCTCAGCACCACGCCGAGCAGGTGCCCCACGCCGTAGGTGATCGCGGCGGCGGCGGCCGTGATGCCGAACTGGCGGGCGATCGAGAACAGCATGCTGCGCCCGGTGAACAGCGAGGTGCCGATGCCGATCAGGGCCAGCCCGGCGGCAGTGGAACACGCGCTGGCCAACAGGGCGGAATAGCCGCCGAGGAAGAAATACGGCGCCACCGGGAACAGCGCACCGCAGGCGAACAGGCAGAACGAGGAGATCGCCGCACCCCACGCCGACCCGCCCAGTTCGGCCGGATCGACGCCCAGGTCTTCGCGCACCAGCATGTCCAGCGCGGCGCGTGGCGTTTCGGCGATGTGTTCGGCCAGGTGCTCGGCGGCGGCTGGCTCCAGGCCTTTTTCGCGATAGAAACCGGCGATGTGTTCGAGGCCGTCTTCCGGCGCCACGGCCAGGCGTTCGGCGCGTTCGGTGATCTGCGCCTGGTAGAACTCGCGCGAGCTGTTGACCGAAAGCCACTCGCCCAGCGCCATCGAGCACGCGCCCGCGACCAGGCCCGCCAGGCCTGCCAGCAGCACGGCGCGATCGCCGGTGGCGGCGCCAGCCATGCCCATCACCAGGCTGACGTTGGAAACCAGCCCGTCGTTGGCGCCGAGCACGGCGGCACGCAAGGTGTTGCCGCTCTGCGCGCGATGGCGCAGCCCGTGCGGACCGGCCGCCTGCGACAACGGGAAATGATCGCGATGGCCGCTGCGATCGACCGGCGTGACCTGATGGTCGGCATGCGCCAGCCGCACCACGGTCGGCATCACGAATTCGGTGCCGAAACGCTGCGCGAACCAGCTCAGTGCGCGCACGCGCGGGCCGATCCGCGGTGGCGGCACGGCCTGGCCCACTTCGCGCAGGCGCGCTTCCCAGAACTGCGCATTGCTGTGCTCGCCCGCGGCAATGCGCCGGTAGACCTGGCTCAGCCGCGCATCGTCGGCCAGCTCGGCCAACCGGCCGTAAAGCGCGGCGTTGTCGCGCTCGATGCGAAGGTTGTTGCGGAAGTGGCGGGTGCGGTGATCGGCCATCTTCAATCGTCGAGCTCGTCGTCGCGCTGGCCCAGGCAGACCAGCGCCAGCAAAAGCACCACGACGAAACGGAACGCACTGGCCAGCCCGTTCCACTGCGTGGACATCCACATGCCGAACCATTCGCCGCCGATCGCCATGAAGCCGCCCAGCCACAGCAGCAGGCCCAGCGTGAGCCCGGCCACGGCGACACGTGCACTCCGGCGGAACAGCGCAGCCGGCGCGCGGCGCGCACGCCACAGGCGCCACGCACCCAGCCCGCACAGCACGGCGGCCAGCGTTTCGATGGCGATGATCAGCACATAGGCCGCATGCTGCAGCAGCGGCGCATGGATCGCGCGGTAATGGACGCTGGCGTCGGGGAAGATCGAATCCATCGCCAGCACGTGCTGCACGAAGACCAGGTTGCTGCGGTAGTCGGTGAGGTTGCCGAACGCGACCAGCGCCAGCCACAGCGCGATCGTCGCCACCAACACGATCTTCGAGAGGCGCAGCGGCATGTCAGTGCGCGAACAGCTTCTTGAAGCCGTTGTCGGTGAAGCCCACGCTCACCGAACCATCGGGAAGCACCACCACCGGACGGCGGATCAGCGCGGGATATTCCTTCAGCAGCAAGGTCCATTCCGGATCGCTGCCCGGGTTCTTGCGTTGCGGCAGCAGGTTGCGCCAGGTGGTGGAGGACTTGTTGACCAGCTTCTCCCAGCCGCCGAGCTGCGCCGCCCAGGCTTTCAGCGTGGCCGCCGGCACGGGGTTGGCGCGGTAGTCGACGAAGTCGTGCGCCACCTCGAAGCGGGCCAGCCAGTTGCGCGCCCTGCGGCAGGTGTCGCAGGTGGGCAGTCCGTAGAGGACGGGATTCATTCGCCGCTCCTGAGCAGTTCGTTGATGCTGGTCTTGCCCCGCGTCTTCGCGTCCACCTGCTTGACGATGATCGCCGCGTACAGGCTGTGGCTGCCGTCCTTCGCCGGCAGGCTGCCGGCCACAACCACGCTACCGGCCGGCACGCGGCCGTAGCTGACCTCGCCGGTGGCACGGTTGTAGATGCGGGTGGACTGGCCGAGGAACACGCCCATGCCGATCACGCTGCCCTTCTCCACCACCACGCCCTCGACCACTTCCGAGCGCGCGCCGATGAAGCAGCCGTCCTCGATGATGGTGGGGTTGGCCTGCAGCGGCTCCAGCACGCCGCCGATGCCGACGCCGCCGGACAGGTGCACGCCCGCGCCGATCTGCGCGCAGGAGCCGACCGTGGCCCAGGTATCGACCATGCTGCCGGCGCCGACGAAGGCACCGATGTTGACGTAGCTGGGCATCAGCACCGCATCCTTCGCGATGTGCGCGCCGCGGCGCACCAGCGCACCGGGCACCACGCGTGCGCCGAGTTGCTGCAGTTCGGCATCGTTGCCGTGGGCGAAGCGCAGCGGCACCTTGTCGAACGCCTGCGCCGGGCCGCCGTCGACCACGTGGTTGTCGTTGATGCGGAAGTACAGCAGCACCGCCTTCTTGAGCCACTGGTTCACCGTCCAGCCGCCATGGCCGTCCGGCTCGGCGACGCGGCGCTCGCCGGATTCGAGCAGGTCGAGCACCTGGTCGATGGCGGGCCACAGGTGGGTCTCGATCTCGGCCTGGGTGAGTGCGTTGCGGCGCTCGAAGGCGTCGTCGATCAGGGTTTCGATGGCTTGCATGAGGCTCGTTCGCTTGGGGCCGGCGCCGAATGCGGCGGCGACCAGGAGTACGTGCCGCGACGACGACGGCCGCGGCGGGATTCAGCCATCCACGATGGCAGGTTCTCCATTCTTCCACAGCCGGCCGGCCAGCCGCGAGTCGGACCATGGCCAGGCGGGCGCGGGAGATTCCATTTTCACCGCGCCGAGACGAGGGCTGTGCCCATCATGCGCCACGGCCCGCTACCGCCTCGCGGGGCCCTCCGCCAACCCGCCCCGGGGGATCACGACATGCACGATCAGATCAACGAGGGTTCCATGGTTTTCGTCGCCGACGGCAGCGAGGGCATCGGCTCCGTCCGCGAGATCCGGCATGGGCTGCCGGAGCTGCTGGTCTACATCGAGAACGCCGGCGACTTCGTGGTGCCGATGTCGGCCGTCAAGGCCGTGCATTCCGGCAAGGTCGTCCTCGATTTCGACCAGTTGGACCTGCGCCTGCGCAACGCCATCCGCCATGCGCGCGACTCGGAGGACCCGAACTACTTGTCCCCTTCGTCGGAGGACGAATAGAAGCACCCCGCCCGGCGCAGGCAGCAGCGGCCGGTTTGCCGATACGATGGCGCCTTTCCGGTGCAAGGTAGCCTGCGTGGCATGATCGACAAGGACGAGGACAGGCTGAACCGGCAACTCGACCGCTTCGAACGGCAGTTGCCACAAGGCGTCGGCCGCAGCCTGCGCTGGCTGCGCGAACCGTCGGCGCGCTGGCTACGCATTCCGGTGGGGTTGCTGCTCGTCGCCGGGGGCATCTTCAGCATCCTGCCGCTCCTGGGCCTGTGGATGCTGCCGCTCGGCCTGTTGCTGCTGGCGCAGGACCTGCCCTTCCTGCGCCGCCCGACGCGGCGGGCCCTGTTATGGGCGGAACGGCGCTGGGTTCGATGGAAACGATCCCGCCGCCGTACGCGGCAAGGCAAGGGCTGAAATCCGCCCCCGACCGGCACATCGCTGCCCTCTGGCAGGGCCGCGCGGCCGGTTACCACGATACCGCCATCAAAATCTCGCCGCCTCGCGTTGGCCGATGGCACCACGATGACGGCGGCCCCAATCCGACCCGGCCAGCGACCGGTTTGGCATGAACGAAAAAGCCGCCCATGAATGGGCGGCTTTTCCTGGATTGCTGCGTACGACCGCGATGGAAGATGAATGCCAGCGCCACCGTATACAAGGTGGTGGGCGGTACAAGGATCGAACTTGTGACCCCTACCATGTCAAGGTAGTGCTCTACCGCTGAGCTAACCGCCCGCTTCGCGCCGATGTACCGGCTACGCGAGCCGCGCAGTATACGGCAGCCGCCGGCGCTCGACAATATCCCGCAAACCACGCCGCTGACGGCTCAACGCAGGGCCTGCTCGCGCAGCTGGTGGATCTGGTCGCGCAGGCGGGCGGCGTCCTCGAATTCCAGGTTCTGTGCGTGCTTGTACATCTGGGCTTCCAGCTTCTTCAGCATGCCTGCCGCCTGCGGCGCACTGAGCCCGGCGTAGTCGGCGGCCTGCTCGGCCACCGCAGTACGGCCACGCGAGGACGACTTGTTGCCGCGGCGGTTGCCCGCCTCGCTGCGCGCACCTTCCATGATGTCGGCGATGCGCCGCACGATGGTGGTCGGGGTGATGCCCTGCTGCAGATTCCACGCCATCTGCTTCTCGCGGCGGCGTGCGGTCTCGTCCATCGCCGCCCGCATCGAGCGGGTGACGTTGTCGGCATACAGGATCGCCTTGCCGCGCACGTTGCGGGCGGCGCGGCCGATGGTCTGGATCAACGAACCGGTGGAACGCAGGAAGCCCTCCTTGTCGGCGTCGAGTACCGCCACCAGCGACACTTCGGGCATGTCCAGGCCCTCGCGCAGCAGGTTGATGCCGACCAGCACGTCGAACTCGCCCAGGCGCAGGTCGCGGATGATCTCGCTGCGCTCGACCGTCTCGATGTCCGAGTGCAGGTAGCGCACCTTCACGTCGTGCTCGGCCAGGTATTCGGTGAGGTTCTCGGCCATCCGCTTGGTCAGCGTGGTGACCAGCACGCGGTCGCCCATCGCCACGCGCTTGTGCACTTCGCTGAGCAGGTCGTCGACCTGGGTGCGCACCGGGCGCACTTCCACTTCGGGATCGACCAGGCCGGTCGGCCGCACCACCAACTCGGTCACCGCGTCGCCGGATTTGTGCAGCTCATAGTCGCGCGGGGTGGCAGAGACGTAGATCGCCCGCGGCACGCGTTCCTCCCACTCCTCGAAACGCAGCGGGCGGTTGTCCACCGCCGACGGCAGGCGGAAGCCGAACTCGACCAGGGTTTCCTTGCGCGAGCGGTCGCCCTTGTACATCGCGCCGAGCTGCGGCACGGTGACGTGCGATTCGTCCACCACCAGCAGGCCGTCGGCCGGCAGGTAGTCGAACAACGTAGGCGGCGGCTCGCCCGGTGCGCGCCGGGTCAGGTGGCGCGAGTAGTTCTCGATGCCCTGGCAATAGCCGACCTCGGCCATCATCTCCAGGTCGAAGCGGGTGCGCTGCTCCAGTCGCTGCGCCTCGACCAGCTTGTTTTCCTTGTAGAGATATTCCAGCCGTTCCTTCAGCTCGACCTTGATCGTCTCGATCGCGTTGAGCACGCTCTCGCGCGTCGAGGCGTAATGGGTGCGTGGATAGACGGTATAGCGCTGCACCTTGCGGATCGTCTCGCCGGTGAGCGGGTCGAACAACGCCATCTTTTCCACTTCACCGTCGAACAACTCGATGCGCAGCGCCTCGGTCTCCGACTCGGCCGGGAACACGTCGATGATCTCGCCGCGCACGCGATAGGTGCCTCGCCGCAGCTCCATCTCGTTGCGGGTGTACTGCAGCTCGGTCAGCTGATGGATCAGCTTGCGCTGGTCGATCCGCTCGCCGGTGGCCAGGATCAGCCGCAAGGACAAATAGTCCTCGGGGTTGCCCAGGCCGTAGATCGCCGACACCGTGGCGACGATGATCGAATCGCGTCGCGACAACAGCGCCTTGGTCGCTGACAGCCGCATCTGCTCGATATGCTCGTTGATCGACGAATCCTTCTCGATGAAGGTATCCGACGCCACCACATAGGCCTCGGGTTGGTAATAGTCGTAGTAGCTGACGAAGTACTCCACCGCGTTGTGCGGAAAGAATTCCCTGAACTCGCCGTAGAGCTGCGCCGCCAGCGTCTTGTTCGGCGCCATCACGATGGTCGGGCGCTGCACCCGCTCGATCACGTTGGCGATGGTGTAGGTCTTGCCCGAGCCGGTCACGCCGAGCAGGGTCTGCGCGGCCAGGCCGGCTTCGAAACCCTCGGCGAGGCGCGCGATCGCCTGCGGCTGGTCGCCGGCGGGCTGGTAGGGAGCGGCGAGTTGGAAACGGTCAGTCATCGGCTACAGGTGTGGGCGTGGTGGGTCATTTTAAATCGCCCCTGCTGACAGTACGCGTCAGCAGGCACCGACATCCGGAGGGCGGACGGACGGCTGGCCGGGCGACAGCAACGCCCTAGCATGAACCTCCCGGACCACGCAGGAAGCGATGTCGTGTCGGACTCGAGGAACGCCCGGCCACGGTGCCGGCAACGGGGTATGAGCCTGATCGAACAGATCATGGTGCTTGCCATCATCGCCGTACTCCTGGGCATTGCCACGCCGCCCCTGCGGCAACTGTTGAGCCGCAACGCGCTGCGGGTTGCCCAGGCCGATTTCATCACCGCCCTGCGGTATGCGCGCGAGACGGCCATCATCAGCGGCAAGCGCACGCTGTTCTGTCCCACCCGGGACGGCAACAGTTGCAACGGCGCCACCCGCTGGGAGAACGGCTGGCTGCTCGGCCGTGACGGCAACCTCGACGACCAGCCTGACGACGGCCCGCTGCACGTTGGCCACAGCTACGACGGAAAGGTCATCATCCACAGCAGCAATGGCCGGCATGCCGTGCGTTTCCAGCCCGACGGCAGCGCCCGCGGCAGCAACATCACACTGCTGTTCTGCCAACCCTCCAGCGCGAGCCGCACGCTCGCCGTGGTGGTCTCCAATGCCGGCCGCATCCGCGGCGCTCCCGCCAATGCCGACCAGGTCGCCACCTGCGCCCAGCTGAACTGACCCGCCTCGGCACCATCCGCAGGCTGGCATGGCATCCACTTGATCCCGGTCAACACCCGGATATGCCGGCGCGCACATGCTGTGCCACGATCCCCGCAGGAGGCACGGCCATGGGCAGATTGAGCGGCAAGGTAGCGCTGGTGACCGGCGCCGCGGTGGGCATCGGTGCCGCCTGCGCGCGCCGCATGCTGGAAGCCGGCGCGCGGGTGGCCCTGGTCGACCTGCACGACGGGCCGGAACAGCAACTGGCGGCGGAATTCGGCGACAACGCGCGCTACTTCCATGCCGACGTGGCGGTGGAGGCCGAGGTGGCCGCGGCGATCGCCGGCGCGGTGGCGGCGTTTGGACGTCTGGACGTCCTGGTCAACAATGCCGGCATCGCCGGCGCGAACAAGCCGACCCACGAACTCACCGAAGCCGAGTGGGACCGGGTGCAGGCGATCAACGTGAAAGGCGTGTTCTTCTGCACCAAGCACGCGATCGCGCCGCTGCGTGCCGCCGGCGGCGGCAGCATCATCAACCTGTCGTCGATCTACGGCCTGGTCGGCGCGGCGGATTCGCCGCCCTACCACGCGTCCAAGGGCGCAGTGCGATTGATGAGCAAGACCGACGCGATGCTGTATGCCGCCGACCGCATCCGGGTCAACTCGATCCATCCCGGCTTCATCTGGACGCCGATGGTGGAGCAGCACATCGCCTCGATGGGCGGCGACCCCGCCCAGCATCGGCGCGAAACCGGCGCGCTGCATCCGCTGGGCCACATGGGCGAGCCTGACGACATCGCCTGGGGCGTAGTCTACCTGGCATCCGACGAATCGAAATTCGTGACCGGCAGCGAGCTGGTCATCGATGGCGGCTACACCTGCCGCTGATCACCCCGAGCAAGAGGAGCTCACCATGTTCAAGCACATCCTGCTGCCCACCGACGGTTCCGAACTGTCCCTGCGCGCGGTTGACACCGGCATCGAGCTGGCCGCCAGGCTGGGAGCCAGCGTGTACGCGTTCCATGTGATCGCGCCGTTCCCTGCTTCGGTCTACTTTGCCGAGTTCGTCGTGGCCAATGAGCCGAGCTACACCCGCGACGCCATCGCCAATGCCGAACGCTACCTGGCCGACGTGCGCCAGCGTGCGCAGGCCGCCGGCGTTCCCTGCGAAGGCAGCCACGAGATCGACGCGCGGCCCTATTCGGCGATCGTCGGCGCCGCGCGCAAGCAGCAGTGCGACCTGATCGTGATGGCCTCGCATGGCTGGCGCGGCTTCGACCGACTGCTGCTGGGCAGCGAGACGCACAAGGTGATACTCAACGGCGAAGTGCCGGTACTGGTTTGCCGTTGAGCAACACCCTCAGGCCGAACGGCATCCGGACCGATTCATGAGCGAAGCAATGCCGTCGCAACCGGCCAGCCGCCCCGGGCTTGACCCCACCGAGGCCGCGCGCCGATTGGCCGAACACGGCCCGAACCTGCTGCCGGGGAGCACGCCCAAGGGCCTGCTTGCGATCGTCGGCGGCGTGCTGACCGAACCGATGTTCCTGATGCTGCTGGTCGCCGGCGGCCTGTACCTGGCGCTGGGCGACCGCGCCGAGGCGGCGTTCCTGCTGTCGTTCGTGTTCGTCGTCATCGGCATCACGCTGGCGCAGGAGCGCAAGACCCAGCGGGCGCTGGAATCGCTGCGCGAGCTGTCCGCGCCGCGCGCACTGGTGATCCGCGGCGGCGAGGAAATCCGCATACCCGGGCGCGAAGTAGTGGTCGGCGACCTGCTGGTGCTGCATGAAGGCGACCGCATCGCCGCCGATGCCGTGTTGCTGGACGGCCACCTCGACGTCAACGAGTCGCTGCTCACCGGCGAGGCGGTGCCGGTCACCAAACTCCCTGGCGAGGACGCTGGCCAGCTGTTTGCCAGCACCGTGGCGACCAAGGGTGTGGGGGTCGCCGAGGTCCGCGCCATTGCCGGGGCCACCGCGGTCGGCCGCATCGGCCAGGCGCTCAGCGCCACCGTGGAACCGGTATCCGGCCTGCAGCAGGCCTCGCGCCGGCTGATCCGCAACCTCACCGTCGGCGGCCTGCTGCTGGCCACGGCCTACGCGCTGCTCGGCTGGCTGTGGGACGGTCATGGCCTGCTGCAGAGCGTGCTGGCCGGCATCGCGCTGACCATGGCGATCCTGCCGGAGGAGATCCCGGTGATCCTCACCGTGTTCCTGGCGCTGGGTGCATGGCGGATCTCCAAGCACAAGGTGCTGACCCGCCGCGTGCCCGCGGTGGAGGCGCTCGGCGCGATCTCGGTGCTGGCGGTGGACAAGACCGGCACGCTGACGCAGAACCGCATGCAGGTCGCCGAATTGCGCCTGGTCGACGGCAGTTCGCACAACCGGGACGCCGCCGAGCTGCCCGAGCCATTCCACGCCCTGGTCGAGTTTGCCATGCTGGCGACGCCGGCCGATCCGTTCGACCCGATGGAGAAGGCGATCCAGCAGTTCGGGCTGCGCTGGCTCACCGATACCGAGCATGTGCACGCCGAGTGGGCGCCGGAATTCGAGTACGCATTGTCGCCCGAGATCCTGGCGATGACCCATGTGTTCCGCGGCGATGCGCGCGACGCGCACCTGCTGGCCACCAAGGGCGCGCCGGAAGCCGTGATCGACCTGTGCCACCTGGATGCGGACGCGGCGGACGCGATCCTGCGCCAGGTCGAGTCGATGGCCGAGCGCGGCCTGCGCGTGCTCGGCGTGGCGCGCGGCGAGTGGCAGGGCGAAGCGTGGCCGCGCAGCCAGCACGACTTCGATTTCCGCTTCCTCGGCCTGCTCGGCTTCGTCGACCCGCCGCGCCCGGAAGTGCCGGCGGCGATCGCCGAATGCCGCAGCGCCGGCATCCGCATCATCATGATGACCGGCGACCACCCGGCCACCGCACGGGCGATCGCGCGCGAGGTGGGTCTGAGCGAACGCGCCGAGGTAATCACCGGTGCGGAAATGGCTGCACTGGACGACGCCGCGCTGCGCGAACGCCTGCGTCACGTCGACCTGTGCGCGCGGCTCAAGCCCGAGCAGAAGCTGCGCCTGGTGCAACTGCTGCGCGAAGACGGTGAAGTGGTGGCGATGACCGGCGACGGCGTCAACGACGCACCCGCGCTGAAGGCCGCCGACGTCGGCGTCGCGATGGGCGAGCGCGGCACCGACGTGGCGCGCGAGGCCGCGGCCTTGGTTTTGCTGGACGACAGCTTCGCCAGCATCGTCAGCGCGATCCGCCAGGGCCGGCGCATCTACGACAACATCACCAAGGCCACCCGCTTCGTGTTCGCCGTGCACATGCCGATCATCGCGCTGGCGCTGGTGCCGACCCTGCTGCACTGGCCGGTGCTGCTGATGCCGGTGCACATCGTGCTGCTGGAACTGCTGATCGACCCGGCCTGCTCGGTGGTGTTCGAGGCCGAGCCGGCCAGCGATGACATCATGCAACGACCACCGCGCGCGCCGTCGGATTCCCCGTTCGCCGCCGCCAACCTGCGCTACGCGGTGATCCAGGGGCTGGGTTTTGCCGGCATCCTGCTGCTTGGCTACGGCCTGCTGCCCGGCCAGCGCCTCGACGCCGCGCAGAGCCGCAGCGCGGTGTTCATCGCACTCGTGCTCGGCCTGTTCCTGCTGACCCTGGCCAACCGCGACCCGTCCCGTCCGGCGCTGGCTTGCGCAACGAGGGCGAACCCGTGGCTGGGGCGGATGTTCGTCGGCGTGGCACTGATGCTGGCCGCGGTGCTCGGCGTGCCGTTTCTCCGCGAAGTGATGGGGCTGGGCATCCCGCACCTCATCGCGATACCCGGCACCTTGGGCATGCTTGTCGTCACCGTCGCCTGGCTGGAGATCCTGCGCCGGACGCGCCATGCCGGCACACGTCATCCAGCGACACACTGAAAACTGTGCCGCCCGCGGGCACCAGCATCCGTCAGGCGTGGCGCACGACGAAGCTTGCCCGGCAGCGTTGATCGTTCACGCGTAGTCCGGCGCATGCGGCGCGTTGGTCGCGATGCGCGGAAGGCTGACACTGACCCGCGCGCCACCCAGCGCGGAGCGGCCGAACACCAGCTCGCCGTGATGCAGGCCGGCGATCGCCTGCGCGATCGAGAGGCCCAGCCCGCTACCTTCACCCACGCTGCCTTCGGGGCGATGGAAGCGTTCGCCCAGCCGTGCCGTATCGGTCGACGCGAAGCCGGTGCCGTTGTCATCCACCTCGAGCGTCACCCGCTCGGCATGGCCACCGACGCGCACGTCCACCCGGCCGTGATCGGGTACGTGGCGCAGGGCATTGTCGAGCAGGTTCTGCACCAGGATGACGAGCAGGCCGCGGCTACCCAGCACGAAGTCGTTGCCGCCATGGTCCAGCGACAGCTCGATCGAGCGCGCCGCCGCGCGCTCGCTGGCGTCGCACAGGACGGCTTCGGCGACGCCCGACAGGCGTAGCGGACCGGCATCGTCCAGTTCGGTCAGTTTCTCGACCCGCGCCAGCATCAGCAGCTGGGTCACCAGTCGCTGCATGCGGTCCAGCGCCTCCTGCGCACGCTGCAGGTGCGGCGCACGGGCAGGCGCATCGTCGCCTCGCCCGGCCAGGTCCAGTTCCAGCCGCAGCGCCGCCAGCGGGTGGCGCAGTTCGTGCGCGGCATCGGCGGTGAAGCGGCGTTCGTGCTGCAGGCTGAGCTGGAGCCGGGCCACCAGCCGGTCGATCGCCTCGGTGAACGGCGCCAGTTCGACCGGCACTTGCTCATCGGTGAGCGCGGCCGTCACCGGGGCGGTGGCGGAGAGGCCGCGGGTCAGCTCACGCAGCGGTTTCAGTCCGCTGCGCAAGCCAGCGAACACGATCGGCGGCACCAGCCCCAGCAAGGCCAGCAAGGCCAGCAACGCCGGCGCCAGCAGCTTGCGCATCAGCTCGTCGCGCTCATCCAGCGGCGCGCCGACCTGGATCCAGTATTGCCGCTGCGCATCCCAGCGCTGGAACACCCGCCAACGCCGTTGCCCGTAGGTGACCGAATGGAAGTGCGCATCGCCCGGATCGAAACTCAGCGCGGGGAGCTCCGTGCTGCGAATCAGCAGCTGTCCGCTGGCATTACGCACGGTGATGGCCGGGCGCTGCGCGGTGGCATCGGAGTCCAGCGCATGCCGGTCCGGCAGGCGCGCCGTCCCACCCTGCACCGGCGTAGCTGGCATCACCGCGAACACGCTGGCGGCGGTGCGCACCAGCATCTGGTCGAAGATCTCATCGACCTCGTGCAGGCTGCGCCAGGCCAGCCAGCCGGCGGCGGCACACCACACCAGCACGATGCCGGCCAGCAGCCGCAGCACCAGCCGCCGGTTGAGCGAGGGGCGGATCATGCCGCCGGCCCGCCGGGCGGGTTGATCGCGTAGCCGATGCCGCGCAAGGTGCGGATCCAGCCCGGCCCCAGCTTGTGGCGCAGGTAGTGGATGTGCACTTCCACCGCATTGCTGGCTACCTCCCGGTCCCAGCCATACAGCGCTTCCTCCAGTTGCTCGCGCGAATACGCGCGCCCGGGATGGCGCACCAGCATCTCCAGCAGCGCGTATTCGCGCGCGGTCAGCTCCAGTGCCGCGCCGGCCAGCGTGGCGCTGCGCGCGGCCGGGGTGACTTCCAGCGCGCCCAGGCGGATCGCCGGCTCGACCTGGCCATCGGCCCGGCGCAGCAAGGCGCGCAGGCGCGCGGCGAGTTCGTCCAGGTGCACCGGCTTGACCACGTAGTCGTCGGCGCCGGCATCCAGCCCGGCGACCCGGTCGGCCAGCTCGTCGCGGGCGGTCAGCAGCAGCACCGGGGTGGCATCCTGGCGTCGGCGCATGCCGGCAATGATCGCCGGGCCGCTGCTGCGCGGCAGGTTCCAGTCCAGCACGGCGGCGGCATATGTCGTGTCGGCCAGTGCGGCGGCAGCCTGGTTGCCGTCGGTGATCCAGTCCACCGCATAGCCGAGCTGGCGCAGGCCGTCGGCCAGCGCCTGCCCCAGTGCCCGGTCGTCTTCGGCTAGCAGGATGCGCATGGCCTCATTCTTGTCGTGCAGCTGGACGGCTTACTTGACTTGCCGCAAGTCGCGGTGCTTTTTCAGCAGCTGCGGCATCCTGCCCCAGCGCGCGCTTGCGACCGTGGACCATCGCAGCGACCAGGTTCTCGCCGTAATGCACGCTCTCGCCCACCGCGGCCAGGATGTGCAGCACGACGAGTCCCAGCACGCCGTAGGCCAGCGCTTCGTGCAATTCCTCCAGCCACCCCTCCCCGAAGAATCGGTCGGTGGTCTGCAGCCAGCCGGTGACGCCCACCAGCAGCACGCCGACCAGCAGCGCCAGGATCATCACCGCGGCCGCCGGGTTGTGCCCGAGCTGCCGCCGCGAGCGCCCGGCCACGCGCTCGCGCAGGTAGTCACGCACGCGGCGCGGGCCGGGCACCCAGTCGGCGAAGCGCGCGTGCCGCGTGCCGACCCAGCCCCACACGAAGCGCACCGCGAGCAGGGCCAGCACGGCGTAGCCGATCCCGCGGTGGACCAGCTCGCCGTCCTCGGTGAAAAAGTTGGCGAGGAACAAGCCCGCCAGCGACCAGTGAAACAGGCGGACCAGGGGGTCCCAGACCTTGACTGTGGCATGCATGGGCTTGTCCTCGCGTCAGTGGTTGATCAGCCGCCCTTCTGCTTGACGATGCGGCCGTCGGTGGGGTCGAAGTAGATCTCCACGTTCTTGCCGGCCTTGTCCTTGCCGTAAATCTCGTAGCAGTTGCCCGAGACCTGGAACACCTTGATGGTGTAGCCCTGGTCGAGCACCTTCTGCTTCATCGCCGCTTCGGTCAGCCACTGCGCACGCGGTGCGCTGGTGCATTGCGGTGCGGCGAAGGCGGACGCCGACAGGACGGCGGCAGCGAGGAACAACGGTGCGATGACGATGCGTTTCATGGTGCGTCTCCGGTATCGGCAGGATTGCCTTGGACGGCATTGCAACCGGGACGGCTTATGTGGGTCTTAAGGACCCGTGATGGCGTGCGGAAAGGTTTCCGCCCGGACCGCCTGCGGCAGCGCGATCGCCGCCACCGCCTGGTCCCGCCCCGCATGCTTGGCGTCGTACAGCGCGGTGTCGGCGCGCCGGATCAGGTCCTCGGTGGTCTCGCCAGCGGCGGCCTGTGCCACGCCGATGCTGACCGTGACCGTACGCTGTGGCCAGGCGAAGCCGCGGAACGCATCGAGCAGGCGCGCTGCCACCTCGCTGGCGCCGTGCAGGTCGGTATCCGGCAACAGCAGCACGAACTCTTCGCCGCCGTAGCGTGCGGCCATGTCCGATGGACGCAGCGCCGCGCGCAGCAGCTGGCCGGTGATGCGCAGCACCTGGTCGCCGACCAGGTGGCCGAAATCGTCATTGAAGGATTTGAACCGGTCCAGGTCGAGCATCAGCAGCGAGAACATCGCGTCGTGCTCGCGCTGGCCGCGCAGCAGGCTGGCCAGCGCCTCGTCGAGCGCGCGCCGATTGGCCAGCCCGGTCAGGATGTCGGTGTCGGCATCGTTGCGCAGCAGGATGCTCTTGCGGTGCTGGCGCTCCAGCTCGTCGAACAGGTTGGCCACCCACCACACCAGCCCGGCCACCGCGCCGCCGCTGAACAGGGCCAGCAACACGAACGCCAGCGTTTCGGACAGGCCCAGCCAGGACTGCAGCAGCTCGAACACGAACGCAAAGACCGCTGGCAGCAGCAAGGCCGGCAGCAGCAGGCGGCGTGCCAGCGCACCACCCAGCGTATCTGCCGTGGCCACCCGGGTCAGCCCGAGGGTGGGCGTGGCGCACAGCCAGCCAAGGGTTGCCAGCAGCATCAGCAACGAGGTGTGGATCGGCATGCGTCCGAATGGCATGCCGCTTTTGCCGACCAGCGCGATGCCATAGGAGGCCAGGCCGCTCATCGAGATCACCAGCAGGCCGATGGCCAGTCCCTCGCGCAGGTACAACCAGCGCCGCACGAGCGGCAGCGCGCCCAGGCCACCGAGCAACACGAACCCCACCGCCACCGGTTCGGTCATGCGTCCGGGCCAGCGGCCGGACCACCATGCGGGCGGACCGGCAAACAGGTGGTCGATGCCGGGATCCATCATCCAGAGGTATTCCAGGAGCGTGACCGCGCCAATCGCCAGCGCGGCCAGCGACAGCCAGCGACCGAAGCCCGACCACCATGGCGCGGGGTTCTGACTGAGCAGCAGCGAACTGCCGGACAGTACGAAGCCGATCGCCGCATTCGCCGTCATCGCGGCCTGCCCCGGCCATATCGTGACCAGCAGCGGCCGGTCCCACCACCAGCCGGCCAGCACGACCAGCGCCACCGCGCAGACCAGCAGGGCGACGGCGCGCGAGAAGCGCAGGAAGACCTGCACGACGTCCAGATCGTGGTGGAAAGGCACTGTGATCATGGCGACCCCCATCCATGCCGGGAAGCCTGCCGCCACTCGTGCACGGCAGTACAACGGCACGGAACACACCATGGCACAGTCGGCGGGCGCCCCGAATTGACGACGATCAATCCGGCTGCCGAGGTACTCTGCCACAGTCTGCCGCGAGCCGTCCGGACGGCCGTCATCCGCACAGTCAGGGAACGCATGATCATCTACAGCTGCCACGGCGCCGCCAAACAGGTCACCGGCTCGTGCCACCTCGTCACCTGCAACGACCGCCGCGTGCTGATCGACTGCGGCATGTTCCAGGGCAGCGAAGACGTCGAGCGGGCCAACGCCGAACCGTTCGGCTTCGACCCGGCCGGCATCGACGTGCTGCTGCTCACCCATGCCCATCTCGATCATTGCGGCAGGATCCCGTTGCTGGTGCGCCAGGGGTTCCGCGGACGCATCATCACCACCGCCGCCACCCGCGAACTGGCGCGGGTGGTGATGCTCGATGCCGCCGGCCTGCAGGAGGAAGAAGCGCGCCGCGCGCAGCGCCGCAACCGCAGCGGCGAGGCGGTGACGCCACCGCTGTACACGCTGGACGACGCGCTGCATGCGCTGGACTTCTTCGGTGCCGATGTCGGCTATGACGAAACCGTGCAAGTCGTCGAGGGCATCAGCGCGCGCTTCCTCGACGCCGGCCACATCCTCGGCTCGGCCTCGATCCTGCTGCAGCTCGACGACGGCAAGCAGCAACGCCGCATGCTGTTTTCCGGCGACCTCGGCAACCCTGGCCGGCCGCTGCTGCGCGACCCGACGCCCGCGCCGGCCGCCGACTATGTGGTGATGGAAAGCACCTACGGCGACCGCCCGCACCGTTCGGTGCCGGACTCCGTGGACGAGATGTACCAGGCCATCCGCGAAACGGTGAACCGCCGCGGCAACGTGGTGATTCCCACCTTCGCGCTGGAGCGCACCCAGGAAATCCTCTACTACCTGCACCGCGGCATCGCGGGCGGCGCGATCCCGTCGCACGTGCGCGTGTTCCTCGACTCGCCGATGGCGATTTCCGCCACCGAGATCTTCCGCCGCCATCCGGAATGCTTCGACAAGGGTTTCCTGGATGAACTGCAGCACGGCGATCCGTTCGCCATGCCCGGCCTGCACTTCATCCGCGAGACGGCCGAGTCGATGGCGATCAACAACGTCGACGGCGGCGCGATCATCCTGGCCGGCTCGGGCATGTGCAACGGCGGCCGTGTGCGCCACCACCTCAAGCACAACCTGTGGCGCGAACGCAGCAGCGTGGTGTTCGTCGGCTATGCCGCGGAAGGCACGCTGGCGCGGCGGATCATCGACGGTGCGGCCAGCGTGCGCGTATTCAACGAGGAGATCCCGGTGCGCGCGCAGGTGTGGACCATCAACGGCTTCTCCGCCCACGCCGACCAGCCCTCGCTGCTGGCCTGGCTGGGCGATGTGCCGCGGCGCAAGGTGTTCCTGGTGCACGGCGAGTACGGCCGCGGCATGCGGGCGATGCAGGAGGTGCTGGCCGCGCGCGACGTCGCCTGCCAGCTGCCCGGCCTGCACGAGCCGATCAAGATCGACTGACGGCCGACGCGTGCGGGCGAATGCGCCCGGGAAAGACGCCCCCGCTTGACGTGGATCAAACGCGGTGGCTCCCCCCGCTTCTATATTCTGCCCGCCCGGTACGCGGATCCCTCGGGGAGGGATCCAGTGGTCATCGACGTTTTCGGGTCGCGCTCGAACCAATCTTGGGGAGCAATCGCATGACGCAGCGGATCACTGATCTGACGCTTTCGGTGCTGGCCTGTGTGGCAGCCGTCCTGTTGTCCTGGCCATTCTGGCTCAACTACGAGTATTGGCCCGAATCACACCTCGCGTGGTGGGCCTACTTCGTAATCGGTTTCGTCCTGGCGGTGTACGTGTTCTACGTATTCATCGGCAGCCTGCGCATCCTGTTCCTGCACGACACGCAAGAGCAGGCCGCAACCACCACGGACAAGGCGAAACTCTCATGAGCTGTGGAGTCGGCGGCAGCAGTTGCGAAACACCGCGGCGTCGCGGGGCCTTCGTGGTCCTGGGCATCCTCGCGCTGATCTTCATCGCACTGTCGATATTCTCCTTCCTGAAGTCACGCGGCCAGGTCACCCCCGACACGGTGTCCTTCGGGCCGTACAAGGCCACCGACGGCAAGCGGGTCTTCCAGGCCTACAACTGCATGGGCTGCCACACCATGGTCGGCAACGGCGCCTACCTGGGCCCGGATCTGACCAAGGAATACAAGCGCGCCGGACCTGCCTGGCTGGCGGCGTTCCTGCCTTCCGCGGGCGGCTGGCCGACCAACGCGGCGGTGCGCGCGCAGCTGCTCGATCCGAGCCAGCAGGCCGATGTCGGCAGCGATTCGATCGATGCCTACCTGAAGAAATTTCCGGGCGCCGCCGAGCGCATCGAACGTCGCGGCGGCGGCACCACGATGATGCCGAACCTACCGCTGACCAAGGACGAAATCGGCCAGCTGATCGCCTACCTCAAGTACACCTCGGCGATGAACACCGAGGGCTGGCCACCGAAGGTCGAGGTGGAAGGACTCGATCATCGCCTGCAGCTTGCACATGGCACCGTGGCGGCAGCGCCGGCACCGGCGCCGTCCGCAGCGCCGGGCCCGGCCAGCGCCGCACTCGATCCCGCCGCGCACGGCGCGCAGCTGGTGAAGGACAACGGCTGCCTGGCATGCCATGCGACCGACGACAAACGTCTGGTCGGCCCGGGCTGGGGAGGCCTGTACAACGCGAAGGTCGCCCTGGCTGACGGCAGCACGGTCACCGCCGATGACGCCTATCTGCAGGAATCGATCCGTCAGCCCAACGCAAAGATCGTGGCGGGTTATCCGACGGGCGTGATGCCCGCCTACGGGACCTTGCTGAAGGACGATGAAGTCAACGCCATCGTGGCCTACCTCCACACCTTGGAGAAGCAGTGATGCAGATCGAATACCAGACACAAAGGTTGAGCCTGCGCTTCTTCATGCTGATGCTGGTGCTGTTCGTGATCCAGGTCGGTTACGGCCTGCTGCTGGCCACCCAGCAGGTTGACCCGACCGTGCTCGCCGGCGTGATGAACTTCAACGTTGCCCGCGCCGAACACCTCAACCTCGGCATCCTGTGGATCCTGTGCGGCTTCATTGGCGCGATCCTGTTCGTCGGCCCGATCCTGTCCAAACGCGACATGGTCGCGCCATGGCTGATCAAGCTGCTGTTCTACGCGTTGATCGTGATCGCGCTGTGGAACTTCTTCACCCTGCGCCTGGCCCAGGTCGGCATCGCCGGCTGGTGGGAAGGGCAGCCGTGGCTGCAGCAGGGGCTGGAATACCTGGAGGCCGGGCGCATCGCCGGCGTGTTGGTGCTGGTCGGCTTCGCGATCCTCGCCTTCGTGGTGCTGCGCACCTTCCCGCCGGTACGCCAGTGGAACGAGATCCACTGGGGCCTGGGCCTCGGCGTCAGCGCGCTGATGGCGGTGTGGGTGTTCGGCCTGTTCTACGTGGCACGGTTGGACCTGCAGGAATATTTCCGCTGGTTCGTGGTGCACTACTGGGTCGAGGGCGTGTGGGAGGTGATCCACATCACCCTGGTCGGCTTCCTGCTGGTGCTGATGTTCAAGGTCGATGTCAAATCGGTGGGCTTCGCCGTGTTCTGGGGCGTGGCACTGGTATGGCTGTCCGGGCTGATCGGCAACGCGCACCACTATTTCTGGATCGGCACGCCGGCGTTCTGGCAGTTCTGGGGTTCGGTGTTCAGCGCGCTGGAGCCGCTGCCGCTGGTGTTCTGCTTCTGGCACATCTACCTCGACGCACACACCAACAAGCGCCCGCTGGAGAACGCGCCCGCGTTCTACTTCATCCTCGGCTCGGTGGTGCTGGAGCAGATCGGTGCGGGCATCCTGGGTTTCAGCATGACCTTCGCGCTGACCAACGTGTGGTCGCACGGCACCTGGGTCACCCCGGGGCATGGGCATCTGGCCCTGTTCGGCACCTTCGGCATGCTGGGTATCGCCGCCGCCTACTTCGCGGTACCGATCATGCGCAAGGTGACCAACTACGACCAGCGCCTGGGCAAGCTCGGCTTCTGGCTGGTGCTGGTGGGCATGCTCGGCATGGCGTTCGCCTTCAACCTGGGCGGCACCGTGCAGATCTACGTCTACCGCATCCTCGGCCTGGACTGGTTCGGTGGCGACGTCGCCCGCTCCATGGGCGTGTTCAAACTGCTGCTGCCGCTGTTCGGCGTCGTCTTCGCGGTGGGTGCGGTGGTGGTGGCCTACGACCTGTTCACGCTGGGGCGTCGCATCAGCGTTCCGGCAGGCACGGATGTGCACGGCGGTTCGGCGGACGTCCACCCGGTCACCCGCTGGAGTCGCCCGCTGAGCGGCTTCGAAGCCGGCATCTGGTTGTTGATGATGTGGGTGTTCGGCACGATCATCACGCTCGGCCTGCTCAGCTTCAACCTGCCGCGCGTACGCGTGGCTGGCGACCCGACCCTGCCCTATCTGCTGGCGGGCATTGGCTACCCGGGGTTGATGCTGGTGACCCTGCTGTTTGTGTGGCGCTTCCTGGCTTCGATGGAAGCTCGCACGAACGCGGCGAGCATGCCGTCACTGCTGCGGGTGCTGCCCGCGCAGGCCTGAGCACGGGGTGGTGAAGTGACAAGAAAAGGCCGCCGGGGAAACCCGGCGGCCTTTTGCATGGGCTAATGCGTCCGCCGTCTGCCGCCGCTCCTGCAGCGGCCGCTGGCGCCAGCGGCATCGACGAACGGTGTCACGACATGCGCCCACCACGCCGCGGCAACATGCGCAGCAAGGTGTTGTCCCGGTTCATGTAGTGGTGCACCAGCGCAGCCGCCGCGTGCAGGCCGACCAGGTAGTAGCCGATCGTGCCGATGGTCTCGTGGATCTCTTCCAGCGAGTCGGCGAGCGCCTTGTCTGCCCCCATCAGCGCCGGCAATGACAGGCCGAAGAACGGCACCGGCTTGCCCTTGGCGCTGAGCACCAGCCAGCCGAGCAGCGGCATCACGATCAGAAAGGCGTACAGCGCCAGGTGCATCAGCGCGGCCAGGCGCTCCTGCCACAGCGGCGGCGCCGGCCGGATCGGTGGCGTCGCCCCCGCCGCGAAGCGGATCGCCAGCCGCACGAAGACCAGTGCGAACACGCCCAGGCCAAGCATGAAGTGCCAGGTCTTCAGGCCCTCGCGCAGATCGCTGCCGCGCGGGTAGAAGCCGCGCAATTCGATGCAGGCATAGACGGCGACCAGCAACAGCAGCATCAGCCAGTGCATGCCGATCGACAGCGAGCTGTAACGGTCCTTGGTGTTTTTCCAGTTCATGGCGATCTCTGCAAGTGGAATGTGGGACGGCCCCGGTCCAACCGCCACCGCGCGTGGACCCGGCCGTGCCGACAGCCTGCGGCGAAAGGTCCATGCGCCACTTGACCACGGTCAAATACGCACAGAATTGACGCCTTGCCATGCTAAGGTGCGGCCATCTGCCCCGGCCACCGAAGGGGCCCGTGAAAGCCCGTTTCAAGCCCTGTGAGGACGTCGATGGCCCCCGCAGCCACCGTGCTTGACCTGAACCTGCTGCGACGCAGCTGCTCAACCTGCGCCCTGAGTGAATTGTGCCTGCCCGCCGGCATCGGCAACAACGACCTGGAGCAGCTGGACACGGCGGTCCGCGACAAGCGTACGCTGGACCGCGGCGGCGTGCTGTACCGCGATGGCGACCCGTTCGATGCGCTCTACGTGGTGCGTTCCGGTTCGCTGAAGACCTTCGTGCTGGACGATACCGGCGACGTGCAGATCCTCGGCTTCCACCTGCCCGGCGAAATCATCGGTTTCGACGCGCTGGCTTCGAACCGGCACGTCAGCCAGGCCGAGGCACTGGAACGCAGCAGCATCTGCGAGCTGCCCTATGACCGGTTGCAACAGGTCACCAGCGAGGTGCCGGCGCTGCACCGGCAACTGATGCGGGTGATCAGCCGCGAAGTGATCGAGGAACATCGCCACCTGGTGATGATGGGCAAGCAACAGGCGCAGGAGCAGCTGGCGATCTTCCTGAAGGGCCTGGCCGACCGCTACCAGCGCCTGCAGCGCGATGGCACCGCCCTCACCCTGTCGATGTCGCGCTACGACATCGCCAACTACCTCGGCCTGGTGGTCGAGACGGTCAGCCGGCTGTTCTCGCGCCTGGAGGAAATGGGCGTGCTCGAGGTCAACCGCAAATCCGTGCACATCCGTCGCCCCGACCTGCTCGCCGAACTCTGCCGCAGCAATGCCACGGCGTCGTCGAAGCAGCGCGACGCCGGCTGAACCCGCCGCCGCGTTCATCCCGGATTGACCAGGGTCAATTCGAGCCACGGCCAGCCGGCGTAAAACTTGATCCTGCAAGGAGCCATGCCGCGATGGTCACCCGTCCCGGCGTGGGAATCGATCACGATTCACCCGCCGCGGGAACAGCTCATGTCCAATGTCCACCACACCCCCGTCACCACCCCCGTCACGCCGTTCGGCGCCATCGAGGGCACACACTGGATCGAGACCCTGAATGACGGCAGCCCGGTACTGATCCGCCCGCTGCGCCCGCAGGACCGCCAGCGCGAAACGGACTTCATCAACCGGATGTCCGAGCAGGCCTGCCGTTTCCGCTTCCTGGGCAACCTGAAGGAAGCAAGCCCGGCCCTGCTTGACCAGCTGATGGACGTCGATGACCGGGACCGGGTGGCCTTCGTGGCGCTCGCCCACGACAACGGCGAGCTGCGCGAGGTCGGCGTCAGCCGCTACAGCGCCAGCGGCGACGAGAAGCAGTGCGAGTGCGCAGTGACGGTGGCCGACGACTGGCGCCATCGCGGCCTTGCCGTGCTGCTGATGAGGCGCCTGATCGACATCGCACGCAAGAACGGATTCCGCACGATGTTCTCGATCGACGCCGCCGAAAACGAGCCGATGCGCGAACTGGCCGGCTACCTGGGCTTCCGCCGCCGGCTCGACCCGGATGACGCCACCCAGGTCATCCATGCACTCGATCTTTGATCGCCACCGAATCGGCAACCCCGCCATGACCAGCACCGAACAGACACCATGCGTGACGCGCCCGGGCGACATCCTCGCGCTGGCAACCTCGACCGACCCATGGAGCCCCGCTGTCATCGCCGGCGTCGCCATCGCCTCGCGCTGGGGCAGCAACCTGACCGGCTGCTACATCGACCCCGCGTTGCGGAAGCTCATCGGCACCGAAGCCGGCGACGAGCCCACCGTGCTCGGCCTGCTGCTCGAACCGCAAAGCGGATTCGCCGACAATCACGCTGCCTTCGAGTCCCTCGCGCGCCAGTCAGGCGTACGCAACGCCGACTGGATCGTCGCCCGGACCGGCATCGCCCATAGCTTGCGCTGGCTCGGCGCGAGGCACGACCTGGCGGTGATCGAGCGCGACATGGTGCAGGCATCCGGCCTGTTCGACATCCTCGGCGAGGCGATCCTGTCCTGTCGCCTGCCCTGCCTGATCCTGCCTCCGCGCTGGAACCGGGAAATCCGCTTCGAGCGCATCGTGATCGGCTGCAATGGCAGCCTCGAGGCGATCCGCGCGATCCATTCAGCCCTGCCATTCCTCAAGGTGGCGCAGCAGGTCACCCTGGTCGATGGCGATGTGCGCGACGGTGACGAACAACGTCCGCGTTTCGACCCGTTCGTCTACCTGCTGCGCCATGGCATCACGGCCAGGCCCAGCTACATCCGCTCCTCCTCCGCGATGGCCGGCGAAATCCTGCTGAAGGAAGTCGAAAGCATCGACGCGAACCTGCTGGTGATGGGTGCCTATGGCCGTTCGCGCATGCGCGAACGCGTGTTCGGCGGCGCCACCCGGCATGTGCTGGAAGAAGCCACCGTGCCGGTGCTGATGCAGCACTAGACCCGTACGCCCGCACTGTCAGCGTCTGACGGATTCCACTGCTGGGGCGCCATGCCGGCGGCGGGATCGGGCCACGCCAGCAGCACCAGCACGTTCTCCATCAGCCAGCCCTGGCGCTAGTGCGGCGCGATGCCGGGAGCCATTGCGGCGACCAGGAACACCGCCAGCAGCAGCAACGGAAATCGCACCCCTTCCGGTCCGGGTCGATCGTTCATGCCTGCCCGCACTCCCCTCATGCGCAATGCGCCATGCCGATCATGCCATGGCGACCATGCGCATCCGGCGGCGGCCGCGACAATTTGCGCGACGCGAGGTGGTGACCGTTTGACCTGCATCAAGATCGCCACGCCCTGCCTCGCCGAGCATGCGCGCACTTTTTAGGGAGAAGCACTGATGAGTACCACCCGAAAACTCTGGCTCGGACTGGCGGCGTTGCTCGTCGCGTCCTTCGCCGTCCTGCTGTGGGTCGGCAAGGAGGTCCACCAGCAGGCGCCGCCGCTGCCCACCGCCGTCGTCACCGCAGACGGCCAGACGCTGTACACCAAGGCCGACATGGAGGAAGGCCGCCAAGTGTGGCAGAGCATCGGCGGCCAGCAATTGGGATCCATCTGGGGCCACGGCGCGCTGCTGGCGCCGGACTGGAGCGCCGACTGGTTGCACCGCGAAAGCATGGCGATGCTTGAGCTGCTTTCCCGCGACGCCGGCCTGGGTCCCTACGACTCGCTGACGGCGCAGCAGCAGGCACCGCTGAAGGCACGCGTGCAGGAAGAACTGCGTACCAACACCTGGGACGCGGCCAGCAACACCATCACCGTCTCGGCGCTGCGCGCGCATGCGATGGAAGCCGTCGCGGCGCATTACATGAGCCTGTTCGGCAACGACCCGGCCACGCACAAGCTGCGCGAAGGCTATGCCATGCGCGAGAACACCGTGGCCGAGATGGAACATCGGCGCGAGGTCACCGCCTTCTTCTGGTGGACCAGCTGGGCCGCCGCCACGCAGCGCCCGAACGAGGCGATGAGCTACACGCAGAACTGGCCATACGAACCGCTGGCCGGCAACACGCCGACCTCGACCAGCTTCCTGTGGTCGGTCTTCAGCATCCTGTTCATGATCTTCGGCATCGGCCTGCTCGGCTGGCATCACGCCCGCCAGGTCAGTCACGAACCGCTACCGATTGTTCCGGCGCGCGATCCGCTGACCGAGTTCAAGGCCACGCCGTCGATGAAGGCCACCGGCAAGTATTTCTGGACCGTGCTGGGCCTGTTCCTGGCGCAGATCCTGCTGGGCGCCACCACCGCGCACTACCAGGTGGAAGGCCAGCAGGCCTACGGTTTCGCACTGGCCAACTACCTGCCATACAGCCTCACCCGCACCTGGCATACCGAACTGGCCGTGCTGTGGATCGCCACCGCATGGCTGGCCACCGGCCTGTACATCGCGCCGCTGATCTCCGGCCATGAACCGAAATTCCAGCGGCTCGGGGTGAACTTCCTGTGGGTCTGCCTGCTGGTCATCGTGGTCGGCTCCTTCGCCGGCCAGTGGTTCGCGGTGATGGACAAGATGGGCCTCAAGTACAACTTCTGGTTCGGCCACCAGGGCTGGGAGTACACCGACCTCGGCCGCTTCTGGCAGATCTTCCTGTTCATCGGCCTGATGCTGTGGCTGTTCCTGGTCGGCCGCGCGCTGTGGCCGGCGATGGACCGCAACAAGGAAGGCGCCTCGATCGTGGGCCTGCTGTTCCTGTCCACCGTGGCGATCGGCCTGCTCTACGGCGCCGGCCTGATGTGGGGCGAGCATACCCACATCGCGATGGTCGAGTACTGGCGCTGGTGGGTGGTGCACCTGTGGGTGGAAGGCTTCTTCGAAGTGTTCGCCACCGCGGTGATCAGCTACCTGTTCGTGCGCCTGGGCCTGCTGCGGGTGACCACGGCCACCACCAACGTGCTGTTCGCCACCATCGTGTTCATGGCCGGCGGCGTGCTGGGCACCCTGCACCACCTGTACTTCAGCGGCACCACCACGGCGGTGATCGCCCTGGGTGCCAGCTTCTCGGCACTGGAAGTGGTACCACTGGCCCTGATCGGCCTGGAAGCCTACGACACCTGGAAGAAGCAGCACGAGGCCCCGTGGATGGTGCGCTACCGCTGGCCGATCATGTTCTTCGTGGCGGTGAGCTTCTGGAACCTGGTCGGCGCGGGCCTGCTCGGCTTCCTCGTCAACACGCCGATCGCGCTGTACTACATGCAGGGCCTGAACCTCACCGCCACGCATGGCCACACCGCACTGTTCGGCGTGTACGGCATGCTCGGCCTGGGCCTGATGCTGTTCTGCCTGCGCGGCATCAGGCCGGACGCCGAGTGGCGCGAAGGCTGGCTGAAGAGCTCGTTCTGGCTGCTCAACATCGGCCTGTCGCTGATGGCCGCGCTGACCCTGCTGCCGCTGGGCATCCTGCAGCTGAAGGCGGTACTCGACCACGGTTACTGGTTCGCCCGTTCGGCCGAGTTCATGGACCGCCCGCTGATCCACATGCTGGTGTGGATGCGCGTGCCGGGTGACACCCTGTTCGCCATCGGCGCGCTGCTGATCGCGGTGTTCGTCGCGGCGCTGTGGCTGGCGCCGAAACGCCGTACGGCCAACCTGCCGCTGCCGCAGGGGCAAACCGAGGGTGCATGACAAACCGCTGACATGACCCACGTCAGGGCGCGCCGCAAGGCGCGCCCTGATGCTTGCAGCATCGCGAAAACGTTACGGAAATCCGGTGTTCGAGTTCTATCCCCAAATCAAGTGGGTACACATCGCCTGCGTGCTGGCCAGCGGTTCGCTGTTCGCACTGCGCGGCCTGCTGGTGCAGGCCGGTCATGCCGGCGCCGCGCAGTGGATGCCGGTGCGCTGGCTCAGCTACGCGATCGACACCACCCTGCTCACCGCCGCGCTGATGCTGCTGAGCATCCTGCCCGGCGCGCTGTTCGCCAACGGCTGGCTCACCACCAAGCTGGTGCTGCTGGTGCTCTACGTGGTGCTTGCCACGCTGGCGCTGAAACGGGCACGCACGCCGCGTGCGCGAACCGGCTTTTTCGTCGCCGCGCTGGTCACCTATCTCTACATGCTTGGAGTGGCACGCATGCATCACCCACTGGGCTGGCTGTACGGGTGGCTGGCATGAGCGCCGCACACCCCTTCGACAACGGCGAGCCACGCGACCACACGCTGGACGCCTGCTTCCTCGGCCCCTACGGCGAGAACGACACGCTACTGGAAAAGATGATGGTCGAGTTCCTGCGCGACCACGTGTACTGGCGGCGCAACTTCCACCCCGAGGATCCACCGGCGATCGCCACCGCCGCCGCGCATCATCCGGACTACCTCGCCTTCGAATCGCGCATGCGCCGCGAGCTGCACCAGCTCTCCGCCGCACTGAAGAAGTCGGTGCCGTTCCACAGCCCGCGCTACATCGGCCACATGGCCTCGGACCTGCTGCTGCCGGGACTGGCCGCGCAGATGCTCACGCTGCCGTACAACCCCAACAACGTCAGCGAGGATGCCGCACCGGTCACGGTCGACATGGAAGTGCAGGCCGGCCTGCAGCTGGCGCGCATGCTCGGCTATCCGCACGACCCGGCGCAGGACGCCTGCGCGTTCGGCCACCTCACCTCCGGCGGCACCCTGGCCAACTACCAGGCGCTGCGCCTGGCCCTGGCGCTGAAGGCGTTCCCGGTCGCGCTGCGTGCGGCGCAGGTGCCGGAACTGGCCCTGCCGGCGGACGACTGGAGCGCATTCAACCTGACCCAGGCTGACGGCATCGCCCTGCTGACGGCGTGGCAGTCCTGGCTGGCGGCGCAGACGCCGGCCGAGCGTTCGCGCTGGCTGCAGCGCGTCGAACGCGAGCGCGTCGAACAGCGCGGCCTGGCCGGCTTCTTCGCTGCGCACCCGAGCCTGAAGGTGCCCCTGGTGCTGGCACCAATCACGGCGCACTACTCGTGGAGCAAGGGTGTGAAGCTGCTCGGCCTAGGCCGCGACCAGCTGGAGCTGTTGCCTACCGAAGGCATGCGGCTGGACCCCGCCGCCTTGTGCATCACGCTGGAACGCTGCGCACGCGAGCACCAGCCAGTGCTGATGTGCGTGGCCGTGCTCGGCGGCACCGAGTACGGGACCATCGACCCCATCGATCAGGTGCTCGCCGCCCGTGAGGCGTCACGCGGGCGCGGACTGGATTTCGCGGTACACGTCGACGCCGCCTGGGGCGGCTATCTGGCCACCCTGTTCCGCAACGAGGATGGCTCGCTGCGCCCGCGCAACGAGGTCGCCGGCGACTACGTGCAGTTCCCCACGCCAGCCGTGCATGCCGCGTTCGCAGCAG
The DNA here is from genome assembly GCF_030291135.1 of Rhodanobacter thiooxydans. Lineage (NCBI taxonomy): Bacteria > Pseudomonadati > Pseudomonadota > Gammaproteobacteria > Lysobacterales > Rhodanobacteraceae > Rhodanobacter > Rhodanobacter thiooxydans. Next base: position 965,892 of record NZ_CP127409.1, on the reverse strand, counting down.
TGGGCGCGACCGATTCGGTCACCGTCGACCCGCACAAGCTTGGTTACCTGCCCTACGGCAGCGGCGCCTTCATCTGCCGTGACCATCGCGCGATGGCCTTGCTGGCCGAACGTGCCGACTATGTCTTCCATGGCGGCACGCCGAAGGATTATCTGGCGCGCTACCGCAGTCTGGGCCAGTTCATTCCGGAAGGCTCCAAGTCCGGTGCCGCGGCAGCGGCAGTCTACGTCACCCACAAGGTGCTGCCACTGGACCACGCCCACTTCGGCCGGCTGCCGCGCGCCACCGTGCGCGCGGCCGAGATCTTCCACGCACGCGCGCAGCGTTTCGCGCTGGAACTGGCCGGCTGCGTCCACGCACTGGTGCCGTTCGCACCGGACAGCAACCTGGTTTGCCTCGCGCTCAACCCGCACGGCAACGCCTCGGTGGCGACGGCGAACGCGTTCGTGCGTGCACTGCACGACGAACTGCGTTGCGATCCACACCATCCGCTGCAGCTGAAGGAGTTCTTCGGCTCGGTGACCAGCCTGCGCCCGGAGATGCTGGGCCCGGCGCAGACCGCATGCATCTTCGGCACGCTGGGCCTGGACCCGGCCAGCTTCGACGCTGGCGACGACCGCCTGCTGATCCTGCGCCACACGCTGATGAATCCCTACCTGATCGACCACGAGAACGGCATCAGCTACATCGACCGCTACTTCGACTTCCTCGGCCGGCGCGTGCGCGCCCTGCACGCCACTGCCGATTCCCACCCATGATCACGGAGCCTCCGATGGACAGCGTCCTGCGACTGGTCAACCCGCAACGCGAAAGCGACCGCCGCTGGGTGCACACCGCGCTGGCGAAGCTGGCGCAGGAAGCGGCGCGTTCGGCCGACACCCACCTGCTGAAGCTGAATTTCCCCGGCTTCCACGGCATCGACTTCTACTTCAAGGACGAAGCCGCGCATCCCAGCGGCAGCCTGAAGCATCGCCTGGCCCGTTCGCTGTTCCTGTACACACTGTGCAATGGCCGGCTGCGCGGCGGGCAGACCGTGGTGGACGCTTCCTCCGGCAGCACGGCGATTTCCGAGGCGTGGTTCGCGCGCCTGCTCGGCCTGCCGTTCATCGCGGTGATGCCGGCCTGCACCGCGCCGGGCAAGATCCGCGACGTGCAGGCGCTTGGCGGCGAGTGCGACCTGGTCGACGATCCCGCGCAGGTACACGAGCGTGCCGCCGAACACGCCGCCCGGGGTGCCTGCCACCTCGACCAGTTCGGCCTGGCCGAGCGCGCCACCGACTGGCGCGGCAACAACAACATCGCCGAGTCGATCATCGGCCAGCTCGCGCTGGAAGCCGAGCCCGAACCGGCCTGGATCGTCTGCGGCGCCGGTACCGGCGGCACCTCGGCCACCATCGGCCGTTACCTGCGCTACCGCCGGCTGCACACACAACTGTGCGTGGCCGAGCCGAGCGGCACCGGCTTCGTGCACGGCTGGCGCAGCCGCGACACGCAGGCGGTCGCCAGCCAGCCCACCCTGATCGAAGGCATCGGCCGGCCGCGGGTCGAACCGGGCTTCATCTTCGACGTGGTCGACCGGGTGATCGAGGTACCCGACGCCGCCTCGATCGCCGCCGCCTGGCTGCTGGAGGAACTCATCGGCCATCGCTACGGCGGCTCGTCCGGCACCAACCTGGTCGCCTGCCTGCAGCTGGCTGCCTCGATGCGCGCCCGCGGCGAGCGCGGCAGCATCGTCAGCCTGCTGTGCGATCGCGGCGAACGCTACGCGCAGACGCTGTTCGATCCCGACTGGCTGGCCGCCCACGACATCGACCTCGCGCCGTGGACGGCCGCGCTGCGCACCAGCCTGGCCAGCGGCCGCTCACCGCTCACGGCATGAGCGCCGCCAAGCCGCGCGAACCCGCGCCACCCGCCACGACGTTCGCCGTACTCGGCTACGGCCGCTTCGGCCAGGCCTTCGCCGACTTGCTGGTGCAGGCAGGCCATCGCGTGCGCGTGTGGGATCCGCACGCGGATGTCCCCGCTGCGCTGGCCGCCGCGTCGATGCCGGCCGCGGTCGACGGCGCAGCGTGGATCGTGTTGGCGATGCCGGTGCCGCACATGCGCGCGGCCCTGCTCGCACTGCGCCCGCTGCTGCACGCCGGGCAGACCGTGATCGACGTGGGCAGCGTCAAGATGCATCCCTGCGCGACGATGGACGAACTGCTTGGCGCGGCCATCCCGCACGTCGGCACGCATCCGCTGTTCGGCCCGCTCAGCCTGGCCCGCGACGAACGCCCGCGGCGCGTGGTGATCTGCCCCGCCGCGGGTCACCCGCAGGCCGCCGCGCACGTCGGCGCGCTGTTCCGCGCACTCGACTGCGAAGTCATCGAGCAGGATCCGGAGGCCCACGACCGCGCTATGGCGATGACCCATGCGCTGGCGTTCTTCGTCGCCAAGGGATTGCTCGACATCGGCGTGGACGATGGCCTGGCGTTGGCGCCGCCCTCGTTCCAGGGCATGCAGCACATGCTGGCGGCGGTACGCGGCGACGCCGGCCACCTGTTCGCCGCGATTCAGCGCGAGAACCCGTTCGCCGCCGAGGCGCGCGCACAGCTGCTGGCCGAACTTGAGCGAGTGCACCGGCAGCTGCTGGCCGACTCGGATGGCGACAGCCTGGCGATCCCCGCTCCACCCGCATGAGCTTCCGCGAGCTGCGCGGTTTCCGGGCGCTGCCTCACTCGTGCACGGACGATTCCGGCACGCTCGCCAGCACCGCCAGCGCTTCGCGCAGCTCGGCCTGCAAGGCCAGCCACGAGCGCTCCCATTGACCTTCATGCGGCGTGGCCAGGGCAAAGCGCTGCAGCATTGCGCGGGCCTGCGCAAGCTGTGCGTGCAGCGCCGTGATTTCCGCCAGTGCGCGTTCGTGCGCCTCCTTGCCGACCATCAGGATCCTGCGGTCGCGGCACACGCCGATGCACGGCTGCGGCGCCTCGATCTTGCCGCAGCCGATGCATTGCCAGGCCTGGATCCAGTCAGTCACGTACCGGAGCCCGTTCAGGGTTCGTCGTGCATCTCGTGCGTGGCCGGGGCCGGCTGGTCCCAGCCGGGGTCGTTGAAGTACTGCGGATAGTGCGCGATCGCCGCGCGCATGTCGGCCACCGCCGAAACCTTCTTCGGGTCGGCCTTCAGCATCTGCGCCGCGCTCATCAGCGGCACCAGGATACCGTGCAGGGCAGCATCGGGCTCGGCTGCCAGCTTGCAGTTGGCGAACATGTAGGTCACGGCGTATTCCACCTCGGTGGCGCGATCGACCGCCATCGGCGCACTCATGTGGCCCATCTCATAGTGGCGCAACGCATCCACCGCGGCATGCGCGCGGCGCATGCCATCGCTCAACGGCGCGTCGGGTATCCAGCGCTGTGCCGGTGCCGCTGCGGCGGATGTGGCGGCAGGTGCAGCATGGCTTTTGTGCGAGTGCTGCGGCGATGCCTGCGCCGCCACCGCCAGGCCAAGGCCACATGCCAGCGCAAGAACGGTATTCACGGATTTCATGCGGGATACTCCAGCAGGCGGCATGGGTGCCGCGGATGGAAGGAGGTTAGCGCGCAGGCGCGTGGACGCGACTGACCCACGTCAACATCGCGGCAGACGTCCTGAACGGCATTCATCCAGGCCCGGACACATGCAGCACGGCACCCGTTGCGTCACGGACGCTGACGTCCACCGCGACACCTTGCCGCACGCTTTCGGTCACCACGCAGAAGTTCTCGAACTGCTGCAGCAGGCGCTCGATCTGCGCGTAGCTGGCGGCAGCCTCCGGCAGCTCGATCGCCACCGCGATGTGCGCGACACGAAGCCGCTTCTGTTCGTTGCGCTCCAGTGTTGCCTTCGCCCGGCTCACGATGCGGCCCGGCGTATTCTTGTACTTGCGCAGCGAGAACAGCAGGCTGGCGCTGAGGCAGTTGGCCACCGCCGCGACCAGCATGCGCGACGGGTTGGGGCCGGTGTCGCCACCCAGCGGCGCCGACTCGTCGGTGTGCAGCGCTGGTATCGCCGTGTCGTCGAATTCGATGCGGAAGACGTAATCCGACTCCTGGGTCAGGGTCAGCGTGAATTCCTGGGTGTCGCTCATGTTCAAGCTCCTTCGATGGCGGGTGTTCCAGCGGCCGGATGGCGTTGCAGCCACACGTAGTACAGCAGCGGGATCACCAGCAGGGTCAGCGCGGTCGAGACCAGGATGCCGAAGATCAACGACACCGCCAGGCCCTGGAAGATCGGGTCGTCGATGATGAAGAAGCCGCCGATCATCGCCGCCAGGCCGGTCAGCACGATGGGTTTGGCGCGCACCGCCGCCGCGTCGATCACCGCCTCGCGCAGCGGCTGCCCGGCGGCCAGCGCGTGGTTGATGAAGTCGATCAGCAGGATCGAGTTGCGCACGATGATGCCGGCCAGCGCGATCATGCCGATCATCGAGGTGGCGGTGTACTGCACGCCGAGCAGGGCGTGCCCTGGCATCACGCCGATCACGGTCAGCGGAATCGGCGCCATGATGATCAGCGGCACCACGTAGCTCCTGAACTGGCCGACCACCAGCAGGTAGATCAGCAGCAGGCCGACCGAATAGGCCAGCCCCATGTCGCGGAACGTCTCGAAGGTGATCTGCCACTCACCGTCCCACTTCACCGCGGCGCGGGTGGTGTCGGTGGGCTGCGCGGTGAAATGCTGCTGCAGCAGCTGGCCGTCCAGCCGTTCGTGGCCGAGTTCGCCGACCAGCGAGAACATGCCGTACAGCGGGCTGTCGGTGGCGCCGGCATCGTCGCCGGTGACCGTGGCATAGGGCAGCAGATCCTTGTGGTAAATCGCCTTGTCACGATCTGCCGGCTGCACGCCGACCACCTCGGACAGCGGCACCAGCACACCGCTGCGTGCACGCACGCGCAGCGCCAGCAGTTGCCCCATCGCTGCCTGGTCGCCGGCATTCAGGCGCAGGCGGATCGGCACCGCGTATTTCGCGTGGCCGTCCATCAGGTAGGTGGCGTCGTCGCCGGACAGTGCCGTGCGCAATACCTGCGCGATGGCCGCCTGGTCCAGCCCCAGCCGCGCGGCGCGTGCGCGATCGACCACCAGCACCTCGCGTGGCGCGTCCGCCTCCACGCTGGTGTCGACATCCACGATGTCAGGGTTGGCCCTGAATTTCCGTGCCAGTTCCAGCGCCATGCGGCGCACGCCGGCGTAGTCGGGACCGTAGACCTCGGCCACGATCGGCGCCAGCACCGGCGGCCCGGGCGGCACCTCAACCACTTTCACCGACGCGCCGTAGCGCGCACCGATCTTCGCCAGCGCCGGCCGCACGGCCAGCGCAATGGCATGGCTCTGGCGCGAACGCTCGTGCTTGTCGACCAGGTTCACCTGCAGGTCGCCCACGATCGGGCCACTGCGCAGGTAATACTGGCGCACCAGGCCGTTGAAGGTGATCGGCGCGGCGGTGCCGGCGTAGCCCTGCCAGTTCATCACCTCGGGCACCTTCGCTACCGCCTGCGCCAGCTCGCCGAGCAGGCGGTTGGTGCGCTCCAGCGTGCTGCCCTCGGGCATGTCCACCACGATCTGGAACTCGGACTTGTTGTCGAACGGCAGCATCTTCAGCACCACCGCCTTGACCACCACCAGCCCCACCGCGGCCAGCACCAGCACGCCCATCGCGGCAAACAGCAGGTGGCGCCGGCGCGGCGCGCGGTCGCCGTCGAGGAACGGCAGCATCAGGCGACGAAAGACGCGGTGCAGGCGGCTGCCGTTCGCGGCGTCGCCTTCTGCGGTACCGCGGTCCGCCGGCGCGGTATCGGCGTGCCGGTGGCGGCCAAGCAGTTTCAGCGCCAGCCACGGCGTCACCACCAGCGCGACCGCCAGCGACAGCAGCATGCCGGCCGAGGCGTTGATCGGGATCGGCCGCATGTACGGCCCCATCAGGCCGGACACGAACGCCATCGGCAGCAGCGCGGCGATCACCGTGAAGGTAGCCAGGATGGTCGGCCCGCCGACCTCGCTGACCGCCGCGGGAATCGCCTCGCGCAGCGAGCGTCCGCCCAGCGCCATGTGCCGGTGGATGTTCTCCACCACCACGATCGCGTCGTCGACCAGGATGCCGATCGAGAAGATCAGCGCGAACAGCGAGACGCGGTTGATGGTGAAGCCCATCGCCCACGAGGCGAACAGGGTCAGCGCCAGGGTGATGATCACCGCGCTGCCGACCACGATCGCCTCGCGCCAGCCCATCGTCAGCAACACCAGCAGCACCACTGAGAAGGTGGCGAAGATCAGCTTGTGGATCAGCTTGTCCGCCTTGTCGGTGGCGGTCCGGCCATAGTCGCGGGTCACCGCGACGTGCATCCCGGCAGGGATCGCCACGCCTTCGAGCGCGTGCAGGCGCGTGGCGATCGCATCGGTGATGTCGGCCGCGTTGGTGCCAGGCTTCTTCGCCACGGCAAGGGTCACCGCCGGGGCGTTGCCGCTGGCGGGACCGGCCTTGCCGGCGGGCGCGCCGAACCAGACATAGCGGCTGGGCAGGTCGGCACCCTGACGGACCGTGGCCACGTCGGAGAGGAATACCGGCTGGCCGTTCTTCAGGCCGATCACCAGCTGCGCCACGTCCGCTGCGTCGGCGAGGAAGCGTCCGGCGGTCACCGGCACCTCGCGGTTGTCCGTCACGCGGTCGCCGGCCTGGGTGACCACGTTGGCCGCGCGCAAGGCATTCGCCAGGTCGCCGACCGCCATGCCGTAGGCAGCCAGTTTCGCCGCATCCAGGTCCACCACCACCGCACGCTCGGGCGCGCCGATGGTGTAGACGTCGCGCGTGCCGGGCACGCGCTTCAATTCGGTCTCCAGCGTGTGCG